>CADEGR010000025.1:22259-23499 GCA_902826935.1 uncultured Alphaproteobacteria bacterium | reverse complement strand
GCGCCGCGAACCGTTTATTAAGGTTTTGGGCTGAAGCTGACACTGGTCCATGCGACCCTGGGACTCCGTCCCGCCGACCAATCCGATGATCGGCGCGCGGACTTCCAGGGTCGCATGGACCATGGACAGGATCGCTGGCTCTGCTGAAGATTGGGTTAATCAGGCGGCCCGATGTTCGTCTGAGCGGGTCTTGACCTGAGAGCGTTGCCGGATCGAGGGTGGTTTCGGCTGGCGGTTCGGCCGACCTGCCTGGGCCCTGGCGTTGCTGACGCCCTTGGGCGGAGGTCAGCGGTGGCTTCAAAGCGATGGCGCGCGCCGGCGCGGCGGGTCGTCGCGCAGCAGCTGGGCGCCGATCGCCAATGCGGCGATGACATAGGCGAGGCCGCCCGGCACCCACATGATCAGGCCCGCCAGCTGCTGGTCCACCAGGGCGTCGGGGCCGGCATAGGTCGGGTACCACAAGGTCGGCGACAGGGTCAGCAAGGCGCCGAGCAGGGTCGCCTGCAGGGCGGTCGTGAACAGCGAGACCAGCGCGATCGCCTGCTTGGCCTGGGTCGGCCGCCGCGGCAGGATCGTGGTCCAGAACAGGCAGGCGCTGAGCAGCAAGGTGACGTGCTGCAGATAGTGCACGGGCTCGCTCCACAGCGCCGCCTCGAACAGCAAAGGCGTGTGCCAGAGCCACAGGATCGCGACATGCAGCAGCCAGGCGGCGCCAGGGGCCAGCGCAGGCGGTCGGAGGGCCCGGCCGGGGCCGCGCATCAGCCAGAAGCCGAGCCGGCGGCGCCAGCGCAGCGGCAGCGCCAGCAGATAGGCGAGGCCGGGCCGGCCGGCGGCCAGCAGCGGCGCGGCCAGCACGGTCAGGATCTGATGCTCCAGCATATGCGGCGCGAAGCGCAGCCGGCCCCAGGCATGCAGCGGCAAAGCGAGCAGCAGCGCCAGGCTGAGGAAGCCGGCGCCAGCGGCCGCGGCTTCGGGCCAGCGGATCGCGCGGCCCGGCCCGGCCCGGCGCCAGGCGCGCCGCAGGCCGCGGCGATAGGCGAGCGCGGCCAGCAGCAGCGGCAGGCCGACCGCCAGACGCCAGGCGCCATCGTTGGTCTCGGGCGTCGCCAGGCCGTGCGCCTCGGCCGGCCCGATCAGCGCGAGGCTGACCAGAAGCACCTGGTCAAGCTTGGCCCGGCTCAGCGCAGGCATGGGTCTAGCCACAGGACGCCCAGCTCCTGGGCGCCGATCGCCAGGCAGA
>CADEGR010000025.1:14525-22159 GCA_902826935.1 uncultured Alphaproteobacteria bacterium | reverse complement strand
TGGCGGAGCGCGAGTTCCAGCCATGCCGCGCCACGCCAGCCGGGCCGGTCGGCAGGCCGCGGCGGCCGTGTAGATTGCCCTTGGCCGCGGGCTGTCCCTATAGTCGAGGCAAGCACTGCGGAATGGGGGGACAAAGGCATGGGCAGCGGCAGGATGATCGGCCGGCGGGCATGGCTGGGCGTGCTGGCGAGCGGGTTGGTGGGCATGGCGCTGGCCGGCACGCCGGCCAGCGCGCAGGACCAGCCGCTCAAGGTCGCGGCAGTCTTCGAGACCCCGATCGAGGAGCCTTGGGTCAACCAGATCCATGTCGCCCTGCAGAAGGCCAAGGCCGAGCTTGGCATCGACTATGTCTGGTCGGAGAGCGTCACCGCCGCCGACTTCGCCCGGGTGCTGCGCGACTATGCCGAGCAGGGCTACGGCCTGATCATGGGCGACAGCTTCGGCACCGAGCGGATCACGCGCCGGGTCGCGGCGGACTACCCCGAGACGGCGTTCGCCTTCGGTTCCGGGATCGGCCCGGCCGAGCCCAATTTCGCGGTGTTCGACAACTGGATCCACGAGCCAGCCTATCTGGCCGGCATGCTGGCCGGCAAGCTGACCAAGAGCAACACCATCGGCGCGGTCGCGGCCATGCCGATCCCGGAGGTCAACCGCCTGTGCAACGCCTTTTGCGCCGGCGCCAAGTCGGTCAACCCGGCGGCCAAGTGCAAGTTCACCTTCATCGGCTCGTTCTTCGATCCACCTAAGGCCAAGGAGGCGGCGATCGCCCAGATCGAGGCCGGCGTCGACGTGCTCTATGCCGAGCGCTTCGGCGTGATCGAGGCGGCCAAGGAGCGCGGCGTGCTGGCGATCGGCAACATGTCCGATCAGTCCGAGCTGGCGCCGGACGCGGTCGTCACCAGCGTGGTCTGGGACATGTGGCCGACCGTCAAGCAGGCGGTCAGCCTGGTCAAGGCGGGCGTGTTCACGGCCCAGGATCTGGGCGCCTTCTCCTATATGAGCAAGGGCGGCTCGTTCCTGGCCCCCTACCACGCCTTCGACGGCAAGCTGCCGGCCGACGTCAAGGCGCTGGTCGAGGCCAAGCGCCAGGAGATCATGTCGGGCAATTTCCGGGTCGATGTCGACGAGGGCACGCCGCAATCGGAGTAGGCAGGCGATGGCGGCGCCGCTGCTCGAGCTTAGCGGCATCGACAAGCGCTTCGGCGCGGCGCACGCCAACCGGGCGGTCGATCTGCGCCTGGACCACGGCGAGATCCTGGGCCTGCTCGGCGAGAACGGCGCCGGCAAGACCACGCTCATGAACATCCTGTTCGGTCTCTATGCCGCCGATGCGGGCACCATCCGGATCGCCGGCCAGCCGGTCCGGATCCGCCATCCGGCCGACAGCCTGGCCCATGGCATCGGCATGGTGCATCAGCATTTCCACCTGGTCGACCGCATGACCGTGCTGGAGAACCTGCTGATCGGCCAGCCCGGCCGGCGGGGCCGGCTGGATCGCGCCGGCGCCTTGGCCAAGCTCGCGAGCTTGGGGGAGCGCTACGGCCTGCGGCTGGCGCCGGAGCGGCTGGTCGAGACCCTGACGGTGGGCGAGCAGCAGCGGCTCGAGATCATGAAGGCGCTCTATCGCGGCGCCCGGATCCTGATCCTGGACGAGCCGACCTCGGTCCTGACCCCGAGCGAGGCGGACGGCCTGTTCCGGGCGTTGCGCGCCATGGCCGCCGAGGGCGTCGGCGTCATCTATATCAGCCACAAGCTGGCGGAGCTGCGCGCCTTGGTCAGCCGCGTCGTGGTCTTGCGCCAGGGCCGGGTGGTCGGCGACCTGGCCCTGACCGAAGCCGTGACCGACCAGCAGCTGGCCCGGCTGATGTGCGGCCAGGATCTGGCGGCGCCGACCCGGACCGCACGGGCGCCCGGGCCGACGCTGCTCGAGCTGCAGGGCATCGGGGCCGCGGCGCGCGGCCGCCACGGCGTGGCGCTCGACGACATTTCGTTCAGCCTGGCCGCCGGCGAGATCCTGGGCATCGCCGGCGTCTCCGGCAACGGCCAGCGCGAGCTGGCGCAGCTGATCGCGGGCCTGGTGCCGCCGCGCCGCGGCCGCCTCTTGGTGGCGGGCCAGATCCTGCGCCGGCCGACGCCCCGCCAGCTGCGGCGCCTGGGCGTCGCGGTGATCCCGGAGGATCGCCTAGGCGAGGGGTTGATCGCGGGCGCGCCGCTCGCCGAGAGCCTGGCGCTGGCCCGCTTCCACGAGCCGCCGTTCAGCCGCCACGGCGTGCTCAGGCTGGCCGCCATGGCCGAGTTCGCGGCGGCGCAGATCGCGGCCTTCGATGTCCGCTCGGCCAGCCCGGGCGGGCGGACCGGGGCGCTTTCGGGCGGGAATCTGCAAAAGGCGCTCCTGGCGCGCGAGCTGGCCTTCGGCCCGCGCCTCCTGATCGCCGCCCAGCCGACCCGCGGCCTCGACGTCGCCGCCCAGGCCTTCGTCCACAGCCGCCTGCTCGAGCTCTGCCGCCAGGGGGGTGCCGTGCTCCTGATCAGCGAGGATCTGGATGAGCTCTCCGCGCTCAGCGACCGGATCGCGGTCATGCATGGCGGCCGGATCGTCGGCATCCTGCCGGTGGCCGAGGCCGATCGGACCCGGCTGGGCCTGATGATGGCGGGCCAGGCGGCCGCGGCGTGAGCCGCCTGCGCCTCGAGCCGCGCGCCAGCACGCCCGCCTGGCTGGGCCTGGCCTTGCCGCTGGCGGCGCTGGCCGCGACCCTGATCCTGTGCAGCGGCCTGATCCTCCTGGCCGGGGCGGGCGTGCTGCCGGCCTACCAGGCGCTGGCCTCAGGCGCCTTCGGCAGCCGCTTCAACAGCTTCGAGACCCTGGTCAAGGCGGCGCCCTTGGTGTTCACCGGGCTGGCGGCGGCGCTCGCCTTTCGCGCGCGCTTCTGGAACATCGGCGGCGAAGGCCAGCTCCTGGCGGGCGCCATGGCGGCGGCCTTCATCGGCAGCCAGGCCGGCCTGCCCGGCTGGGCGCTCCTGCCCGGCATGATCCTGGGCGGGGCGGCAGCCGGGGCGGTGGCCGCGCTGGTGCCAGCGCTCCTGCGGCTGCGCCTCAAGGTCGACGACGTGGTCGCCAGCCTGATGCTGAACTTCGTCATCTACTACGCCATGCTGGCGCTGCTGGATGGCCCCTGGAAGGATCCCTTGAGCGGCTATCCGGACTCGCCCGACATCCTGCCGGCGGCGGAATATCCGATGCTCTGGCGGGCGAGCCGGCTGCATCTGGGCGTGCTGCTGGCGCTGCTGGCGGCACCTGCCTTGTGGTTCCTGGTGCGCCGCACGACCTTCGGCTTCGCGCTCCGCGCGGTCGGCGACAATCCGCGCGCCGCCGCCCATGCCGGCATCCGGGCCGGCGCCGTCCTGCTCGTGGTCGCCGCCCTGTCGGGCGCGCTGGCCGGCCTGGCGGGGGTCGGCGAGGTCGCGGGCGTGCACTACCAGGTCATGGCCGGCCTGTCGCCCGGCTACGGCTATACCGGCATCGTGGTCGCGATGCTGGCGCGGCTCAATCCGCTGGGCGTGCTGCCGGCCGCCCTGTTCTTCGCCGCGGTCGCGACCGGCGCCGAGACGCTCGCCCGCACCACCGGCGTGCCGGTGTTCCTGGCCGACGTGATCCAGGGCACCGCCCTCCTGTGCATGCTGACCGCGCTGCTGTTCACCAGCCACCGCGTGCGCTGGCAGCGGCGTGGCGGGGAGGCGGGCCATTAGCGCGCTCTGGGACCTGCTGCTCCAGGTCGGCTTCTTCGCGGCCGTGCTCCGGGTCGCGACGCCGTTGCTGCTGGCGACGCTGGGCGAGCTGCTCTGCGAGCGCGCCGGCGTGCTCAATCTCGGCATCGAGGGCATCATGCTCTTAGGCGCCATGACCGGCTTCTCGGTCGCCTATTTCACCGGCGAGCTGTGGCTGGGCATCCTGGCGGCGCTGCTGGTGGGCGCCTTGTTCGGGCTGCTGCTCGGCCTGCTCACGGTCAGCCTCGGGCTCAGCCAGCATGTCGCTGGCCTTGGCATCACCATGCTGTGCACGGGCCTCAGCTTCTACGCCTATCGCCTGATCTTCGGCCAGCCGGGTCAGCCGCCCCATATCGAGCCGTTCCAGACCCTGCCGGTGCCGGGCCTGGCGGAGCTGCCCTGGCTCGGGCCGGTGCTGTTCGATCAGGTGCCCCTGGTCTATCTGGCGCTGCTCCTGGTGCCGCTCCTGGCCTTCCTCCTTTACCGCACGCCATGGGGCTTGAACCTGCGCGCGGTCGGTGAAAACCCCCAAGCGGCGGCGAGCGCCGGGGTCGCGGTGTTCGCGATGCGCTACCAGGCCCTGGCGCTGGGCGGTGCCCTGATGGGCCTGGCTGGAGCCTATCTATCGCTGGCCCAGTTCAACGCCTTCACCTTCGGCGTGATCTCGGGGCGCGGCTGGGTCTGCATCGCCCTGGTCGTGCTGGCCCGCTGGGATCCCTGGCGGGCGGCGGGAGCGGCCTTGCTGTTCGGGGCGCTGGATGCCCTGCAGCTCCGGCTGCAGTCGAGCGGCGCCTTCGGCCTGCCTTATCCCTTGTTCCTGATGCTGCCGTTCCTCGCGACCATCCTCGCCATGGCCCTGCTCGCCCGCAGCGCCCGCGCGCCGGCCGCGTTGCTGGCGCCGTTCCGGCGCGAGGAGCGCTGAGCCTCACCTCCTGGGCGAGCCGCCCTCGTGAGGCGCACAAAAACCAGCTGGGCGGCTTGCAGGCCGGGTTTGTTGCTCTAATTCCAGAAATGGAGGCAAGGAGCCTCGGCCCTCAATCTACGCGTAAAATACCGGAGAACCGGTCGGGCCAGCTCCATCACGATCTGGGGAGGCGACTCATGCCACGCATGCATCGATGGTTGCAGCTCGACCAGTCGGGCCGCATCGCCGCATTGACCGCGTTGATCGGCCTGGCCAGCGCGCCGGCCGCGCTGGCGGATTCTTCGGCCGCCAATATCAAGAACTGCGCCGACGGCAATTGGTGCGCCTATCACCGCACCGTCGACACCGCCTGGCGGCATACCCCGCTCAAGCAGATCACCAAGGAGAACGTGAAGGACCTCAAGGTCGCCTGGATGTTCCTGCCGGGCAATGACCGCATGGGCCTGCAGTCGACTCCGGTCGTGATCGACGGCGCCATGTATTTCGCCGCCAACCCGTCCAATGTCTGGAAGGTCGATGCGGCCACCGGCAAGCGGCTGTGGTCCTATGTGCCGGAGATGGACGAGGCGATCGTCGCCCGCTCGTTCTTCGCCCATGCCCGCGGCCTGTCGGTCGGCGATGGCCGGGTCTATATGGGCCGCGCCGACGGCGCCCTGGTGGCGCTCGACGAGAACACCGGCGAGGAGCTCTGGAAGAGCCAGCTGGTCGACAGCACGGTCGACTCGGCGGGCTTCAGCGGGGCCGGCACCTTCGTCAACTCGGATCTGTTCGTGATCGGCCAGAATGGCGGCGAGTATCCGGTCGAAGGCCGGATCTTCGGCGTCGATCCGAAGGACGGCAAGCTGCGCTGGACCTTCTACACCACCGGCCGCGACGATCCGAAGGCGCTGGCCACCTGGGGCGGCGACAGCTGGAAATATGGCGGCGGCGGCTCCTGGCAGCCCGGCACCGTCGACTACGCCAACAACCAGATCCTGATCGGCACCGGCAACCCCAATCCGGACTACGATTTCTGCGGCGACAAATGCCTGGATCCGAAGACTCCGGGCCACCGGCCCGGCGCCAATCTCTACACCTCCTCGGCGATCGCGCTCGATCTCGAGAGCGGCAAGCTCAACTGGTACTTCCAGGAGGCGCCGAGCGATCCTTACGACTACGACGCGGCGCCGGGCGAGTTCGTGATGCTCAAGAAGGACGATCGCAACATCGTCCTGCATCCGGGCAAGAACGGCTTCAACCACGTGTTCGACGTCAAGACCGGCCAGCCGCTCGCGGTCTATCCGGACATGAAGAACTACAACTGGACCACCGGCTTCAATCTCGAGAGCGGCCAGTGGGAAAACCAGCTCTGGCCGAAGGCCGGCGAGAAGACCCTGGTCTGCCCGGCGATCGACGGCGGCCATAGCTGGAACGCCGGCACCTACAACCCGGAGACCGGCCTGTTCTACCGGGTGGTCAACGAGTGGTGCATGAACCTCACGGTCAATCCCGAGGAGGGCGGCCCGGCGACCGCGGGCTCCGAGACCCGCACCACCGAGCCGTTCGCGGTGGTCTTCATGTCGGCGACCTGGGAAGGCACCGATCCGCCCAACGACAAGATGCATGGCCGGATCACCGCGCGCGACCCGGTCACCGGTGAGCTGAAATGGGAGAAGCGCTACGACATCATCCCGCACTCGGCGCTGATGTCGACCGCGACCGGCCTATTGTTCAACGCGACCTATGAGGGCGACATCGAGGCGCTCGACGGCGAGACCGGCGACCAGCTCTGGAAGTTCAACCTGGGCACCGGCTCGAACGGCGGCATCGTGTCCTACGAGGTCAACGGCAAGCAGTACATCGCGATCACCACCGGCCATGGCTCGTATGTCGGCCGGGCGGTCGCCAGCCTGTGGCCGGACAAGCTGGTGGACTACCAGGAATCCGCGGCGGTGGTGGCGTTCGAGCTGCCCTAGCCAACGGCTCGGGCGGTGGGCGGCGGCCGGCCGAGCACCGGCCGCCGCCCACGTCCCTGCACGAGGCGCGCGCGCAGCCTGGGGAGGACCACGCCATGCGCGAATGGCGAATCGATACATGGCTCACGCTCGGATCGGTAATCGGCGCCGTCATGCTCGGCGTCGTTGCCGTGCCGCTGCCGGCGGCGGGCGTGGTCGCCTCCGACAATCCGATGTCGGGCGACCAGACTGCGATCAAGCAGGGCCGCAAGCTGTTCAACACCTTTTGCACCCAATGCCATGGCGGCCAGGGCAATGGCGAATCCCGCTTTGGCAAGTACGGCGCTGATCTGCGCAAGTTCAAGAAGGGCTATAGCCAGTTCGTCGGCATCGTCGCCGGCGGCTTGCCAGGCAAGCAGATGCCGCCTTGGGAACAATATCTGGACGGTGACCAGATCTCCCAGATCGGCGCCTATCTGGAGACCCTGGCGATCGACGGCGCCAATTGGAAGGACCGGGAGTGATGCCGGCGGCAAGAAGGAGGGCCAGGCTGACGCTGGGCATTGGCTTGGCGCTCGCGGCCTTCGGCCTGGCCTCGGCCGGGGCGGCGGCGCCGGACGACCAGGTGCTGCTCGGCGACAGCTTTCTGTGCACCACGCCTGAGGGCTACGACCAGGCGCTGGCGGCGGCCGCGGCCACCACTGATCTGGCCGGGCTGCGCCAGCAGCTGCTCGATCAGCGGCGCTGCATGACGGTCGAGGAGGACGATCTCGAGGACATGATGGCGCCCTTCGTCAAGGTGCTGGAACGGCAGGGCACGAAGGTCAAGGTCACCTACGAGGTCGAGTTCTACAAGCGCATCGCCATGCTGCACCGCAATTTCGCACGGATCCGGTTTGCCGGCTGGACCGGCGAGGACCGGCTGAGGCTGCGCAGCGAGATGGTCGACGACTAGCGGCCCGGCCTGGTCCGCCGGCGCTGCCGGCTGAGCCGGCCGCGATCAGCTTGGC
>CADEGR010000025.1:0-14425 GCA_902826935.1 uncultured Alphaproteobacteria bacterium | reverse complement strand
CCGCGATCAGCTTGGCGCTAGATCGCGGAGTCCGGTGGCTGGCTGGCGCAGGCGCCGCGCTGGCCGAAGATCGCATCCGGGATGAAGCCCTGGGCGACCCGGGCGGGCTCGGCCGGCGGCACCGCCAGCGCGAAGATCGCGGCCTTGATCGCGGCGATGTCGCGCGCCGGATAGGCCGCGAGCAGGCAGGCAGCCAGGGCGGTGACCCTGGCGGTGGCGTAGCTCGAGCCGGTGACCCGCCGCGCGATGCCGTCGAAATCCAGGACCGGGATCTGGTCCGCCGGCGCCATCAGATCGACCGAGACCTGGCCCCAATTGGCCTGCTTGACCAGCTCGCCCTTGGCGGTGCCGGCGGTCACGGCGATCAGGTTGGGCTGCTTGACCGCGGCCGGAAAGACCGGCTGGCGGTCGATGTCGCGGCCATGGTTGCCGGCGGCGACCACGAACAGCATCTCGGGATGCCGGGCGACCGCATCGTTGAACGCCTGCCAGTCCGCGGCGCGCAGGCTGGCGAGCGACATGTTGGCGAGCCGGATGCCCTGGTCCGCGGCCGCGTCGATCAGGTCCCCCAGGCGGCGCATGTCCGGCCGGGGAAAGCGGTAGGGCACCAGCCGCGCGACCGGCGCCTCGGCCACCACCAGGCTCGCCACCGCGGTGCCGTGCCGGCCGGGGAAGAACGGCGAGCGGCCGGGATTGGCATCGAACGGCGCGTCGTCGAGATCCCAGTAGTCGTAGCCGAGCAGGCTGCCATCCGCGGCGCGCGCCAGGCGCGCGCCGATGGTGGGCAAGGTGTAGTTGACCCCGGTATCGATCAGGGCGACCGCGATGCCGCCCGGATCGGCATGGACCGGAATCGGCGGGTCGATCAGCTCGACCTGGCCGGTCGGCGCCAAGGTCCCGTTCAGATGCAGGATCTCGCGCGGCCGGCCCTCGGCGTCATAGTCGATCCGGCGCGCCGTCTGCACCCGGCAGTGGCCATCCAGCATGACGTAGAGCAGCGGCTGCCGGCCGGCCGCCGCGTCGATCTGCAGCCGAATGTTCTCGAGCTCGCCCTGGGGTGCCAGCCAGTCGATCGCCAGGCGGCCCTCGGGCAGGTCGAACACCCGGCGGATCCCGGCGACCATCGGGTGGATCTCGTCGCGGCTGGCGCTCACCGAGACGCCGGGCAGGCGCCGGCCGAGACTGTTGCGCTCGGATATGGTGTCGGCGCTGCAGGCGAGCGTCCGGGTCGCGTGCATCAGCTCGAGCGCCCGGTCGAGCCCCGTGGCGCCCTCAAAGGCCGCCGCCTGGCCGCTTGCAAGCCAAGGCAGGAGACAGCCGGCAAGGCTGAGGAGCGCGGCGCGGCGCCGCGCCCGGGCAAGTCCACGGTGGGCATGGTGGGGCATGGGCTACATCATCCAATCGAATGTCATCACCAGAACTTGGCCTCGCGCGCCGTAATGGTGCGCATCCGCTGCGCTTCCCGGCGGGCCGCCTGGGCGGCCTTGGCCCGGTCGCGCAACAGCTCCAGCTTCTGCTCCGCCAGCGCCGCCGTCAGCTCCGGCTGCGCCCCGGGATCCGGCATCTGGCGCATGGACTGGGCCCGGGCGCCGTCGCCCGGCATGCTGGCCGAACGCTGGCCTTTGGCGTCCGGTTCCGGTTGCGCGCGGACGTCCTTGTTCTCCTGCTGATCGGATTTGGTCTCGGGCTGCTCCTGGAAGGGCTGGCCCTGATTGTCGGAGGTCTTCTGATCGCGGGTCTCGGCATGGCGCTGTGCTTGGACCATCTGGGCGTCGATCGCGGCCAGGAGCCGGTAGCCCAGCTCCAGATTGAAGCGGGTGTCGGCCTGGTCGGGCTGCAGCGCCAGGCTGGCGCGCAGATGCCGGATCGCGGCCACCGCGAAGCCGCGCGCGTCCTGGAAGCTCTGCATCGCATCCAGCGCCTGGCGGTAGCTGACCACGCCCATGTTGTACCGGCAGCGGGCGAGGAAGCGCTGGTCGTCGCTGGCGAGCGCCGCATCGAAGTAGCGCATGGCGGCGTCGTAGTCGAAGCTGCCAGCGCTCGCCGCACCCTGGTCGAAGCTGATCTCGGGCCGGTCCGGCAGCTGCGCGGCGGCGAGCGCGTAGGCCGCGGCCGCGGCCTGGTACTCGCCGGCGGCATAGTGGGCATTGCCGCGGCTCACCGCCTCGCGCGCCAGGTCGTCGCCGGCAAAGCCCGCCAGCAGCACGCTGCCGAGCAGCAGCAGCCAGGGCCGGCGCGCCCGCCAGCGCCTCATGAAGCGGGCGTCCGCCGCGGCCAGGCCAGATCGAGCGCCAGCAGCAAGAGGGCCGGCAGCAGGAACCAGCGGTAGCGCTCTGCCGGCGCCGGCTGTTCGACGATCGCCATCGGTCGGGGCGGCTTATGCGTGATCACCTCCCGATACAGGCCCGCCAGAGCGCCGTCATCGGCAGTGCCGAGATAGGCGCCGCCGGTGGCGGCGGCAAGGCTCGCCAGGACCTCCGGCTGCAGGCGCGAGCGGACGGCAAGCCCGGCATGGCGGATCGGCTCGAGGCCGCCCACCCCTGGCTGGCTGAGCAAGGCGCCGGCCGTGGCGTCGCCGACGCCCAGGCTGTAGAGCGCGAAGCCGCGCTCGACCGCGAGCTGGGCGGCGCCGAGCGGCAGGCTGCCATGGTCCTCGCCGTCGCTGACCAGGATCAGGTCGGCAAAGCCGCTGGCGATGCCCGGCACGCGCTCCAGGCCGTGGCGGAGCGCGTCGCCGATCAGGGTGCCGGCCTCCGGCACGCTGTCGGTCCCGGCGGCGGCCAGGCGGGTCAGGAACAGATCATAGTCCTGGGTCGGCGGGCAGAGCAGGCGGGCCTGGCCGGCAAAGGCCAGCAGGCTCAGCCGGTCGCCGCCGCCCTCGGTCCGGATCGCGGCGACCAGCTGGGCCAGCGCCGCCTTCGCCAATGCCAGCCGGTTCGGCTGGACATCGTCCGCCAGCATGCTGAGCGAGGTGTCCAGGAACACCACCAGATCTCGCCCCTGGCGCGGCCCGGCGGCCCGATCCTCGCCCCATTGCGGCTGCATCAGGGCCAGCACCAGGCCGGTGATCGCGCCGGCGGCGAGCCAGCTGCGGCCCAGCGCGAACCGCGTGCCAGGCGGCCCCGGCGCGCGGCTCAACCAGGCGCCGAGCGCTTGGCGCTGCCGGCCGGCGGCGTGGCGGGCGAGCGCCATCAGCAAAGGGGCGGCCAGCAGCAAGATCGCCCAGCCGGGAGCGGCGAAGCGGATCACGCGCCAGGCCTCATGGCAGCCGCCGCAGCCAGGTGGCGGCCAACGTCGCCTGGAGCAGGACCAGGCCGAGCGCGCCCGCGAGCAGGCCCGGGAACAGATCGATCCGTTGCTGCGCGAAGGTCACCAGATTGGTGCCCTTCTCCAGCCGGTCGATCGCGCCGTAGATGGCGCCCAAGGTCGCCTGGTCGGTCGCGCGGAAATAGCGGCCATGGGTCAGATCGGCGATCTTCCGCAGCAGGAACTCGTCGATATGGACCTGCCCGGCAACATAGTCGATGCCGCCGTCCGGCCGGCGCTTGGGCATCAGCGCCTCGCCCCGGCTGCCGGTGCCGATGGTGTAGATCCGCAGGCCCAGCGCTGCAGCGATCGCGGCCGCTTCCTGCGGGTCGGCGACCCCGGCATTGTGGCTGCCGTCGGTCATCAGCACGATCACCCGGCTGGCATTGGGCTGCTGGCGCAGCTGCTCGATCGCCAGCATCAAGGCGTCGCCGATCGCGGTGCCGTCCTCCTCGGGCAGGCGCACGATCGCGATCTCGTCCAAAAGCGCCAGCAGGGCGGCATGGTCCATGGTGATCGAGCTGATCGGATCGGCATAGCGCGCGAAGGTCGCGATCCCGATGGCGTCGTCGGTCCGGCCGGCGAGGCCGCTGCCGTCGCCCTTGATGAAGTCGGCAAGCTCGGTCTTGACCACCGCCAGCCGGTCGCTGCGCTGGCCTTCCAGCTCCAAATCGAGGGCGCCCATGCTCGAGGAGATGTCGACCAGGACCGTGATCGCGACGCCTTGATGCTGGCTCTGGCCGACCGCCATGCCCCATTGCGGCCGGGCCAGGGCCACGATCCCCAGCATCAGCGCCAGGATCTGCAGCCACGGCAGCCAGGTCGCCGCCCGCTGGCGCAGCGAGCGGGGCAGGGCGGCCAAGGGCCCGGTCGCCGAGAACGGCAGGCCCGCCGCTGGCGGCCGCCGGCGCTGCCACAGATGGAGCAAGGGCGGCAGGGCCAGCAGGCCCAGCGCCAGCGGCAGCCCGAACTCGATCACTGCCGCCCACGCCGGCGAGCGGCGCCGCGGCAACGCGCGGGTCGGCTAGCGCAGATCCGGCAAGGGGTCTGTGGCATCCACCGTCACGCCCGAGCATGGCCCTCAAGAAGAGGATGGCGCGCTCAGGCCCGATCTTCCACCTCGGCGGGCCAAAATGGCGGTGGCCGGCGTTCAGCCGTCGTGCCGGCTTGCCTCCAACGGCCGCGGCGGGCTCGATCGCGCGGTGGCGCGCCTAGTGGGCGACCAGGGCGCCGCGCGGGCCGACATAGACGCCGTTCTCCAGCTTGGAGAACAGCTCGGCGACCCGTGGATGGCCGATCGGCTCGCCGGACTGGTCCACGGTCAGGTTCTGCTCCGAGACATAGGCGACGTAGTAGGCCTCGGCGTTCTCCGCCAGCAGGTGGTAGAACGGCTGGTCCTTCTTCGGCCGGATGTCCTCCGGAATCTCCTGATACCACTCCTCGGTATTGGCGAACTCCGGGTCGACGTCGAAGACCACGCCGCGGAACTCGAAGTGGCGATGCCGCACCACCTGGCCGATCTGGAACTTTGCACTGCGTTCGGTCATGGCTCGACTGCCCTGCTAGATCTCCATGATTCATGTAGGGCAGCGGGCCAGACCGCGCTAGGGCCGGGCGGCCGCAGCCTCATCTGGGCATACCGGCCTACGGGCGGCCGCTTTGCCTTTGCCGGCTGCTCCGCTAAGGTGCTGCGCGGTTGGCCCGGATCTACAGCCGGGCGAGGCAAAAAGTCGCAAGGCGCTCATGAAGCGCGAAACAAGGAGGCGCCGGTTGATGAATCGCACCCTGTTGCAGGCGATGCTGCTGGTGGTTGGAGCGACGCTCGCGCAGGCGGCCGACGTGGCGCCGGCGCCCAGCGATGGCGGTGGTGCCGCCAAAGCCACCGAGCCGCAGGATTTCGAGGCCATGATCGACGACATCAAGGCACGCTTCAAAGGCGCCGATCTGGGGGTCGACCTCGATCAGCTGAAACAGGGAGCGGCGCCCAGCGACCTCGCCGCGGCGCGGATGCAGCTGGATGCGGTCGAGCAGGCGCTGGTCGAGAGCCTGTCCCGCCAGGCGGAGCTCCAGGCCCAGCTCGAGGCGGCCAACCAGAGCCACGCCGACAGCCTGCGTGCCGCCAACCAGGAGATCGCCAAGCTGCAGGCCCGGGACAAGGATGCCGGCCAGGTGGCCGCTGCCGGCGCCACGGCCGCGGCCGCGCCGGCGGTCGATCCGACCATGGGCGTCTATCCGTTCAAGATGGGCCCCGGCATCCGGCTGACCCAGGTGCATTTCAACTCCGGCACCGCCACGCTCTCGCCGGGCGGCCTGCGCAAGACCAAGGAAACGGCCGCCTGGCTGAAGGCCAACCAGGATGGCCGGCGGGTCAAGATCATGGCGTTCTCCGACACCACCGGCGCGCCGACGCCGAACAAGACGCTGGCGATGGCGCGCGCGCAGTCGGTGGCGGCCCTGCTGACCGAGGCCGGCATCAGCAGCAGCGCCATCGATCTGATGCCCTATGGCGAGGAGATGCTGCCCGAGGCGACTGGCGACCAGATCGCCGAGCCGCTCAATCGCTGCGTCGGCATCTTCCTGGCCGACCAGGGCTAGTCAGGCGGCAAAAGGAGCGGCCAGATGGGTGATGCGGTGCTCGAGCAGGTGCTGGCGCGGCTGGAAGCCGGGCGCGACCAATCCCTGGCGCGGCTGAAGGCGATTTTGCGCCTGCCCAGCATCGGCACCGATCCCGCCTACCAGGCCGAAACGCGCGCCTGCGCCGAATGGCTGGTGGCCGAGCTGGCGGGGCTGGGCTTCGCCGCCAGCTTGCGCCCGACCACGGGCCAGCCGATGGTGGTCGCCCATCATCCGGGCCCGCCGGGCGCCGACGCCAACCTGCCGCATGTCCTCTATTACGGCCATTACGACGTCCAGCCGGCCGAGCCGCTCGAGCTGTGGACCAGCCCGCCCTTCGAGCCAAGGGTGGTCGAGGCCGAGCATGGGCCGCGGATCGTCGCCCGGGGCGCGGTCGACGACAAGGGCCAGCTGATGACCTTCATCGAGGCGATGCGCGCCTGGCATGGGGTCACCGGCAGCCTGCCGGTCCGGGTCACGGTGTTCCTGGAGGGCGAGGAGGAGTCCGGCAGCACGTCGCTCGAGCCCTTTCTCGCCGCCCATCGGGACGAGCTGCGGGCCGATGTCTGCGTGGTCTCGGATACCGGCTTGTGGGACATCGACACGCCCGCTCTGGCGACCCTGCTGCGCGGCCTGATGTATCTCGAGCTGACCCTGCATGGGCCCAGCCATGATCTGCATTCCGGGCTCTATGGCGGGGCGGTCGCCAATCCCTTGAACCTGCTGACCCGGATCCTGGGCCAGCTGCATGACGAGGCGGGCCGGGTCCAGCTGCCGGGCTTCTATGACGATTGCGTCGATCTCTCCGCCGAGGCGGCCGAATGGGCGGCGCTGGCGGCCGATGAGCCGGCGTTCCTGGCGAGCGTCGGCCTGCAGGTCCCCCATGGCGAGGCTGGCCGCTCGCTCCTGGAGCGGCTCTGGGCGCGGCCGACCTGCGATCTGAACGGGGTCTGGGGCGGCTACACCGGGCCGGGCTCCAAGACCGTGATCCCGGCCAAGGCCTCGGCCAAGCTCAGCTTCCGCCTGGTGCCGGGCCAGGCGCCGGCCAAGATCCAGGCGAGCCTGGCGCGGTTCCTGGCGGCGCGCACGCCGCCCGATTGCCGCTGGCAGATCGACAATCTGGGCAGCGGGCCAGCGCTGCGCATGCCGCGCGAGTCGCGCTATCTGCGCGCCGCCCAGGCGGCGCTCGCCCAGACCTTCGGCCGGCCGGCGGTGATGATCGGCATGGGCGGCTCGATCCCGGCGATCGAGGCGATCAAGCGGCTGCTCGGCATGGATTCGATCCTGATGGGCTTCGGCCTGATCGACGACCGGGTGCATTCGCCCAACGAGAAATTCGAGCTGCGCTGCTTCCACCAGGGCATGCGCGCCCATGCCCGCCTGCTGGCCGAGCTGGGCGCGCTGCCTCCGGCCAGCTGAGCGCTAGCGGCCCAGCATCGTGCCGATCGGCTGCAGCGGCTCGACATGGTCGCAGCAGATCTTGAAGGTCGCGAGCAGCGGCACGGCCAGGAGCGCGCCGGCGATGCCCCAAAGCCAGGTCCAGACGATCAGGGCGAGGAACACCGCGACCGGGTTCAAGGTCAGCCGGCGCGCCAGGATCGCCGGGGTCACGAAATGCGCCTCGACGAAGGTGATGAACAGATAGGCGGCCGGCGGCAGCAGGACCAAGGTCATGTTGTCGAAGGTCACCAGCGCCACCATCGCCACGATGGCGATGCCGGCGACCGCGCCCAGGAACGGCACGTAGTTGAAGACCGCCGCCATCACGCCCCACAGGATCGGATTGGGCATGCCCAGCAGGTACATCGCGAACCCGATCGCGGCGCCGAAGCCGGCATTGATCAGGCTGATCGTGAGCAGGTAGTAGGAGACGTCGTCCTCCATCTCGCGCACGATCTCGACCACTCGCTTCTTGTCGCGCAGCTTGGGCGCGATCGTGACCGCCTGGCGCAGCAGCGTGTCGCCCGAGGCGAGCAGGAAGAACAGGAGCGCGATCGTGACCACCAGCCCGGCGACGAACGGCATGGTGCCGCCCACGAACAGCTCGGTCAGGCTGGGCCCTTGGACCGCGACCGGGATCGGCTCGGCGGCACCGCCCGCCTGATCGCCGCCGCCGGCATTGGCCGCCAGGTCCTGGACCCGCTTGGCGGCCTCCTGGACCTCCTGGATCGGCTGCTGCAGCGTCTCCAGCTTGTATTTCACGGCCGTCATCGCGACCGGCATCTCGTGCAGCCAGCGCGCCGCCGGGCCGGACAAGCCGTAGATCGCGCCGCACAAGCCCAGCAGGAAGCCCATCAGCACCAGGCCCGCGCCGACCCCTTCGGGCATGTAGACCCGCTTTCTCAGGAACCGGACAAAGGGCGCCAGCAGCAGGTTGAGGAGCACCGCGAGGGCGATCGGGATCAGGACCGCCTGGGCGAAGTAGAGGGCCGCGAACAGGGCCAGGATGAACAGCCCGGTCAGCATGCTGGAGCGCATCAGCATGCGGTTGTCCTCGGCAGAGGACGATGCTGGGGCCGAGGACGACGGTGGCGGCGCCTCGGCCGCAGGTGGCGTCAGATCGATGGGTGCCGGCGCCGCCGCAAGGCTGGCGCTGCCGATGGTATGCCGCGCGGTGTCCACATTGCCCCCCGGCCCGAAGGCCAATGCTGCCGGCAGCGCTGACGTGCTCGGTCTAGATACCGCTCAGCCAACTACCGTATCAGTAAATCAATGCTGCGTCTGGCGGGGACAACACCAGATCCAAGGGCCGCGTTCCAAAATAACGCTCAAGGCTGCACGGTGAGGGTCACGGTCTTCGGCTCCTTGCCCTTGGGCAGCTCGATGCTGAAGGACTGGGCCGCGCCGCCTTGCGGCGTGACCGTGACCGCGTAGTCGCCGTGGAAGCCGCGCAGGCGGACGGCGCCCCTGGCATCGCTCTGGCTGCTGGCCTTGGTCGTCCAGGCGTCGCGCAGCGCCACGTAGCGGCGGCCGGCCTCGTTCAGGCGCCAATCCGCATCGACGATATGGGCCGGGCCATAGTCCGGCAGATATTGCGGCCGCCACTGCGCCTTCTCGTAGAAGCCCCACATGATGATGCCATCGACCATCGGGTGGCTGAAGGCGGCGCGGTAGACCGCCTCCAGCGCGTTGGCGCGCAAGGCCACATCCCAGGTGCCGTAGTCGTATTCCGTGATCCAGATCGGCAGGCCCAGCTCGGCCAGGCTGTCGAGCCGGCGATAGACCTCGACCGGATCGATCCACTTCTCCTCGATGAAGTGGCCCTGCACGCCGACCGCGTCGATCGCGGCGCCTTGCGCCTGTAAGTCGCGGATCAGCGCCTTGTAGCGCTCGACATTGTCGGGATCGGCGCCCGCGATGATCTCGTAGTCGTTGACCATCAGCTTGACGTCCGGGTCGCGCTTCTTGACCTCCTTGAACATCCAGGGCCGGATCTCGGGGCCGAGCCGCTCGACGAAGAAGTCGTAGTGCATCAGCTCGTTCTCGACGTCCCAGAACTCCAGCTTGCCGCGATAGCGGGTGACCGCATCCAGGCGCCGGATCATCGCCTGCTTGAGGGCGTCGCCCTCGAGCGGCTTTTGCCATTCGGCCAGATCGTTCGCCCAGAACAGCGGCGGCCCGTGCAGCTTGATCCCGTTGGCCTGCGCCCACTCGACCAGGCGGTCGGCGACGTAATAGTCCTCCTTGCCGGGCTCGGGCTCGGACGAGATCCAGTTCAAGGCGCCCTCGTCGATGCCCCATTCGAACAGCTGCTTGAACATCGCCTGGAACTGCGGGTTCAGGAACGGCTCGTCCCAGGGCCGGATCGCCGAGCCGAAGCCGAACGCGTGGCGGGTCTGGCGCAGCTCGACCGCGGCGTCCGCGACCGGCTTGCCCGCAGGATCGACCAGCTGCAGCACCAGATCGCGCTGGCGGATCTCGGCGATCCGCTGATCGGCCTCGGCGAAGAACGCCTCGGTCGACATGGTCGGCTGGCAGGCGGTGCCGAGCAGGAGCACGGCGAGGCACAAGGTCGCGAGGCGGGCCAAGAGGGGCTCCTTCCAGGATGTTGCGCCGCGGCCATGCCGGCCGGTGGCGGGCGAGCCTGGCGATCTAGCCCAAACCGGCGGCATTTGGGAGAGGCAAACGCCGGATTGCAGAGAGCTGCGGCAGCTTTGCAACTGGCGGGCTTGGCGCGCCGCAGCAATTCTGGCAAACAGTGGCCCTTGCCGAAGCGTGACCGCAAGCCATGGAGCAACGCCGCGGATGAGCGTCGCCGATCCCGCCGCCATTGCCGAGCCGCGCGATTTCATCCGCGACATCATCCGGGCCGACCTCGAGGCCGGTCGCGTCGGCACGGTCGTGACCCGCTTCCCGCCCGAGCCGAACGGCTATCTGCATATCGGCCATGCCAAGTCGATCTGCCTGAACTTCGGCATCGCCGAGGGCTTTGGCGGTCGCTGCCACCTCCGCTTCGACGACACCAATCCGGTCAAGGAGGAGCAGGAATACATCGATGCGATCGAGGCCGACGTGCGCTGGCTCGGCTTCGACTGGGGACCGCATCTCTATTTCGCCTCGGACTATTTCGAGCAGCTCTACGACTGGGCCGAGCATCTGATCCGGCACGGCCTGGCCTATGTCGACGACCTGTCGGCGGCCGAGATCCGGGACTACCGCGGCACGCTCACCGAGCCGGGCCGGGACAGCCCCTGGCGGACCCGCAGCGTGGCCGAGAACCTGCAGCTGTTCCGGCAGATGCGCGCCGGCGCGTTCGAGAACGGCGCCAAGGTGCTGCGCGCCAAGATCGACATGGGCTCCGGCAACATCAATCTGCGCGACCCGGTGCTCTACCGGATCCTGCATGCCAGCCATCCGCGCACCGGCGATGCCTGGTGCATCTATCCGACCTATGACTTCGCCCATGGCCAGTCGGACGCGATCGAGGGCATCACCCATTCGATCTGCACCCTGGAGTTCGAGGCGCACCGGCCGCTCTACGACTGGCTCATCGAGAACCTGCCGGTCAGCTCCCGGCCGCGCCAGTACGAGTTCGCGCGGCTGAACATGGAATATACGGTGCTGTCCAAGCGCCGCCTGATCCAGATGGTCGAGCAGGGCCATGTGCGGGGCTGGGATGATCCGCGGATGCCGACCCTGCAGGGCCTGCGCCGGCGCGGCGTGCCGCCCGATGCGATCCGCGAGTTCGCCCGCCGGATCGGGGTCGCCAAGAGCGACAACCTGGTCGAGGTGGCGATGCTGGATTCCTGCGTGCGCGAGGTCCTGAACCGGCGCGCCGAGCGGCGCATGGCGGTGCTCGATCCAATCAAGGTGGTGCTGGAGAACTACCCGGCCGGCGAGATGGAGATGCTGAGCGCCATCAACAATCCGGAGGATCCGGATGGCGGCACGCGCGAGGTGCCGTTCGGGCGCGAGCTTTATATCGAGCGCGAGGACTTCATGGAGGAGCCCGCCAAGAAGTTCTTCCGCCTGGCGCCGGGCCGCGAGGTGCGGCTGCGCTACGCCTATTTCATCACCTGCCGGGACGTGATCAAGGACGCCGCCGGCGAGGTGGTCGAGCTGCGTTGCACCTACGATCCGGCGACCCGCGGCGGCGACCCGCCGGACGGCCGCAAGGTCAAGGCGACCCTGCACTGGGTGGCGGCGGCGAGCGCGGTGCCGGCCGAGGTCCGCCTCTACGAGCAGCTGTTCAACGCGCGCGAGCCCGGCGCTGGTCACGACTATCTGGACGATCTCAATCCGAGCTCGGTGACCGTGCTGACCGGCTGCCAGCTGGAGCCGAGCCTGGCCGCGCTGCCAGCCGACACCGCCGTGCAGTTCGAGCGGCAGGGCTATTTCTGCCTCGATCCCGACAGCCGGCCGGGCGCCCCGGTCTTCAACCGCACGGTTGGCCTGCGCGACAGCTGGGCCAAGATTCAGGCCCGGGCGACGCCGGGTCGCTGACCGGCACCGCCCGGAGCCCGCTCGCTCAGGCGCCCCGCTGCATCTGGCCGGTGCTGTCCTTGGCGCTGGCCATGACGATGCTGGTCAAGCGCGCCACCTCGCCGGCATAGGCCTGCATGGCCCGCTGGCCGAAGCGCAGCTGCAGCTGCCACAGATCGAGCGGATTGCGCACGCTTTGCAGCTCGACCATCGCCTGGGCATAGGCCTCGGTGCGCTCGCGGAAGAAATCGTAAAGCTCGGTCCCGACGGCCTGAGCGCCCGCGACCATGGGCTTGCGCGCGCGATCGAGGCGCTCGACCGCGTTGCCGCTGGCATCCACGATCTGCTTGGCTGCCTCGCCGGCCGGCTGCGCCGTCTCCTTGACGACGTCCAAGGGGGTCTTGGCCATAGGATGATCTCCAATCGATGCCTGCATGGGTCGCTGCAGGAAACATAGGCAGCCATGCCGGTTCCCAAGGCGCTACATCCGGTCGCACCTGACCCCCTGCGCGTGCCGGCCGCTCAGAGACCCAGCTCGGCGGCCGCCCGCTCGGTCCCCTGCACGCGCGCCGCGATCTTCTCGAAGGCGATGTCGCGCGCCAGATCGGGCGAGCCGTGCTTGGGCTTGACGTCGATGCTGAACGGCGAGAAGCCGCAATCGTCGGTCGAGCCCAGCTGCTCCTTGGGGATGTGCCTGGCCGCCAGCAGCAGATCGGCCTGGACCTCTTCTGGCGTCTCGACCCGCGGGTTTTGCGGATTGATCACACCGATGAAGGCGACCTGGGGCACGCCATTGGCATCCTTCCGCAGATAGCGGCCGATCATCGCGTAGACCCGCTCCTTGTCGGGCTCGCTGGCCAGCTGGATCAGGAAGTAGCCGGCGTTCATCTTGAACATGCTGGGCAGCAGCTCGGCATAATCGACATCGGCGCTGTGGGTCGCGTCGCAATCGCCGCCCGGGCAGGTGTGGATGCCGATATTGCGCCGCTCGGCGGCCGAGAAGCGGTCGAGCACGCGGTTGTTGAGCTGGATGAAGTGGCCGAGCATGCCGCGCCCGGTCCAGGCATTGTTGGGATCGTTGCGGCAGGCGAGCCGGCCCTCGGTGAAGTCGATCGAGACCCGCTTGGCGCCGGCGGCAAAGGCCTGGCGGATGTCCTTCTCGCATTCGTCGCAAAGGTCGGCCAGGAACTGCTCGCGCGAGTAGCCCGGCACCTCGCCATCGAGCGGATAGAGCAGGGCCAGCATCGAGGGCGCGATCACCGCCTGCTTCATCGGCTTGGTGGCGTAGCGGATCGACTTCTTCAGGTAGTCGGCGGCGAAGGTCTGGTAGCGGAACGGGCCGCCGGTCAGGCGCGGCAGCTGGCGGTGGTGGCCGTCGGTGAAGATCGCGAAATACTGGCCGTCGGCAGCGAGGTTGGGGGCGAGGCCGGTGCCGGCCAGGGTGTCGGTCAAGGGATAGGTGGCGAAGCTGGAGGCGCGCTGCTCGCCGTCCGAGACGATCGGGGCGCCGGTCGCCTCCATGCGCCGGATCGAATCGGCGCAGGCGTCATCTTGCGCCTGCTCGAACTCCACCCGCTCGATCTTGCCGGCATCGTACGCGGCAAACGCCTGCTGCAAGGCCGTCGGCCGCGGCAGCGAGCCGACGGGCTCGGTCGGAATCGGCATGGCACTGGCTCCCCGAGATTGTTTTTATGCGGACTGCATAACCAGGATCAGGCCGGCTGGTTCCTTTCGCCGGCACGCCTGCTAGCGAGCACCGCCTAAGGCGCGCAGCGCGGCGCAGGCGGCGCCATAGCCGTTGTCGATGTTGCAGACCACGACGCCGGGCGCGCAGGACGCCAAGGCGGCATGGAGCGCGGTCTCGCCGGCGCGGGCGACGCCATAGCCGGTCGAGGTCGGCACGGCGATCACCAGGCCTGGCACCAGCCCGCCCAGCACGCTCGGCAAGGCGGCATCCATGCCGGCGACCGCGATCACGACCTTGAGCGGCCGCAGGCTCTCGAGCCGCGCCAGGAGGCGCCAGAGCCCGGCCACGCCGACGTCATGCAGCTCCAGCACGCCGACGCCGTAATAGTCGAGGGTGCGCGCGGCCTCGCGGGCGACCCCGGCATCCGAGCTGCCGGCGGTCACGACCGCGACCTCGGGGGCTGGGGGCGGCTCGCTTTGCCGCCGGGCGAAGAAGCCGGTGGCGGACAGGGGCTCGTAGTCGATCTGGCGCTGCCGGGCCTCGGACAGCTCGGCCAGCGCCGCCGGCGCCAGGCGGGTCAGCCCTCTCGACGAGTCATCCCCGAGTGTCTCCGGATGTGATGGGACCGTCCCAATTCCGGTCCGGCACAAACTTTCGGATAAGCTGATCGGCGCAAGATGAAGTGGCCGGTCGGGTTCGTCGTCCTCGCCCTGTTCTGGGCGATTCCAGGTCCTGTGCACGCGCAGCCGCCGGCGGCGGCCGATCGACCGCCCGGGGCCATCGACGGCCCGCCGGCGCCGGTCGCGCCGGCCACGATCACGCGCGACGATCGCGGCCATGCCACCGTACGCGCCATCCGCCTGCCGGCCCCGCTCGCCGTCGACGGACAGCTCGACG
>CADEGR010000024.1:19095-43108 GCA_902826935.1 uncultured Alphaproteobacteria bacterium | reverse complement strand
TCGCCTGGTCGCAGAGCAGGTCGATCTGGCCGCCCAGCAGGTCGGTCATTGCCGGCCCGGTGCCCTTATAGGGCACCGTCGTGATCTGGCTGTCGAGCTTGCTCATCAGCAGCATGCCGCACAGATGCGACGGGCCGCCGATGCCGGCATGGCCATAGGTCACCTGGTCCTTGTTGGCGCGGATGTAGTCGAACACCTCGCTCGCCGTGGCCGGCGGCAGATCCTGGCGGCCGACCAGGATCATCGGCGTGGTCGTGGCGACCCCGATCGGCGCGAAGTTCTCGTGCGAGCCATAGGCGAGCTTGCGGTAGAGCAGGCTGTTGGTGGCATGGGCGGAGGTGTGCAGCAGCAGCGTGTAGCCATCCGCCTCGGCCTTGGCGACCCGGGCGGCGCCCAGCGTGCCGCTCGCCCCGCCGACATTCTCGACGATCACCTGCTGGCCGAGCTTGGCCCCCATCGCCTCGGCCAGGATCCGCCCGACCGTGTCGCTCGGCCCGCCCGCGGCGTAGGGCACGATGATGGTCACGACCCGATCGGGAAACTCGGCGGCAGCCGGCGCCGCGGCCAGGCCGAAGGCGCTCAGCGCGGCGAGGATCCATCCCAGAGCACGGGCTGGCGTGGCCATGGCAGCTTCTCCCGATCGATTGGACCAAGGCGACGAACGACGGGCGATTGTTCCCGCCAGCGGCCGGGAGAGCAAGCCGGCAGCGCCCGATCCCGCGCAATTTTCAGTTCTGACCGGTCCCAGCCGTGGCCGACACGACCCGGCGTGCCTAAGTCTCGGGCCCGATCAGCCGCTTGAGCTGGGCTTGCCGCACCCGGGCGTCCTGCTCGTCATAGTTGTAGTCGGCGAGCGGCTTGCCGGGATCGATCTTGTAGCCATCGTCGCGCTTGGGACCGGGCGGCAGGACCGCTGCCGGACGTGGCGCTGCCGCGAGCACGTTGGCGAACGCGTCGCCTTCGCTCTGCCCTTCAATCCGGGCTGCGCAGGCTGGGCCAGCAACTGCGTCGATCAGCATGGCGTCCTCCGCATGGCCGCGGCCAGATACCATGATTGTAGCGGCTGATGCTCGTCGCGCCAACCAGCGCGCTAGCGGGCCGGCTGCAGCGGCCGGCGCAGCTGGCGGAAGCGCGCCAGGCGATAGGCGTCGGGGATCGAGAGCGCCCAGACGAACAGGCCGCCGGCGGCATGGCCGAGCAGCGAAACCTCGGGCTTGGCGTAATGCCAGGTCAAGACGCCGAGCAGCAGGGCGAAGAACAGATAGCCGAGCCCGCGGCTGCGCTCGCCCAGCAGCAGATGGCCGCCGCCCGGCACCAGGCAGGCGGCCAGCAGGATCAGGCGTGCATGCATCGGCACGCTGCCCTCATGCGGCGGCACTCCGGCCGGGGCCGTCCGGCGCCAGGGCCATGGCCAGCGCCATCAGCTGGTCGAGCAGCGTCTGCAGGTCGGCGGCCGGGATCGGGCGGGCCGGAAAGTCGGCCTGGCGCAGCAGCAGATGCGGCCCGAGCGCGCCTTCAGCCGCCTGCCAGACCACCCGCAGCCCACGGGGCGTGACGCCCACCTCCTTGATCCGGCCATCGGTCAGCAGGCGGCCGATCGGGCGGGCCGCCCGGGCAATCAGGCGCCCTGCCTCCTCGCCCCGCGCCCGCAGCAGCAGCTCGGTCGGCCAGTCGGGCGGCGGCGGCAGGGTGTCGGGCAGGCTCGACGTCAGGGAATAGAACTCGTTGCCGGTCGGCCGGACCAGGGCTGCGAAGGCCGCTTGGATCGGCAACGGCACCGCCAGGGTCAGGCTCAGCCAGAGCTGCGGCAAGCGGCGGATCGTCATGGTATCCGGCACCAGGGCCGCGATCACCCTGCGGCCGCTATAGCGGCCCTCGAGCTGGGGGTAGCCGGCACCGCTCCACGTGATCCGGCTGGGCTGCAGCAGCTGCCGGCTCGGATCGAGCAAGGCCACCCGCGCGCGACGCAACCGGCGGCCCTCGCGCAGTGCCACCAGGGGCACCACGCCCATCCCGATGATGCCGGTCAGGACCGCCGCCAGCAGCGACATGGCGATCCCATCCGGACCGACCAGCGACGAGCGGTCGAGCTGCGCATCAGTAACCCTGCGGCCGCGGCCACGGCATGGTGAACTGGTCGCCGCGGCGGACATAGCGATAGCGGTGGAAATGGAACCAGGCAGACGCGATGATGTAGAAGCTCATCATCGCCAGGAGCTGGGTGCCATAGCCCAGGAAGACCGCGAAGTAGGTGGCGGCGCAGAGCACCAGCAGCACGATCGCCGGCAGCGGATGCAAGGGGTGGACGTAGCCGCGCTTGATCCGGCCGACCGGCCAGCGCTTGCGGAACATCACGATGTTGAAGGACATGAAGGTGTAGCCGAGCAGGCCGGACAGGATCGAGAAGGTGATCACCTGGTCGAGCGGCGCGCCGAGCGCGAACACCAGGGCGACCGGCACCAGGAACACGATCGCGCGGAACGGCGTGCGGTAGGTCGGATGGACCGCGCCGAACCAGACCGGCAGATAGCGGTCGCGGCCCATCGAGAACCAGGCGCGGGACGCGTCGTTGATGCAGCCATTGGCCGAGGCCAGCGTCGAGAAGATGGTGCCGATGAACAGCAGGACCATCAGCGCGACCGAGCCGGTCAGCCGGGCGGCATCGAACAGGGGCGTGATCGCCTGCCCGAGATACTCCCATGGCATCAGGCCGACGCAGATCCACCAGGTGAGCGTCGCCGCGATCAGCAGCGTGATCATCCCGGTCATGGTGCCGAGCGGCAGCGAGCGGGCCGGCGAGCGGACCTCCTCGGCGGCCTGGCAGGTGCCTTCGATGCCGAGATAGTACCACAAGCCGAAATGCAGGGACGCGATCACGCCGAGCCAGCCATAGGGCAAGCCGGTCGCCAGGGTATCCAGCCGATGCAAGGTGGGCGCCCAAGGCTGCAGCGCCAGGAACAGGACGATGATCGACAAGAAAGCGATCGCGGTGATCACCAGGTTGAAGGTCAGGCTCGCGAACACGCCGCGGTAGTTCAGCCAGGCCAAGGCGACGATGGTCAGCACGATGAACGGCTTGTCGTGGACCGCCTCGAAGCCCGCCATGCCGGCCACGGTCTGGATCAGGAAGCCCGCGGTGATGGCGTTGCCGGCTTCCAGCATGGTGTAGGCCATGACCAGGAACAGGCCGACATTGAAGGCCATGAGCGGACCGACGATGTGCTTGGCCTGGGCGTATTGCCCACCGGCCGCGGCGACGGTCGAGGTGACCTCGGAATCGATCATCGCGACGCAGGTGTAGAGCAGGCCGGCGACCCAGCAGGCGATCAGCGCCGCCTGGGCGCCGCCCTTGCCGACCGCGAAGTTCCAGCCCATGAACTCGCCGACCAGGACGATGCCGACGCCGAGCGCCCAGACATGGCCTGGCCCGAGCACCCGCAGCAGCGAGATCTTCTCGCCATGGACCGCGGTGTAGGCGGTGGTCTGGTCGCTCATCGATGCCTCTGATGCTCGGGATCGATCACCAGATGGTCCTCGATGTCGCCTTCCCGCGACGACAGCAGCACATCCTCGCTAAAGCGGCTGTTGACCTTGACCATGTCGATCAGCATCCAAAGGCCGAGGCCGGCGGAGATGATCCAGGCGGCATATTCGAGCAGCGTGAAGGCGTTCATCGGCCGGTCCTCAAGGCTTGCCGAACTTCTCGTCGATCACCTCCCGATATTCCTGCTCGGAGAAGCGAAAGACGAAGCCGAAATAGGCGATGATCACCAAGGCGGTCAGCGCCAAAGCGCCCCAGCTGAAGCTGTAGTCGAAGCGGCTGGCGATCAGCTCGGCGGCCGTCTCCTCGGTGTAGCCCAGCTGCTCCCATTGCGCCTGCATGGCGGGCGTCTGGGCCATGCCGGCCCAGGTCTGCTCCGGCAGCTCCAGGGTCGTCTTGCCGCCGCCGGCCAAGCCCAGCCAAAGCGGCAAGAACAGAGCGCCGATCACCAGCGCCAGGAGCAGCAAGGAATCCGTGACCTGGCCGGCCATCGATTGCTCGGGCGGCTGATAGGGCTGCTTGGCCATGGCATGCTCCTCAGGCCAGGCGGCGCTTGTTGGCGTCCTGGTAGCGCAGATCCAAGCCGTAGATCTGCTGCTTGTCGCCAGCATAGTGGCTGGTCATCGCCAGGATCGAGGCGGTGTTGAACAGCAGCACCAACGACCCGCCGATCAGGAGCGCGAATGCCACTCCGCTGTCGGAATTGCCGGCCGTGACGGCGTAGACGAAGCCGAACACGAGCCACAGGACGGCCAGGATGCCATAGGCCGCCCGACAATCGTTCCGGTACATCACCTCGATCCGCGGATCGGCCGAACGCGCAGCCATGGCGTACTCCCCGATCATTTTTGGCGGCAGTAGCCGCGTTCTTGTTTTCTTGCGTGTGAGGCAAGTTGTTTTTCTCTGAGGAAATTCTGTGGTGTTTTACGGGTGGCTGTCAAGGCGCTTGCAGAGCGGCCGCCCTGCCCGCCAGCTCCGGCCGATGGCGTGATTGACGCGCTGCCACCGGCCCGGCACGTTGACACAGGCTCTGACGGCCATGCTCGAGCCGAGGCCGCCAGGCTGCAGAGGAATGCTGGCCATGCAGGCGGCCGTCTGTCGCGCGTTCAAGGCACCGCTGAGCGTCGAGGAGGTCCGGCTGGCGCCGCCCGGGCCGGGCGAGGTTCAGGTCCGGATTGCCGCTTGCGCGATCTGCCACAGCGATCTGATCTATCTCGATGGCGGCTGGGGCGGCGCCCTGCCGGCGGTGTTCGGCCATGAGGCGGCGGGCGTGGTGGCAGAGGTTGGCGCCGGGGTCAGCCGCTTCGCGCCCGGCGACCATGTGGTGGTCACCCTGCTGCGCGCCTGCGGCCACTGCTGGGCCTGCGCCGGCGGCGAGCCGCAGCTCTGCGCGACCAAGCTGCCCCTCGACCTGCGCTCGCCGCTCCAGGCCGCCGATGGCGGCAGCATCCGCCAGGGGCTGCGCACCGGCGCCTTCGCCGAGCAGGTCCTGGTCGATGCCTCCCAGATCGTCCGGATCCCCAAGACGCTGCCTTTAGCCAGCGCCTGCCTGCTCGCCTGCGGCGTGATCACCGGCGTCGGCGCGGTGCTCAATGTAGCTGGCGTCCGGCCGGGCAGCAGCGTGGTCACGATCGGAGCCGGCGGGGTCGGCCTGAATTGCATCCAGGGCGCTGCCATCGCCGGCGCCGAGCCCAACATCGCGATCGATCTGGCCACGCCCAAGCTCGCGCTGGCCCGGCAGTTCGGTGCCACCCATGATCTCGATGCCGCGCAGCCTGACCTGCTGGCCGCGATTCTGGACCTGACCGGCGGCCGCGGCGCCGACTATGTGTTCGTGGCCGCCGGCAGCCCGGCCGCGATCGAGCAGGGCGTGGCGCTGCTCCGCCCGGGCGGCACGCTGGTGGTGGTCGGCATGACGCCGGAGGGGGTCAAGGTCCGCCTGGAGGCGCTTGATCTGGCCGATCGCGCTTTGCGCATCCTGGGCAGCAAGATGGGCGGCGCCCGGCTCGAGATCGACATTCCGAAGCTGGCGGGCTGGTATCAGGCCGGGCGGCTGAAGCTCGACCAGCTGATCTCCGGCCGCTACCCGCTGGCCGAGATCAATGCGGCCCTGGCTTCGGCGCGCGCCGGTAGCGCCTTGCGCAACGTGATCACCTTTTGAGCCGGATCCTGCCATGCGGATCGCCAGCATCGAGACCTTCAGCACGCGAGACGTCGGCATGCTGCGGCTCCGGACCGACGATGGCGCCGAAGGCTGGGGCCAGGTCTCGCCCTACAACGCCGACATCACGGCTGAGATCGTGCATCGGCAGGTGGCCCCCCATGTCCTAGGCGAGCCGGCGGCCGACATCGACCGGCTGGTCGATCTGGTGGCCGAGCGCGAGCACAAATTTCCTGGCTCCTATCGCTGCCGCGCCCTGGCTGGCCTGGACACGGCCTTATGGGATCTACGCGGCAAGCTCGAGGGCAAGAGCGTGTGCGCCCTCTTGGGCGGCACGCCGCGGCCGCTTCGGGTCTACGCCTCCAGCATGCGCCGCGACATCACGCCGGAGGCGGAGGCCGAGCGTCTGGCGCGGCTGCGCGACGTCCATGGCTATGACGCCTTCAAGATCCGGATCGGCCGGGAATGCGGCCATGACCGGGATGAATGGCCGGGCCGGACCGAGGCGATCGTCCCGACCGTGCGCCGGGCGCTGGGCGCCGATGCGGCGCTCCTGGTCGATGCCAACAGCTGCTATACCCCCGCCAAGGCGATCGCGCTCGGCCGGCTGCTGGCCGAGCACGGTGTCTGCCATTTCGAGGAGCCCTGCCCCTATTGGGAGCTGGAGTGGACCAGGCAGGTCGCCGAGGCGCTGGCAATCGATGTCACCGGCGGCGAGCAGGACTGCGAGCTCGGCACCTGGCGGCAGATGATCGCGCTCAGGGCGGTCGACGTGGTCCAGCCGGACATCTGCTATCTGGGCGGCCTTAGCCGCACGCTCCGGGTCGTGGCCATGGCCCAGGCCGCCGGCCTGCCGGTCACGCCGCATTCGGCCAACCTGTCGCTGGTGACCGTGTTCACCTTGCACATGATGGGGGCGATCGGGGGCGCTGGCCCGTATGTCGAGTTCTCGATCGAGGGGCCGGACTATTATCCTTGGCAGGACGGGCTGTATCAGCCGGCGCTGGTCGCCAAGGACGGCAAGGTCGCGATTCCGGACGGTCCGGGCTGGGGCGTCGAGATCAGCGAGGCCTGGCTGGCGCGGGCCAGCTACCGGCGCTCGGCGCTGGATTGAGCCCTGCCGGGCGGGCCGCTTGCCGCTGTTGCACAGTTGTAGCAAGGTTGGTTCAAGAACAGGAATTCGTTGTTCTGACAAGGATAAGGGGAGCGCGATGACTGAGACGACCAAGCGCCACGGCCTGCTGGCCGGGGCGGCGTTGCTGGCGGCCATGCTGGGCGCCGGCAGCGCCCTGGCCGCGGATGCCAATACGGCGACCAGCGCTGCCGATCTGGGCGGTATGGAGGGGCTGGTGGCGGCGGCCAAGGCCGAGGGCGAGCTGAACGTCATCGCCTTGCCGCCGGACTGGGCCAATTACGGCAAGATGATCGAGACCTTCGCCGCCAAATACGGCATCAAGGTCAACAGCGCCCAGCCCGATGCCAGCAGCCAGGACGAGATCAACGCCGCCAAGCAGCTGGCCGGCCAGGACCGGGCGCCGGACGTGTTCGATCTCGGCACCAACGTGGCGCTCCAGAACACCGATCTGTTCGCGCCCTACAAGGTCGCGACCTGGGCCGACATCCCGGATGCGCTGAAGGATCCCGAGGGTGCCTGGGTCAGCGACTATGGCGGCTATAGCTCGATCGGCTATGACGCCGGCAAGGTGCCCACCCCCACCAGCATGGCCGACCTCCTGAAGCCGGAATACAAGGGCAAGGTCGCCCTGAACGGCAATCCGACCCAGGCCTCGGCCGGCTTCCATGGCGTGATGATGGCGGCGCTGGCCAATGGCGGCTCGGCCGACGACATCAAGCCCGGCCTGGAGTTCTTCAAGCAGCTGACCGAGGCCGGCAACTTCTTGCCGGTCGATCCGACCCCGGCGACCATCGAATCCGGCCAGACGCCGGTCGTGATCGACTGGGAGTATCTGAATGTCGGCCAGGGCGACAAGCTGAAGGGCAAGCTCGACTGGGGCACCGTGGTGCCCGAGGGTGCCGTGGTCGGCGCCTATTATGTGCAGGCGATCAACAAGGACGCGCCGCATCCGGCGGCGGCCCGGCTCTGGCAGGAGTTCTTGTTCTCCGACGAGGGCCAGAACATCTGGCTGCAGGGCTATGCCCGGCCGGTGCGGTTCGATGCCATGAGCAAGGCCGGCACGATCGACGCGGCCGCCGCCAAGAACCTGCCGGAAGCCAAGGGCACCCCGGTGTTCCTGACCCAGGAGCAGATCAAGACGCAGCAGGACTATCTGCTGGAGAACTGGGAAGACGCGGTCGAATGACCAGCGCTGCCGGCCGGCCGGACCTGGCGCCGGCCGCGCCGCTCGCGGCCGCTCCGACCTCGGCGCCCAGGCGCTGGGGTCGGGGCCGGACGCTCGACTATCTGGGCTTGCTGCCGTTCGCTCTGTTCGTGACGCTGTTCCTGCTCTGGCCGACCGCGATCGTGCTCTGGGGCGCCTTCCAGGACCCGATCGATGGCAGCCTGACCTTGGCCAATCTCGAAACCGCGCTGAGCGGCCGCTATCTGCGCAGCTTCCAGACCTCGATCCTGCTCTCGGCGATCACCGCTTTGCTCGGCGCCGTCCTGGGCGCCCTGCTCGCCTGGGCGATCTCGGTCGGTCGTCGGGATGGCCTGCTGCGCCGGCTGGTCCTGGCGGCGTCCGGCACGCTCGCCCAGTTCGGCGGCGTGATGCTGGCCTTCGCCTTTCTCGCCGCCTTCGGCTTCAACGGCCTGGTGACCCTGTTCCTGCAAGCCTATTTCGGCATCGATCTGTTCGCCGGCGGGGCCTGGATCTACGAGCTGACCGGCCTCGCTCTGGTCTACACCTATTTCCAGATCCCGCTGATGGTGATCGTGTTCCTGCCGGCGCTCGAAGGCCTGAAGCCGCAATGGCGCGAAGCCTGCGACAGCCTGGGCGGCAATGCCTGGACCTATTGGCGGCATATCGGCCTGCCGGTGCTCTGGCCGCCGTTCCTGGGGGCCAGCCTCCTGCTGTTCGCCAACGCCTTTTCCGCCTATGCCACGGCCAAGGCCCTGATCTCCCAGGCGAGCCCGCTGGTACCGCTCAGGATCGGCACCTTCCTGACCAGCGAGATCGTGCTCGGCCGGGCCAATGTCGGCAAGGCGCTGGCCTTCGGCATGATCGTGATCGTGGCGGTGATCATGGTGCTCTACGCGCTCTTGCAGCGGCGCACCTCTCGGTGGCTGCGATGAGCGGGCCCGGTCGCGGCCGCGGCGGGCTGCTGCGCTGGCTGGTCCTGCTGCCGATCAGCGCCTTCATGCTGCTGCCGCTGGTCGCCATGCTCGAATTCTCGACCCGAGCACAAGGCGGCGGCCACGGCCTCGGGACCTGGCTGGCGATCGGCGCCACGCCCGAGCTGGTCCAGGCGATCTGGCTGTCCCTGGAGCTGGCGCTCCTGACCGTGGTCATGATGCTGGTGCTGTTGCTGCCGACCATGATCTGGGTTCGCCTGCGCCTGCCCGAGCTGAACCGGCTGCTCGAGTTCGTCTGCCTGCTGCCGCTCACGATCCCGGCGATCGTGCTGGTGGTGGGCTTGGCGCCGGTCTATCGCGGCGTCGCCTTCCTGCTCGGCGAGTCGGCGAGCACCTTGACCTTCGTCTACGTCATCCTGGTCCTGCCGTTCGCCTATCGCGCCTTGGCCGGCGGCCTGGCCGCGATCGACCTCAAGACCCTGGCCGAGGCCGGGCTCAGCCTCGGCTGCTCCTGGCCGGGCGTCATCTGGCGGATCGTGGTGCCCAACATCATGGGCGCCATCATGTCGGCAGCGCTGATTTCGGTGGCTCTGGTGCTAGGCGAGTTCACGATCGCTTCCTTGTTGAACTTCAACACGTTGCAGGTGGTGATCAACCTTTTGGGCAAGCGCGATGCCGGCATCGCGGTGGCGGTCTCGCTGGCCGCGCTGCTGCTGGCGGCCGGCCTCTTGTTTGCCCTCTCCTTCGTCGACCAGAGCGGCCGGCGCCGTGCCGGCGCGGTCGATGATGATGGCTGATCGAAGCAGGGCGAACGCAATGAACCAGACCGAAAAGGGGACCAGCCGCAGAGGCGTGCGGGTGCAGCTCAGCGAGCTTTGTCGCCAGTTCGGCAATGTCCGAGCACTCGATCGGCTGTCCCTCGAGCTGGCGCCGGGCGAGCTGGTGGCGATGCTGGGCCCGTCGGGCTGCGGCAAGACCACGGCGCTGCGCGCCCTGGCCGGGCTGGAGAGCCTGAATTCCGGCCGGATCCTGCTGGATGATCGCGACATCACCGATCTGCCGGCGAACCGGCGCGACATGGGCATGGTGTTCCAGGCCTACAGCCTGTTCCCGCATATGACCGCGCGGGAGAACGTCGCCTTCGGGCTGCGCCTGCGCGGCCATTCGGCAGCGGAGCGGCTGAAGACCGCCGATCGGCATTTGGCGCTGGTCCATCTCGGCCAGCAGGGCGGCCGCTATCCGCATGAGCTGTCCGGCGGCCAGCAGCAGCGGGTGGCGCTGGCGCGGGCGCTGGCGATCGAGCCGCAGGTGCTGCTCCTGGACGAGCCGCTCTCGGCGCTCGATGCCAAGGTGCGGGCCAATCTGCGCGACGAGATCCGCCGGATCCAGACCGAGATCGGCATCACCACCCTGTTCGTGACCCATGACCAGGACGAGGCGCTGGCGATTGCCGATCGGGTCGCGGTGATCTTCGCCGGCCAGGTCGAGCAGGTGGCGCCGCCGGCCGAGCTCTATGAGCGGCCGCGGACCGCGCGGGTCGCCGAGTTCGTGGGTTTGTCCAACCGGCTGCGCGGGGTCGCCGGCGATGGCCGCGCCGCCCTGCTCGGCGCCAGCCTGCCGCTCCTGCCGGGCTCGATCGCCAGCGGACCGGTGATCGTCCTGGTCCGGCCCGAGGCGACCACCATGCAGCCCGATCCCAAGGGTGCCGCCCGGGTGGTCGCGACCAGCTATCTGGGCTCGATCGGCCGGGTTCAGGCGCGGCTCGAGGATGGCACGCTGGTGGTGGCGCAAATGACCAGCGGCGAGCTTGGCCAGTTCAGCCATGGCGACCCGGTCCAGATCGGGCTCCGGCCAATCCCCGCCCTCGCCATCGCGGCCTGACCCAAGGCTACGCCGCTCGTCACCAAGCTGTCGCGCACCGGCCCCAGACTGCCGCTCGCATGCCCGGCTCCGGCCAGGGCGCACATGGGCGGGAGCGGGACGGACAGCCATGTGGCAGCCAGCGCAGCGCAACGGGCCCGTGCTCAGCTATGCGGCCCCTGAAGACAGCTTGCCTAAGCAGGCTGTGATCCGGCTGGTCGAGCGGCTGAGCGGCCGGCAGCGACTGCAGCGCGCCTATGAGCAGACCCGTCGCCAGCTGCGCCCCGGCGACGATATCTGGGCGCTGGCGGTCGAGCAGCTGGGCCTTCGGCTGCGCTGCGACCGGCGGCCTATGGCGGCCGTGCCGACGGCCGGGCCTCTGGTCGTGGTCGCGAACCACCCTTTCGGCGTCCTGGATGGGCTGGTGCTATGCCACTTGGTCGCCAGCCGGCGCCCGGATTTCAAGGTGGTGGCGATGAGCACGCTCTGCCGAGTGCCGGAAGTGCGCGAGCATGTGCTGCCGATCAATTTCGCCAACACCCGCGAGGCCATGCAGACGAGCGCTCTGTCGCGCCGCGCCGCCCGCCGTCATCTGGCCGCCGGCCATTGCCTGATCATCTTTCCCGCCGGCGGCGTTTCAACCGCCAAGCGGGTCTGCGGCCAGGCCGATGATGCGCCCTGGCACCCCTTCGCCGGGCGGCTGATCCTCGACCACCAGGCAGCGGTGCTGCCAGTCCGCTTCATCGGCAAGAACAGCCTGCTGTTCCAGCTCGCGAGCCGGATCCATCCGACCTTGCGCCTGTCGCTCCTGATGCAGGAAGCGGTCCGGCGGATCGGTAGCGAGATCGAGGCGGAGCTGGGTGACGTGCTGCCCTTCGGCGCCCTGGCTGGCTTCACCGAGCCGCAGGCGCTGATGGCGCATCTGCGGGCGCTGACCCATGCGCTCGGCCGGCCACGGCTGCTCGCCGCCGGCTGATCACACCTCGATCTGGACGCCCAGCTCGACCACCTGGCCAGGCGGGATCTGGAAGTAGGTGGTGGCCGAAAGATTGCTCGCCTGGAGCAGCATGAACAGCCGCTCCTCGATCCAATTGAGCTCCGGCTTGTCGGACGGGATCAGGGTCTCGCGCGAGATGAAGAACGAAGTCAGCGCCGGGTCGATCGCCACGCCGTAGGCATGGCAATGGGCCAGCGCCAGCGGCACGTCCGGCTCATCGGCGAAGCCGTAGCTCACGATCACCCGGTGAAAGCCGCGGCCGAGGGGCTCGACGTCGACCCGTCCGCCGGCCGGCGCCCAGGGAATGTCCAAGGTGACCACGGTCAGCAGCACGACCTTCTGATGCAGCACGTGGTTGTGCTTGAGGTTGTGCAACAGCGCCACCGGCACGATCTCGGCATCCGCGGTCAGGTAGACGCCGCTGCCGGGCACGCGGGTGATGGTCTGGTCGAGGTGATCGACGAAGCTGCGCACGGTCAGCCCGTGGCCGTAGGACTTGGCGCGTACGATGCGCCGGCCGCGCCGCCAGGTGATGACCGTGAACGCGAAGGCGGCGGCGATCGCGAGCGGCAGCCAGCCGCCCGATGGGATCTTGAGCGCATTGGCCGCGAGATAGGTGAAATCGAGCAGGAAGAAGCCGCCGAACACCAGAAAGGCGAGCCAGCCCCAGCGCCAGACCGCGGCCGCGACGATGCCGGCCAGAATCGCGTCGATCGCCATGGCGCCGGTGACCGAGATGCCGTAGGCGGCCGCCAGCCGGCCGGACGAGCCGAAGCCCACCACCAGCGCCAGCACGCCGATCATCAAGAGCCAGTTGACCCGCGGGATGTAGATCTGGCCATGCGCCTCGGTCGAGGTGTGGCGGATCGTCATGCGCGACAGGTGGCCCAGCTGGACCGCCTGATGGGTGAGCGAGAACACGCCCGAGATGACCGCCTGGGAGGCGATGATGGTGGCCAGCGTGGCCAGGCCGATCAGGGGGAACAGCGCCCAGTCCGCCACCAGATGGTAGAACGGATGGGCGAGCGCTGCCGGCTCGTGCAGGATCAGAGCGCCCTGGCCGAAATAATTGAGGACCAAAGCCGGCAGGACCAGGCCGAACCAGGCCCGCTGGATCGGCGCCCGGCCGAAATGGCCCATGTCGGCATAGAGCGCCTCGGCGCCGGTCACCGCCAGCACGACCGCGCCCAGCGCCACGAAGGCCTGCCAGCCGGCCAGCTCGAACAGGCCGATGGCGTAGCGCGGATCCAGGGCGCGCAGCACCCAGGGATGCTGCACGATCTGGATCAGGCCCAAGATGGCCAAGGTGGCGAACCAGACCAGCATGACCGGCCCGAACAGCTTGCCGACGCTGGCCGTGCCGCGGCTTTGCAGCACGAACAAAAGGAACAGGATGACCACCGCCAGGGGCACGACGTGGGCCTTCAAAGCCGGGGCCGCGGTCTCCAGGCCTTCGACCGCCGAGAGCACCGAGATCGCCGGGGTGATCAGGCCGTCGCCATAGAACAGGGCGAGCCCGGCCAGCGACAGGGCCAGGATCACTTTCTGCAGGCCGGTGCGCCGCGCGGCTGGCTGGGCAGCAAGCGTGCCGAGCGCCAGGACGCCGCCCTCGCCACGATTGTCGGCGCGCAGGATCAAGGCGACATATTTGAGGCTGACGATCAGGCTGAGCGACCAGAAGACCAGCGAGAGCACGCCCAGCACCGCCAGCTCGCTCAAGGCCAGGCCGCCGGCTTCGCCAAAGGCTTCGCGGATGGTGTAGAGCGGGCTGGTGCCGATATCGCCATAGACCACGCCCAGCGCCGCCAGCGTCAGCGCGGCGGTGGGCGTGGGCGGGGCAGCTATCTGGTCGATTGCGGCGTCGGGTGCCGCCATGAACGCCCTCCCCGCGATCGGCGTGCTGGCCTTGGCGGTTGCAGCGTTCAGCTTAGCGGCGGGCCGCGGCCGATGTCATCGCCTGGCGCGGCCCGATCGTACAGCAAAGCGCCTGATCGCAGCGCTATTTAGCCCGGATCAGCCGCTTGGGCAGGCAGCGCCGGTCTGGCTCCAGGCATCGATCAGGGCGCCGAAGGTCGCCTGATCGCCCGGCGCCGGGGTCCGGCCAGCGCCCGGCTGCCAGCCCCAGCCGACCAGCTCGTCGCTGGCCATGTGCTCGACCAGCTCGGCCATCGACTTGCCGCCATTGCGCGCCGGATCCTTGATCTGGGCGCAGATCGCACCCAGCGACTTGCCGACCCAGGCCATCTCGATCGGCGCCAGATGCCAGGCCGGATTGCCCGGCACGCCCGCTGCATCGTAGTTGGCCGGGCCATGGCAGGTGGTGCAGACCATGCCCGGCGCTCCGAAATCGGCCTCCCCGCGCACCACCGGCGGCTGGTGAGGCTGCATGGCGTCGCCCTGCAGCGGCCGGTCGCCGGCCGGATGGCAATTGACGCAGCGCGGATGGGTCAGCACCTTGCCGGCCTCCTCGAACAGCGCCAGCGAACGGGCCTGCTGGTCGGCGATGCCGGCGAACGCGTCCGGCCTCTGCAACTCTGCCGCCTGACTGGCGCCGCCGAGCAGAGCGGCGGCCGCGATTGCGGCAATCATGGTCGCTCGATGCACAAGCGCTCTCCCTAGACAGCGGCGGACAGGAACGGCAGGCGGCGGACCCGGGCGCCGGTCAGCTTGGCCCAGGCATTGGCGACCGCGGGTGCCAGGGGCGGCACACCGGGCTCGCCCACGCCGGTCGGCGGCTCGCTCGATGTGACGATGCGGACCGCGACCTCGGGCATCTCGTTGATCCGCAGCATCCGGTAGTCGTCGAAGTTGCTCTGCACGATTCGGCCATCCTGCATCGTGATCTCGCCGAACAGCACCGCGCCCAGGCCGAAGCCGATGCCGCCTTCCATCTGGGCGGTGATGATGTTCGGATTGACCGCGACGCCGCAGTCGACTGCGCACCAGACCTTGTGCACCCGCGGATTGCCTTCGGCATCCTGCGAGACCTCCGCGATCTGGGCGACATAGGTGTCAAAGGACTTGTGGACCGCGACGCCGCGCGCACGCCCTGCCGGCACTGGACCGCCCCAATCGGCCAGCTCGGCCACCGCCCGCAGCACGCCGGCATGGCGCGGCTGCTCCTTGAGCAGGGCCAGCCGGCCCGCGACCGGATCCTGGCCGCCGGCTTCCAGCAGCTCGTCCAGGAAGGTCTCGACCGCATAGCCGGTATGGGTATGGCCGACCGAGCGCCACCACAGCACCGGCACGCCGACCGTCTCGGTGTGCAGCCCGACCGCGAGGTTGGGGATCGCGTAGGGCAGATCGGAGGCGCCTTCGACCGAGGTCGGATCGACGCCGTCCTTGATCATCGCCTCGAACGGCGAGCCGGCGATGATCGACTGGCCGACGATGGTCTGCTCCCAGGCGGTGATGGTGCCTTTGGCGTCGATCGCGCCGCGCAGGCGATGGACGTAGATCGGCCGGTAGCGGCCACCCTTGACGTCGTCCTCCCGGGTCCAGACCAGCTTCAGCGGCACGCCCGTCTTGCCGTAGGCCTTGGCAACCTCGGCCGCCTCGACGGCGATGTCGCCGGTGGGCGTGGCGCGGCGGCCAAAGCTGCCGCCGGCCAGGAGCGTGGTGATCGCCACCTGCTCGGGCTTGAGCCCCAGCACGGCGGCAATCGCCCCTTGGTCGACGGTTTGGAGCTGCGAGCCGAACCAGGCGTCCGCCCGTCCCTCGCCCAGCTCGATCACGCAATTGTTGGGCTCGAGCGGGCTATGGGCCAGAAACGGAAAGGCATAGTCCGCCTCCAGCACGGTCGAGCCGGCCGCCAGCGCCGCCTTGCTGTCACCATGGCTGGCAGCCGGCCGGCCCGGCGTCTTCGCCAGCGCCTGGTAGCGCTCGATGAGGGTGGCCGAGGAGCGCTGCTCGGCGGCGCTGTCGTCCCAGGTGACCTGGAGCGCGTCCCGGCCCTTCTTCGCGGCCCAGAAGTTCTGGGCATAGACCGCTACCCCGCTGCCGATCGCCTTGACCTCGACCACGCCCTTGATGGCGCGCGCCGCGGCATCGTCGAGCGTGGCGACCTTGCCGCCAAAGCGGGGTGGCCGCGCCAGCAGCACGGTCAGCATGCCCGGCCGCTGCACGTCCAGCGTGTACTTGGCCTGGCCGTTCACCTTGATGCGCGAGTCCACCTTGGGCCGGTCGGTGCCGATCAGGACGAAGTCCTTGGGATCCTTGAGCGCCACCTCGGTCGGCGGGGTCATGGCCGCGGCCGGTTCGGCGAGCGACCCGAAGGTGGCCTTTCGGTTCGATCCGGCGTGGCTCACGACGCCTTTGGCGACCGTGATCTCGCTCGCCGGCACGCCCCATTGGTCGGCGGCGGCCGCCACCAGCATGGCGCGCGCGGTGGCGCCGGCCTGGCGCATCTGCTCGTAGGAGTTGGCGATCGCGCTGGAGCCGCCGGTACCCTGGATGCCGAACGCCAGGTTCTTGTAGAGCTCGGGGTTGGCCGGCGCCGCCTCGACCCGGATCTGCGCCCAGTCGGCATCGAGCTCCTCGGCCACCAGCGTGGCGAGGCCGGTATAGGGCCCCTGGCCCATCTCGATATGCTTGCTCAGCACGGTCACCGTGTTGTCCGGCGCGATCCGGACGAAGGCATTGGGCGCGAACAGCGTCTCGCCGGCTGGCCCCTCGAGCGCTGCAGCACCGGCCTGGACCCGCGCCGGCCAGGCCAGCTGCAGCCCGATCACCAGGCCGCCACCGGCCACGGCGGCCGACTTCAGGAAGGTCCGGCGCGACGGCCGGTCGAAGGTGGTCATGGTCATGGGCTCAGCCCTCCATGATCTTGGCGGCGTCGTGGATCGCCTGGCGGATCCGGACATAGGTGGCGCAGCGGCAGAGATTGCCGGTCATGGCGTTGTCGATATCCTCGTCGGTGGGCTGCGGCAGCTCGGTCAGGAGCGCCACGGCGGTCATCACCTGGCCGGACTGGCAGTAGCCGCATTGCGGCACGTCGAGCTTGACCCAGGCGTCCTGGACGGCGGTCGCGACCGGGCCGCTGACCCCCTCGATGGTGGTGATCTCGCTGCCGTCGATCGAGGCGATCGGCGTGACGCAGGCCCGGCGGGTCTGGCCGTCGACATGCACGGTGCAAGCACCGCATTGCGCGATGCCGCAGCCGAACTTGGTGCCGGTCAGGCCCAGCTCGTCGCGGATCACCCAGAGCAGCGGGGTGTCGGGATCGACGTCGACAGTGGCTGGTTGGCCATTGATGGTGAACTGCACGGGCATGCTGCGTCCCTCTCAGGGGCCATGGCGGCGGATTTGCAGGAACTTGATCTTCGGCGATGCGTTGCTCTTGCCAAGAAATCTAAACAAGCCGATCATCATTTGGGAAATCAATAGTCTGAATATGCGGTATCGAAGGGATGGATTTGCGCGGGTTCGACCTCAATCTGCTGCGGGTGCTCGATGTCCTGCTGGCAGAGCGCAGCGTCACAGCCGCCGGCGCGCGTCTCAATCTCAGCCAGCCCGCCGTCAGCGCCGCCTTGAGCCGCCTGCGCGCCACGCTCGACGATCCGCTCCTGGTCCGGCGCGGCAACCGCCTGATCCTTTCGCCCCGCGCCGAGCGGCTGCAAAGCGAGGTCCATCGGCTGATGACGGACATCCAGCGCACGCTGGATGCCTCTGGCCAGTTCGATCCGCGCCGGGACGAGCAGCGCTTCAAGATCGCGGCAACCGATGCCGCGGTGCTGGTGATCCTGCTGCCGCTGTTCCGCCAGCTGGCCAGCAACCACGCCAAGGTGGCGCTCGACATCTTCCCGATCGACGAGCGGCTGGAGGAGCGGCTGGCGACCGGCGTGGTCGACCTGGCGATCGGGCCATCCTGGCCGCTGCGCATGATCGAGCATCGCGCGGCGCTGCTGCAGGAGCGTTTCGCCGGGCTGGTGCGGCGGGATCATCCGGGCTTGCCGGACCCGCCGACGCTCGATGCCTATGTGGCGCTCGACCACATCCTGGTGTCCTACCGCGGCCGCGTGCCAGGCGTGGTCGATTGCGCGCTCGCGAAGCTTGGCCGCTGCCGGCGGGTCGCCATGACCGTGCCTGATTTCCTCCTGGCGCCGCAGATCGTGGCGGGCAGCGACCTGGTGCTGACCATCGATCGCTGGATTGCCGCGCACTTCGCGGCACGCTACGAATTGCGCCTGTTCGAGCCGCCGCTCGAGCTGCCGAACAACAGCATCGCCATGGCCTGGCATGGCCGGACCGACACCGATCCGCGGCTGGTCTGGCTGCGCAGCCAGATCGAGATCGCCTGCGACGCCTTGAAAGCCGTAGGGCCGGAGGCCTGCAGCCAGATTCGCAAAAGCGCATGACACTTGTGCGCTGGCCGCCTCTTGGCGGCGTGCTCCGCCAGCCTCGGCATGTCAACCAGTCACTAAGGGAGCGGTCGCCAGCATGAGGCACAGCACTTCGATGGGCCATGGTGCCCGCATCGGACGATGGGCCGGCGTGCTCTGCCTGCCGCTGGCCTTGGTGGCGTGCGAGCGCGGCGATGGCGGCGGTGAGGCGGGGGCCGCACCGCCGCCGGCGCCGGTCACGGTGGCGACGCCGCTGCTCAAGAAGATCACCGAATGGTACGAGTTCACCGGCCGCTTCGAGGCGACCGATCTGGTCGAGGTGCGCGCCCGGGTCGCGGGCTATGTCCAGTCGATCGGATTCAAGGATGGCCAGCTGGTCGAGAAGGGCCAGCCCTTGTTCGTCATCGACCCCAGGCCCTACGAGGCTCAGGTCGCCCAGATGGAGGCCCAGCTGGAGAGCGCCGGAGCGCGGGTCAAGCTGGCCGATGCCGAGCTGGTGCGCGCGGGCGAGCTGGTCGATCGCAACAATGTCTCGCGCTCGACCTACGACCAGCGGGTCCAGGAGAAGCAGGCGGCCGAGGCCGCCGTGAAGCTGGCGGAGGCCGCCTTGCGCGCCGCCCGGCTCGACCTCGACTTCACCACGGTGCGGGCGCCGATCAGCGGCCGGATCTCCGATCGGCAGGTCGATCAGGGCAATCTGGTGGCGGGCGATCCCAACTCGACCTTGCTCACCAACATCGTGGCGCTCGATCCGATCAACTTCGTGTTCGACATGAGCGAGGCCGACTTTCTCGCCTATCAGCGGGCGGTCGAGCGGGGCGCGCTGCCGGGTGCCCGCGACGGCAAGACGTCGGTCCAGCTGCGCCTGCCCGACGAGCCGGACGGCGAGACCTGGCCCCGCCCGGGCCATCTCGACTTCGTCGACAACCAGATCGAGCGCGGCGCCGGCACGATCCGGGCACGGGCGGTCGTGGCCAATGCGGACCAGTTCATCCTGCCCGGCCAGTTCGGCCGCCTGCGCATGCCGGGCTCGCTCGAATACGAGGCGATGCTGATCCCGGACGAGGCGATCATCACCGACCAGGCCAACAAGATCGTGATGACCGTGGCGGACGACAACAAGGTGGCGCCGCGCCCGATCCGGCCGGGGCCCAGCTACGCCTATGGCCTGCGCATCGTGCGCGAAGGCCTGGAGCCCGCCGACCGGATCGTGATCAACGGGCTGATGCGGGTCCGGCCTGGCGCCCAGGTCGATCCACAGCCGGGCAAGATCGAGGCGAGCGACCCGGCCGAGACCGCCGCGGCGACCGAGTAGCGAGAGCGGCGCGCCATGGGCTTCTCCCACTTTTTCGTCGACCGGCCGATCTTCGCCTGGGTGGTCGCGATCTTCATCGTGCTGATCGGCCTGGGCGCCTATTTCACCCTGCCGGTCGCGCAATATCCGGAGATCGCGCCGCCGACCATCCAGGTCACCGCCAACTATCCCGGCGCCTCGGCCGAGGTGGTCAGCGAGACCGTGGCGACGCCGATCGAGCAGGAGATCAACGGCGTCGACGACATGCTCTATGTCGTCTCCCAGGCGACCGGCGACGGCCGGCTGTCCCTGACCGTGACCTTCGCGCTTGGCACCGACCTCGACGAAGCCCAGGTCCTGGTCCAGAACCGGGTCGCGATCGCCGAGCCGCGCCTGCCCGAATCCGTGCGGCGCCAGGGCGTCACGGTGCGCAAGAATTCGCCGGACATGCTGATGGTGATCCACCTCAGCTCGCCGGACGGCAGCCGCGACCAGCTCTACATGTCGAACTACGCCACCTTGCAGATCCGCGATGTGCTGGCGCGGATCGACGGCGTGGGCGACGTCCGGGTGTTCGGCTCGCGCGACTATGCGATGCGGGTCTGGCTCGATCCGGAGCAGGTGGCGGCGCGCAGCCTGACCGCCGGCGAGGTGGTGGCGTCCTTGCAGGCGCAGAATGTCCAGGTCGCCTCAGGTGTCCTGAACCAGCCGCCGGTGCCGGACGCCGCCACCTTCCAGCTCAATGTCGAGACCCAAGGCCGCCTCGCCGACCCGCGGCAATTCGAGCGGATCGTGGTCAAGACCGACGAGAGCGGCCGGGCGACCCGTCTGGGCGACATTGCCCGGGTGACCCTGGGCGCGCTCGACTACAGCGCCAATGGCTATCTCGACGAGCGCCAGGCGGTGCCGCTGCTGATCTTCCAGCGGCCAGGCTCCAACGCTCTGGCCACCGCCGATCAGGTCCTGGCGACCATGCAGCAGCTGGCCGGCGGCTTCCCGGCCGGCCTGCGCTACGACGTGGTCTACAACCCGACCGAGTTCATCGCCGAGTCGGTCGACGAGGTGTTCAAGACCATCTACGAGGCCGTGATCCTGGTCGTGCTGGTGATCATCCTGTTCCTCCAGACCTGGCGGGCAGCGGTGATCCCGATCGTGGCCATCCCGGTGTCGCTGATCGGCACCTTCGCGGTCATGGCGGCGCTTGGCTATTCGCTGAACAATCTGTCCTTGTTCGGGCTGGTCCTGGCGATCGGCATCGTGGTCGACGATGCGATCGTGGTGGTCGAGAACGTCGAGCGCAATCTGCGCGAGGGCCTGAGCCCGGCGGCAGCGGCGCACAAGACCATGGACGAGGTCGGCGGCGCCTTGATCGCGATCGCGCTGGTGCTGGCCGCGGTGTTCGTGCCGGCCGCCTTTGTGCCCGGCATCTCCGGCCAGTTCTTCCGCCAGTTCGCCGTCACCATCGCGGTCGCGACCGCGATCTCGGCCTTCGTCTCGCTGACCTTGAGCCCGGCCTTGTGCGCGCTCTTGCTGCGACCGCATCAGGAAGGGGTGAAGCCTTCGCCGGTGGCGCGCCCGTTCGTCGCCTTCTTCAACGGCTTCAACCGCGCCTTCGAATGGCTCTCGGCGGGGTATGGCCGGCTGACCGGCCGGCTGGTCCGGCTGGCCCTGCTGGTGCTGGTGGTATACGCCGGCTTGATCGGCCTGACCGGCTGGCAGTTCGCCCGCGCACCTTCCGGCTTCATTCCGGAGCAGGATCAGGGCTACCTGATCACCGTGATTCAGCTGCCGCCCGGCGCCTCGCTGGCGCGCACCGACGCCGTGGTGCGCGCGGCCGCCAAGATCATCCTCGGCACCGACGGCGTCAGCCATGCCGTGCCCTTTGCCGGCTTTGACGGGGCGACCTTCACCAATGCACCCAATGCTGGCGCCATCTTCTCGGCGCTCGCCCCGTTCGAGGAGCGCGCGGAGCATGGCCTGGATGCCGGCCACATCCTGACCGACCTGACGGCGCGGCTTGGCGCCATCCAGGAAGCCTTCATCATCACCATCTCGCCACCGCCGGTGCGCGGCATCGGCACTGGTGGCGGCTTCAAGATGATGGTCCAGGACCAGCGGGGCCGCGGCCCCGAGGCGCTCGCCGCGGCGACCGAGGCGATCGTCGGGGCGGCCAATCAGACGCCCGGCCTTGCCAACGTGTTCTCGCTGTTCAACACCCGCACCCCCAAGATCTACGCCAATATCGATCTGGTCAAAGCCGAGATGCTGGGCGTCACGGCCGAGCGGGTGTTCGAGACGCTCGAGGTCTATCTAGGCTCGGCCTATGTCAACGACTTCAACTTCCTCGGCCGGACCTATCAGGTCACGGCGCAGGCGGATGGGCGGTTCCGCCAGGATCTGCGCGACGTCGCCAATTTCAAGACCCGCAGCGTCAGCGGCGAGATGGTGCCGCTGGGCTCGGTGGCGAGCTTCGAGGATCGGACCGGGCCGTATCGCGTGCCGCGCTACAACCTGTATCCAGCCGCCGAGATCCAGGGCGCATCAGCCCCCGGCGTCTCGACCGGCGATGCCTTGACGGCCATGGAAGGCCTGGCGGCGCAGCTGCTGCCGGACGGCTTCAGCTACGAGTGGACCGAGCTCGCTTTGCAGGAGAAGGCGGCCGGCAATACCGGTCTTTTGGTCTTTGCCGCGGGCGCCTTGTTCGTGTTCCTGGCGCTGGCCGCGCAATATGAGAGCTGGCTGTTGCCGCTCGCGGTCATTCTGATCGTGCCGATGTGCCTGCTGGCGGCCGTCAGCGGCATCCTGATCCGCGGCATGGACGTCAACATCCTGGCCCAGATCGGCTTTTTGGTCCTAATCGGCCTCGCCGCCAAGAACGCGATCCTGATTGTCGAGTTCGCCAGGCAGGCCGAGGAGCGCGGCGCCGATCGGTTCGCCGCGGCGGTCGAGGCCGCGCGCACCCGGATCCGGCCGATCCTGATGACCTCGTTCGCCTTCATCCTGGGCGTCGTGCCGCTGGTGATCGCGACCGGGGCCGGCGCCGAGATGCGCCAGTCGCTCGGCACGGCGGTGTTCTTCGGCATGCTGGGGGTGACCGCGTTCGGCCTGATCTTCACGCCCGTGTTCTATGTGGTTTGCCGTGGCCTCGCCACGCTCGGCGGCCGCAAGAATGTGCCGGCCACGACCGCGGCTGCGAGCTAGCTAGTCCAGCCGCTCGAGCGGCTCGCGCCGGTTCTGGACGTCGAGCCGGCTGCCATCGGCATGGGGTGCCGCGGCCCAGCGGGCGGCATTGGCCAGCACCTGCTGGATCGCCGGCTCATGGTAGATGGGATAGGTCTCGTGGCCGGGGCTGAAGTAGAAGATCCGGCCGCGGCCCCGGCGGTAGCAGCAGCCGGAGCGGAACACCTCGCCGCCCTGGTACCAGCTGATGAACACCAGCTCGTCCGGCGCCGGCACGTCGAACGGCTCGCCATACATCTCGCTGGCCGGCAGCTCGATGCAAGGACCGATGCCGGCTGCCAGGGCATGGCCCGGATCGATCGGCCACAACCGCTCGCGCTCGCCGTTCGGCGCGACCCGCCAGACCAGGTTGCAGCTGGTGCCCATCAGCCGGCGGAAGATCTTGGAGTGGTGGCCGGAATGGAGCACGACCAGGCCCATGCCAGCCAGCACCCGCCGCTGGACCCGCTCGACCACCGCGTCGTCGACCTCGGCATGGGCGCGATGGCCCCACCAGAACAGGACGTCGGTCTGATCGAGCCGGGCCGCCGGCAATCCATGCTCGGGCTCGTCAAGGGTCGCGGCATCGGCGGCGATGCCATGGGCCGCCAAGCCTGCCTTGATCGCGCCGTGGATACCATCCGGATAAAGCTTGGTCACGGTTTCGGCCTGCCGCTCGTGGCGGTACTCGTTCCAGACGACGACCTTCATCGCGGCGCTCCAGCGGGCGGTTGGACCTCCTTCGGCATCTCGATCGGCACCTCGCGGCGCTCGGTCGCGGACCGGTAGAAGCCATCGATCAGGCGCATCAGCATCAGCCCGTCGGCGGCCGGCGTCAGCAGCTCCGCCTCGCCCCGGATGGCCGCCGCGAGATTGCTGGCCTGGCTGACGAACGGCAGCATCAGGGTCTCCGGCCAGCCACCGGGCAGCGCTGGTCGCGTGCTCTGGCTGCCGGTGGCATCGACCCTCGTCATGGTCAGGGTTTCCTGGTCGATCACCATGCCGGCCTGGCTGCCCAGGAGCTGGACCCGAAACTCGCCCTCGCCCTGCATCACCCAGCTGGTTTCCAGCTGAATCGAGCCGCCATCGGCCAGCCGGAGCAACCCGAAGGCCGCATCCTCGATCCGCTTGGGATCATTGGCGGCATTATGGGCGACGCCGGTGATCGAGATGACCTCCGGCCGGCCCATCAGCCACCAGGCCAGATCGAGCACATGGACGCCCAGATCGATCAGCGGGCCGCCGCCCGCCTTGCCGCGATCGCTGAACCAGTTGTCCAGGCCATGCGGCACGCCCCAAGGCCGGGTCCAGACCGCGCGGGCATGGAAGATGCGGCCAAGCTCGCCC
>CADEGR010000024.1:0-18995 GCA_902826935.1 uncultured Alphaproteobacteria bacterium | reverse complement strand
TCGTTTCGTTGCCGGTATCGTCAGGGTAGAGCGGCCGGCCGGCGGCGTCCATGCGTGGTCTGGCGGCGCCGACGCCTCAGCCAGCGTGGCGGCGATGCATGATCCGGCCGATCGTGTTCAGCAGGAGCTGGGCGGCCAGGATCGCGGTCGTGCCGGTGTGATCATAGTCGGGCGCCACCTCGACCAGATCGAGCCCGACGATCCGGCCGCGCCGGGCCAGGCCAGCCAGGAACTCGAGCACCTCGTAATAGAGGAAGCCGCCATGGGACGGCGTGCCGGTGCCAGGCGCGATCGACGGGTCGAAGCCGTCGATGTCGATGGTGACGTAGTAGTCGACATCGGCCGGCACGCGCTCGAGCACGGCCGCCACGCCAAGGGCGCGGAACTGGCGGACCGAGAGGATGTCGGAGCCCATCCGCCTGGCATCCTCGTAGCCCTCGCGCGCGGTCGAGGAGACGTTGCGGATGCCGAATTGGGACAGGCCGGTGACATGGTCCTGCTCGGCGGCCCGGCGCATCGGATTGCCGTGGCCATGGCGGACGCCGTGGCGCTCGTCGACGAAATCCAGATGGGCGTCGAGCTGCACGATATGGATCGGGCCGTGCCCGGCGAAGGCCGCGACGCAAGGGATGTTGATCGAGTGATCGCCGCCCAGGACCACCGGCAAGGCGCCCGCCGCCAGGATCTGGCGGACGCCATGGGCGATGTTGGCGTGGCTGGTCGCTGTGTCGGTGTGCACGATGTCGGCATCGCCCAGATCCACGATCCGGACCTCCGGGCCGAGATAGACCGCGTCGTCCTCGTGGTCGTAGGCGCCGGCATGGCCGAAGGCGAACAGGGTCGAGGCATCGCGGATCGCGCGCGGGCCGAACCGGGCGCCCGCCCGCCATTGCGTGCCGAAATCGAAGGGTGCCCCCAGGATCGCGACATCCGCCTCGATTCGGCTCCAGTCTTCGACATAACGGTACTTGCCGAAGGTCGCGATGCCGACGAAGCGCAGGTTCAGCCGGCCTTGCTCATAGCCATGGGCCATCAGGGATCTCCCGACGCACTAGCGCCCGAGATGCACGGGGCGCTCGAAATAAGGCAGGGTCTCGACCCGGACCGGCTGGCCCCGCTCGCGCTCGGCCAGGACATGGCGGGCGATCGTCTCGAGCGGCGCGAACCAGACATCGCCCTTGGCGACGATCGGCTCGAGCCAGCGCTCGAACTGGCGCCAGCGGGCGAGCCGGCCGGTCAGGAACGGATGCAGGATCGGCATCCAGAAGCCGCCCGCCTCGTACTGCGCCTCGAACTCCTCGAAGAAGGCGCGCAAGCCCTCGGAGGGTGCCCTGACCGGCATCATGTAGTCGATCTCGGCATAGTGGGCGAAGGGCGGCCAGTCATCGCAGCCCCAATGGGTCGGCAATTCCACCAGCTCACCCCCGTTGGCGTGCACGAGATAGGGGATGTCGTCGGCCATCATGGTCGAATCGTAGAGGAAACCCTGGGCGATCAGCCGGTCGACCACGCCTTGGGTCAGGTTGTAGACCGGCGCCCGATAGCCGCGCGGCGCCTGGCCGGTCAGGCGGCGATGGACCGCCGTGGCGCGGTCGAACCAGTAGGCCTGCTCGGCATCCGACTGGCTGGTCGGGTCCTCGTGCAGATAGCTGTGATGGCCGATCTCGTGGCCCGCCGCGAGGATCGCCTCGACCGTCTCGGGATAGCGCTCCATGCACCAGGCCGGCATGAAGAAGGTCTGGGTCAGGCCCAGGCGCCGATAGGTGTCGAGGATGCGTGGAATGGCGACGGTCGGGCCGTAGCGGCCCATGCTGATCGGATAGAGCCGGTTGAAGCCGTCGCTCGGCCGGGCGATGTGGATCAGGCTGTCGGCATCGATATCGAAGGTGATGGCGGCGGCGCAGCGGGCGCCGTTCGGCCAGGCGATCGGGTTCTGGATCATCAAGCGCTCCTCAATGCATGGCCGCGCCGCCGTCGACGCTGAAGCACTGGCCGGTCACGAAGGCGGCCCCATCGCCCGCCAGGAAGGCGATCACGGCTGCGACCTCGGCCGGCTGGCCGATCCGGCCGAGCGGATTGGCGGTTTCCTGCGCCTGCTCGGCCGGCGTCATCGTGGCGAAGCCGAGCAAGGGGGTATCGATCGGCCCCGGCGCCACGGCGTTGACCCGGATCCGCGGCGCCAGCTCGCGCGCCAGCGAGCGGGTCAGCGCCAGGATGGCGCCCTTGGTCGCGGCATAGGCGGAGGCTTGCGCGCGCCCGAGATAGGCCAGCTCCGAGGCGACGTTGATGATCGCGCCGCCCTCGCCCATCAGCGGCAGGACCTGCTGGATCACCAGCACGGTGCCGCGCAGATTGACCGCATAAAGCCGGTCGAGCACCGCAAGCTCGGTCTCGAGGATGCCGCCTTCGAGCAGCAGTCCGGCGCTGTTGACCAGCACGTCGATCCGGGGTGCGGCGGCCGCGATCTTGGCAAGCGCCGCCGCCACGGAGGCTTGCGAGGTGATGTCGGCCGCCAGGCAGGCCGGATCGGCGGACGGCGTCAGATCGAGCCCGAAGACGAGGAAGCCGGAGGCGTGCAAGGCCGCCATGCTGGCGAGGCCAATGCCGCTGGCAGCACCGGTGACCACGGCGACTTTGGGCTCGGCCGAGCTCACCACGGCACCTCGCCGCGATCGATGCCAAGCGTCTGGCCGGTGATGTTGGCGGCATGGTCGGAGGCCAGGAACAAATACGGCCCGACGACGTCCGGTGGCTCCATCAGGCCACCCGGCAGCGCCTGCGCGGCGGCAACCTCGTCGATGATCGCCCCTTCCGGCTGGCCCCGGCGGACCGCCAGGCTACGGGCCGAGCGGATCGAGGATTCGGTCCGCACCCAGCCCGGGCAGACCGCGTTGACCCGGATGCCGCGCGGGCCAAGCTCGCGCGCCCAGGTCTTGGTCAGGCCGATCAAGGCATGCTTGGAAGCGACATAGGCACCGAACAAGGGCTCCGCGACCCGGCCCCAGATCGAGGCCGTGTTGATGATCACGGCGCCGGCTGCCATGGCCCGCTGCGCCCGCCCGGTGACGATCGCCGTGCCGGTGAGGTTGATGTCGATGATCCGGCGGAAGGTCGCCAAAGCCTCGTCGCTGTCGTCCTCGATCGGGGTCAGCCGCTCGAGCCCGGCATTGTTGACCAGCACATCCAGCGGGCCGATCGCATCGATGACCTGGCTGACCGCCTTCGGATCGGTGATGTCGGCTATATGTGGCGTGGCGGCCAGCGCCTTGGCCGCGCCTGCCACGCCGTCATCCTCGGCCAGCACATGCACGCCTGCGCCCGCGGCCGTGAAGGCAGCGGCGATCGCCTGGCCGAGGCCCCGGCTGGCGCCGGTGACCAGGACCGTCTTGCCGGCGAGCCCGATCATGCGGCGGCCTCCTCGACCGCGGTGGCGCGCACCTGGGCCAACAGCTCGGTGCGCAGCGCGAAGAAGTCCTGGGAATCCCGCGTTGCCAGCGTGCGGCGGCTGCCCAGGCGCCGGCTGACCTCGACCTCGGCCAGGATGCGCGCCGGCCGCCTTGTGAACAGGATCACGCGATCGGCGAGGAAGGCCGCCTCCTCGACATCGTGGGTGACGAAGATGATGGTGCGCGCGTCCTCCTCCTGCAGCTTGTGCAGCTCCAGCTGCAACGTCTCGCGCCGCTGGGCGTCGAGCGCGCCGAAGGGCTCGTCCATCAGGAGGATCTCCGAGCCGGCCGCGAGCGTGCGCGCGATCGCCACCCGCTGGCGCATGCCGCCCGAGATCCGGCTGGGATAGGCGCTGGCGAAGTCGCTCAAGCCGACCACCGCCAGATAGTGCTGCGCGCGGTCCGCCTTGGCACCGGCGCTGAGGTCGCGACGGTAGCGCATGCCATAGGCGACGTTCTCGGCCACGGTCAGCCAGGGGAAGGAGGAATAGGACTGGAAGACCATGCCGCGCCGGTGGTCCGGCCGGGTCAGCGGCGTGCCTTCCAGGAGGATCCGCCCGCTGCTCGGGGTCTCCAGGCCGCCGACCATGCGCATCAACGTGGTTTTGCCGCACCCGGACGGACCCAGGAACACCACCAGCTCGCCGCGCGCGACCGTCAGATCGAAGGGGGCTACCACCTCGATCGGCCCGGCCGTGCTCTGGAAGGTCTTGGTGACCTGCTCGAAGGTCAGGTAGGTCATGGCGGGCTCACGGCCTGAGGTAGCTGAACCAGCGGCGGTGCAGCACGCGCACCAGCTGGTCGGTGAGCAAACCGATCACGCCGATCGCGATCACGCCGGCCATGACTTCCGGTGTCTTGAAGTAGCGGCGCGCCTGCCAGATCACGAAGCCCAGGCCAGAATCCGCTGCCACGATTTCGGCGATGATCAGATAGGTCCAGCACCAGCCGAGCGTGATCCGCATGTTGTCGACCAGGGTCGGCAGCATCGCCGGCAACGCCACGTCGAGCAGCCGGCGCCAGCCCGGCGCGCCCAGGGTCGCGGCGATCTCGTGATATTCCTGGGGCACGCGATGCACGTCGTCGGCGACCAGCAGCACCAGCTGGAAGAAGGTGCCGAGCCACAGGAGAAAGATCTTGGTCTCCTCGCCGACGCCGAACCAGATGATCGAGAGCGGCACCAAGGCCGGCACCGGCAGATAGCGGATGAAGTCGATCAGCGGCTCCAGCGCAGCGCCGACGATCCGGTTGCTGCCCATCATGATGCCGATCGGCACCGCCATGGCGGCCGCGATCAGGAAGGCGGTCCAGACCCGCAGCGTCGAGACGCCGGCGTGCCAGAGCAGGCTTTGCTCGGTGATCATGCGCCAGAGCGCCACCAGGATCTGGCTCGGCGCCGGCAGGAAGCGGGGCGAGGTCAGGCCCAGCCACGCCACCAGCTCCCAGGCGGCGAACAGCGCGCCGCAGGCGATCAGGCCGATGACGAGATCGGTCCGGCGCGTGGCCGCCATGCGCGCCCTTGCCCTGCGCCCGCCGCACCTAGCGCTTGGCGCTGTCGAACAGGCCGGTCAGCACGCTGCTGTCGATCTCCTTGGCCGCATCGAGCGGCGCATCCGCGGCCCCATAGGCAACGTTCAGCTCCATCACCTGATCGAAGGCGGCGAACAGCGTGCCCGGCTTGCCCGCCGTGCCGAGATAGGCCTCGGCCTGCTCATAGGTCGTGTAGGTCAAGGAGGTGTCGATGATCTGGGTGACCTCGGCCGGCGTCAGGCCGTAATGGGGTGCGGCCAGCTCGGCGAACTTCGCCGGATCCTGCTTGAAGTAGTCGATCGCGCGGTAGATGCCGCGCAGGAACTTCTTGTACTTCTCGGGATTGGCCGCGAGATCGTCCTCCTGCGCCGTGATGATGTCGATGATCAGGTCCGGCTCCTCCTTGGAGGACACCAGGATCCGGGGATTGCGATCGGCGATTGCCGTGACCGCCTGGGACAGGAACGGCTCGTAGGTGCCCACGGCCGCGACCTCAGGATCGGCGAACACGGCGATCGTGTCGGCGGTCGCGATCTCCCTGACCTGGACGTCGTCGAGGCTGAGCCCGGCTTTCTTCAGCTCCATCTGGAGGAGCAGGCGGGCAGGAATGTTCGGCTCGATTGCCACCACCTTGCCCTTCAGATCGGCGACCTGGGCGATGGCGCCCTCGACCACCACGCCGTCGCCGCCGACCGAAAGGTCGATCGTGCCGATGATGACGCCAGGCGTGGCGTCGGTCCGCGGCCGACCCTGGTGCTCGCCGACGGTGCGCATGTCGACCTCGATGTCGCCGCGCTCCATCGCCGCCATGACGTTGGCCCGGTCATCCTCGAACTTGAAGTCGACCGTGAGGTCCTGCTCCTTGAAATAGCCGAGGTCGGAGGCGACCAGAACCGGCGCGAATCCGACCCAGGTCGGCGCCAGCATCCGGATGCTGTCGGCAGCGCTGGCCGGGGTCGCGAAGCCGAGCCCTAACGCCAAGGTGCAAGCGATCCCGCGAGTTCTGCCCAGCATAGTTTCATCTCCCCCGATGCGAGGCCGATTCTCCAGCCAGAATCAGGCTAAGCACTCCTTGATGCGCCGGTGAATCACGCTTTTTCGTCGCCATGCATCGAGAATCCTCGAACTATGGCGGCAACAGCTCGAACCGGGAACGGTCGCCTATGCGTCGCTTGAGCGCCATCGATCTGCGCTTGCTGCGGATCTTCACCACCGTGGTCGACTGCAACGGCTTCCAGAATGCGCAGCTGGCGCTGAACATGGCCCAGTCGACGCTGAGCACCCACATCGCCAGCCTCGAAGCCAAGCTCGGCTCGCGGCTGTGCGAGCGCGGCCGGCGCGGCTTTCGACTGACCCGCTCCGGCGAGGAGACCTACCTGGCCGCCCAGGACCTGTTCCGGGCGATCGAGGGCTTCGAGGGCCGGATGGGCCGGGTCCATGGCAATGAGACCGAGCGGCTGCGCCTGGGCGTGATCGACACCGTGGCGACCAGCGGCGACCTCGCCCTCGCCGCCGCGATCGGTGGCTTTTGCGAGGCCCATCCAAATGTGCTGATCGATCTCGAGGTGCTGCCGCCCGAGCAGCTGCAGCGCGCGGCGGCGGAGGGCCGGCGCGATGTGGTGATCGGCCCGTCCTTTCAGCCGATGCCCAGCCTCACCTACCGCGACCTCATGCTCGAGGAGCATCAGCTGTTCTGCGGCCGCGGCCACCCTTGGTTCGCGCGGGACGATGCCACGATCACCCGCGAAGACTTCCGCGCCGCCCGCTTCTCGGTGCGCGCCTACCAGTATTTCGACGACGTCTATCGCCTGGGCAAGGCGACCGCGAGCGCCACCGTCTCGAACATGGAAGCGCAGCTGATCCTGATCCTGTCCGGCGGCTTCGTCGGCTTCCTGCCCAGGCATCTGGGCGAGCTTTGGGCCGAGCGGAGCGCCATGCGCGCGATCAAGCCGCGGCAATGGACGCTGCAGTCGCGCTTCTTCGTCGCCTATGACGACGCCATGGCGCCGCAAGCCCTCAAGCGGGCCTTCGTCGGGCACCTGGAACAGGCGGCCAGGCAGCTCGCCCGGCCAGCCTGAGCGCAGGCCTCGAGCTGGTGCCTATGGCCGACCGGGCCAAGCTCAGCTATCGTGCAGGAGTGGCGGCAGATGCCGTGAAAAGCGGCAGGTCGCATTATCGATAGGCAGATCGGCGGCCAGCAAGCACCCCGACTGCCCATCGAGCCGGCGCTGGCACGGCAGTTGCTGAGCAGGGTCGGTCAATGCGGCGGCGGGGGGAACGAACAACTTGGCCACGGCAGCTGATGTCGAGCTGGTCGGCGTCGTCAAGCGCTACGGCGGGACCGTCGCCGTCAATGGCGTCAGCCTGAAGATCCCCGGCGGCAGCTATTGCTGCCTGCTTGGCCCATCCGGTTGCGGCAAGACCACGACCTTGCGCGTGATCGCTGGCCACGAGCAGCTGAGCGCTGGCGACATCATGATCGGCGACCAGGTGGTCAACGGCCTGGCGCCGGTCGAGCGCGGCACCGCCATGATGTTCCAGAGCTACGCGCTGTTCCCGCATCTGAATTGCGTCGACAATGTCGCCTTCAGCCTCAAGATGCGCGGCGTCAAGGCGGCCGAGCGGCGAGCCAAGGCGATGCAGCTGCTCGAGCTGGTCCATATGGACCGCTATGCCGAGCGCCAGCCCGCCCAGCTCTCGGGCGGCCAGCAGCAGCGGGTGGCGCTGGCCCGCGCCCTGATCACCAATCCGCGCGTCCTGCTGCTGGATGAGCCCTTGTCCGCCCTCGATCCGTTCTTGCGGATCCGGATGCGCGAGGAGCTGAAGCGGCTGCAGATGGAGCTCGGCATCAGCTTCATCCACGTCACCCACAGCCAGGAGGAGGCCATGGCCTTGTCCGACCTGGTGGTGGTCATGCATGACGGGCTGATCCAGCAGACCGGCGCGCCACGCGAGGTCTACAACCAGCCGACCACCGAATTCGTCGCCCGCTTCATCGGCGGCCACAATGTCCTGGCGGGCGAGCTGACGGCCCAGGATGGGGCGCATAGCATGCTGCGTGGCCCGGGCGGCGCGCGGCTGCGGGTGCCGCGGCTCGAAGCCCCGGTCGGCAGCAAGGTGACCTTCGCGCTGCGCGCTGATCGGGTTTCGCTGGCGCGGCAGGCCGCCCAGCATCGCGCCGTCGGTGCCGATGTCGCGGCGCCGATCGACGGCAACCGGCTGGCCGCGACGGTCGCCTCGATCGAGTACCAGGGTTCCTTGGTCGCGGTCCGCCTCAAGATCGACGGCGTCGACGACTTCTCGGTCCATCTGCCCGAGGGCCAGTTCTACGACGATCCGGTGGCGGTCGACGAGCCCGTGATCGTCACCTGGCAGCCCCGCGATAGTCATCTGTTGCACTAGCCAAGCCAAGCCGCTGAACGCCAAGGAGGCATGAATGAACAAGATCACGCAAAAGACGACGGCCGCACCTGCGGGACTGTCGCGACGCAAGCTGCTGCAGGCCTCGGCGGCGACTGCCGGCATGGCGGTCGGTGCTGGCGTGATCGACGGCTTCCCCGCGATCCACGCCGCCGATCCGATCGTGATCCGCTATGCCGGCACCGGCGTGAACGCCTTTCGCGAGCTGTCCGAGCAGTGCAAGGCCGACACCGGCATCGAGATCCAGTACACCACGCTGACCTCCGATGATGTGGTCAAGCGGGCGGTGACCCAGCCGACCTCGTTTGATCTCCTCGACAGCGAATACTGGATGCTGAAGAAGATCGTGCCGTCGGGCAATCTGCGCGGCATGGATGTTTCCAAGGTCAAGAACTACGACAAGATCGTGCCGATCTTCACCAAGGGCGAGCTGCCGGACGGCACCAAGACCTCGCGCACCGGCATCGCGCCGATCAAGGTCAGCTATCTGCAGGGCGCAGAATCGACCGAGTTCAGCGAGAGCCCGACCGACTTCATGACCCTGATCCCGACGGTCTACAATGCCGACACGCTGGGCATCCGGCCCGACCTGATCGGCCGGCCGATCGAGAGCTGGAAGGAGCTCTTGAACCCCGAGTTCAAGGGCAAGGCCGCGATCCTCAACATCCCCTCGATCGGCATCATGGACGCCGGCATGGTCGCCCAGGCCATGGGCGAGATCACCTATGGCGACATGGGCAACATGACCAAGGAGGAGATCGACAAGACCATCGCGATCTTGATCGAGGCCAAGAAGGCCGGCCAGTTCCGCGCGCTCTGGAAAGAGTTCAACGAGAGCGTCAACCTGATGGCCTCAGGCGAGGTCGTGATCCAGTCGATGTGGTCGCCGGCGATCACCAAGGTCCGCCAGCAGGGCATCAACTGCGTCTACCAGCCGCTCAAGGAGGGCTACCGCGCCTGGGCCGCCGGGCTCGGCATCCCGACCCATGTCGACGGCAAGATGCTGGATGCCTGCTACGAGTTCATCAACTGGTACCTGACCGGCTGGGCCGGCGCCTTCCTCAATCGCCAGGGCTACTACACCGCCGTGCTCGACACCGCCCAGGCCCAGATGGAGCCTTGGGAGTGGGCCTACTGGATGGAGGGCGCCAAGGCCGAGAAGGCCGTGGTCAGCCCGACCGGCGAGAAGATCGCCGAAGCCGGCGAGGTCCGCGATGGCGGCTCCTATTGGGAGCGCATGGGCAAGGTCGCGGTCTGGAACACCGTGATGGACGAGGACCGCTACATGGTCCGCAAATGGAACGAATTCATCGCCTCCTGACCTCCGGCCACGCGCGCTCCCGGCTTGGTCCGGGGGCGCGCCGCTTGGGATGATCATCAGCCTTGCCCGCCCGCCTCGCACCCTATCTCCTGGCAGCACCGCTGGCGCTGGTGTTTCTCGCGTTCTTCCTCGTGCCGATGGTGCTGGTCGTCGTGGTCAGCGTCTTCAATTACGAGGCCTATCAGATCCTCATCCCCGACTTCACGTTTCAGAACTACGACGACGTCTTTTCCAGCGGGGTCACCTACGAGACCTACCTGCACACGGCGAAGTTCTGCGTGATCGTCTGGCTGATCACGCTGGTGCTGGGCTTCACCATCGCCTATTTCCTGGCCTTCCACATCCACAGCCTGACCATGCAGATCACCTTGTTCCTGATCTGCACCATCCCGTTTTGGACCTCGAACGTGATCCGGATGATTTCCTGGATCCCGCTGCTCGGCCGCAACGGGCTGGTCAATCGCGCGCTGATGTCGGCGGGCGTGGTCGAAGAGCCGCAGGAATGGCTGCTCTATTCCGACTTCTCGGTGATCCTGGGCTTCGTCCACCTCTACACGCTGTTCATGATCGTGCCGATCTTCAACTCCATGATGCGGATCGACCGCTCGCTCCTGGAAGCCGCCTATGACGCCGGCGCCTCGGGCTGGCAGACCTTGTGGAACGTGATCATCCCGCTCGCCAAGCCCGGCATCGCGATCGGCTCGATCTTCGTGCTCACCATCGTCATGGGCGACTTCGTCACCGTGAACGTCCTGGGCGGCGGCCAGATCGCCTCGGTGGGCAAGGCAATCTGGACCGAATTGTCCTACCTGCAGTTCCCGCCGGCCGCAGCCAACGCGATCGTGCTCCTGGGCGTCGTCATCCTGCTGATCCTGGCCCTGATGCGGATCGTCGATATCAGGAAGGAGCTCTAGCGATGGCTGGCGAAAAGAGGCGCTGATGCCGAGCGAGCGCCGCTCCCGCAGCTTCTATGTCTTGGCGACGATCTTCGCCCTGTTCGTGCTGTTCCTCTACGGGCCGATCCTGACCATCCTGGTCCTGTCCTTCCAGGGCCCGGACGGCGGCCTGGTGTTTCCGATGCGCGGCGTCTCGGTGCACTGGTTCGTGGACCTGTTCCAGCCGCAGTCGATCGGCGACATCTGGGGCGCATTCGATCGCTCGTGGAAGCTCGGGCTGATCGTCCTGGTCCTGACCGTGGTGCTCTCGTTCCTGGCCGGCCTCGCCTTTCGCCGCCGCTTCAAGGGCTCGACCTTGCTGTTCTACGTCGTGGTGGCGAGCCTGATCATGCCCTCGGTGGTGGTCAGCCTTGGCATCGGCGCGTTGTTCGAGCTGCTCGGCTGGGAGCGCAACTGGTGGTCGTCGGCCTTGGGCGCCCACCTGACCTGGACCTTGCCGTTCGGGCTCCTGATCATGTTCGCCGTGTTCAACCGCTTCAACCCGGCCTACGAGGAAGCGGCGCGCGATCTGGGCGCTTCTGGCTTCCAGACCGTACGCTACGTGATCCTGCCGATCGTGGCGCCGTCCTTGATCGGCGTGGCGCTGTTCGGCTTCACCTTATCCTATGACGAGCTGGCCCGGACCTCCCAGTCGGGCGGTGCCCTCAACACCCTGCCGCTCGAGCTGCAGGCGATGCAGACCAACGCCACCACGCCGGTCATCTATGCCCTGGGCACGCTGACCACCGCTTTGTCCGTGCTGGTGATCACGGTCTGCCTGGTGGCGGTCCTGATCCTGCAGCGTCGCCGCGCGGCGCTGGGCTCGGATGCCGGACGCGGGGTCTGAGCGACGCCGATGAAGATCCTGGTCATCAACCCGAACACCACGCGCTCGATGACCGAGAAGATCGGGGCCGCCGCCCGCGCGGTCGCCGCCGCCGGCACGATCGTCGACGCGGTCAATCCCAGCCAGGGCCCAGCCTCGATCGAGGGCCCCTATGACGAGGCCTTCTGCCTGCCGGGCCTGCTGGAGTGCCTGCTCCAGGGTGCCGGCGCAGGCTATGACGGCTTCGTGGTCGCTTGCTTCGATGATCCAGGCCTCGCCGCCTGCCGCAGCGCGGTCGCTGCCCCGGTGGTCGGCATCTGCGAGGCGGCGATGCATGTCGCCAGCCTGATTGCCGGCAGCTTCTCGGTGGTGACCACCCTGCCCCGCGCCGTGCCCGTGATCGAGGAGCTGGCGCTGCGCTACGGCATGGAGCGGCGGCTGCGCCGGGTGCGCGCGGCCGATATTCCGGTGCTGGCGCTCGAGGAGCCGGGCTCGGCCGCGGCCGCCACGGTCCAGGCCGAGGTCGAGCGCGCGGTCCGCGAGGACGGCTGCGATGCCGTGATCCTCGGCTGCGCCGGCATGGCCGACCTCACGACGCGGCTGACCGCTGCCACGGGCGTGCCCGTGCTCGACGGCGTGGCCGCCGCGATCAAGCTGGTCGAAGGCCTGGTCGGCCTCGGCCTCGGCTCGAGCAAGGTGGGGGGCTACGCCTGGCCGATCGCCAAGGCTTATGCCGGCACTCTGGCAGGCTTTGCGCCCGCTCCGCGCGGCTGAGATGATTGCCTGGTCGGGGCTGGGGTGCCCACGGTCTGCTGGTCACGCAGCTCCTCGAACGCGCGTTGCACCTCGAACGCGGTATCGGTCGAGGGTGCCCGGGCATAGGCATGGACCCGTGCTTTAATCTCTTGCCAGGCCATCTTCATGCTGGCCGGCGCGGGCTCGCTTGCCACGGTCCGCCGGTTGCCAGGTCGGCTGTGCTCGGTCATCGATCGCCTCCGCTAATTGGTGGCGCTCCCAGGTCGAGCTGATGGTCGGCCAATGCCGGCCGACGCTCGACTTCCCTGTCATTTGATCTCGCTCCGACTGCAACCACCTTAGACGATGGTCCGCAGGCCCCCAAGCGGAAACTGGTAGAATTGCGCGCCGCCCTCGTGCCCGTCGAATGGCTGCCTCAAGCCGGCCGCTCGACCTGGCGGCGCATCTGCTCCAGGAGGCCCTCCAAGCCGTCACGCGAGATGACCGAGCTGAACTCGGAGCGCTGGCTGACCACCATGCTGACGCCCTGGACGACCACGTCGATCGCCTTGACCGTGCCGTCATCGGCGTCGCGCAGACGCCAGTCCAGGCGATAGGGCGGATAGCCGGGCCAGAACAGATCGGTCGACACGACGAGATCGCTGTCGCTCAGGGCCTTCTGGTCGACGATCGTGAAGGTCTGCAGCGGCACCTTGGCGTTGGACGCCCGGATCCGGGAAGCCAGATTGGCGAGCGCATAGGGCTTGAACAGCTTCAAATATTCCTCGCGCTGCTCGGGCGTGGCCGTACGCCATTGCTTGCCCAGGATCAGCCGGCCGGTGATATCCAGGTTGATCGCGCGCTGGAGCAGCTCGATCAGCTGGGTCTGCTGCTGCTCGCCATTGAGCTCGGCATTGCCGAGCACGCCCAGCACCTCCTTGCCAACCTGATCGATCATGGCGCGGGCAGTCTCCGGCGTCGGCGCGGCGTAGGCACTGCCGATGCAAAGGCCCAGCATCAAAACGTAGATCAGGCTCCGCACCGGGCGCCAAGCTGCCATGGCATGCCGCATCGTCTCCTCCGAACCGTTGTTCGCGACCGGGCTGGAGTGTCACCCAAACCGCGGGAAAGGCAAGCCTGTGGCAGCCACATCCGCGGCAAAAGCCACCGCGCCATGGCCGGCTGGATTGCCAGCTTGGCCGACATCGCGGCAAACTGCGCCCGCACCGAGGGAAATGGGGATCATGCAACGTCGCCTTCTGCTGCAGCAGCTGACTGCCGCCAGCGGCCTCCTGGCTGCCCCCCAGCTGCTGATCAGGCCAGCGCTGGCCGAGCGCGGCGCCGCCTACCAGCGCATCTGGGACGCCGATCAGTCGAACCGCGGGCTGCCGGCGCTGACCGGGCGGGAGCGGGGCGACAAGGGGCGAGGCTATGTCCGCATCGACACCGCCGATCCCATCGACCGCAGCGATCGGGTGCTGGCCGAGGTCGTGATCCCCGCCGACAAGCGAGCCAGCTACGATCTGTGCAAGCCGCTGTTCGACAACTTTCGCCTGGACCAGACCAAGCCCGAGGACACCAGCCCGGCCGAGGCGCGCGAGATCCTGGCGCTCCTGACGGCGGTCACCGACTCGGCACCGATGGAGGAAGCCCGGCGACTGGTTGGCGAGCTGCGCGGGCGCGACTACTCCAAAGGCAGCTGGCAGGATTTGATCTTCACGCTTTGGTTCAGGCAGTTCGACGACGGCCGCAATCGCGACCTGTCCGGCTTCGAGCATGTCGCGGTCGGCGAGCAGCGGGCCGGCAGCGTCAGCGGCTATCACTTCTGGTACAAATACTACCTCGACGACTGGGGCCTGCTTGGCAACGGCGACGTCATCGACGTAGATGGTCTGCGCTTCGATCGACGCCTGCTGGGCGTCCACGACGAGGTGCCGGAGGTGCTGACGCTGGCCTTTCGCTGGCGGGCGCCGGAGGCCGGCACCAGCGCGCAGCGTCCGATTTACAAGCCGGTCGGCAGCTTCTGGGTCGGCTGCAGCATCGAAGGCCTGATGGCGCTGGGCACGCTGCGCTTCTTCGAGCGGGGCCCGGTCACGGCCACGATCAACCGCGGCCGCTACCAGCTGGATCTCTACCGCAGCCCCGACAATCAGAGCTTGCGGACCTTCTTCCCTGAGCTGATCGGGCTCGCCTGAGCAGCCAGCGACGAGCCTACTGGGTCGCCGTCTGCGGCCCGGTGTTCTCGCGCCGCACGGCCGCCAGCTCGGCCGCCAAGGCCGAGCGGCCAGCCTGGGCCTCGGCCAGGGCCGCCTCGAGCTGCTCCAGATGGTTCAGCGCGGTGATCAGCTGGTCGCCCAGATCGCCGACGTCGGCGACGCACCGCTGCGCGGTGACCGTGGCCTCGGAAATCTGGGTCATCAAACCGTCGCGCGTGGCTTCCAGCGTATCGACGTTGCTCAGCGCGGTGCCGAGATCGGTCTGAAGCACCTTCGCCTTCTGCTCGGCGCTGGTCTTGAAGGCAATCAGCTCGTCCTGGACATTCTTGCGATCGCGCTCGAGGCTGGCGACCTGCTGCTTGGTCTTGTCCAGCTCGGCGCTGACCTGGGCCGTCTCACCAGCTGCGGCCGCGGTCGCATCGGCCATCTGCTTGGACAGCTCCTGGTAGCTCTTCTCGCGCTCCGCGATTTCCTGCTGGGCCACTTCCAGCGCCGAGGACAGCTCTGCGGTCCGGGCATTCGAGCTTTGCTCGAGCTGGCCGAGCCGGGTCTGGAGATCGGTGCTCTGGCTGGTCAGCTCGGCCAGCTGCTGCTGGCTCGACTGCAGTTCATTGCTGCTCGCCTGCAGCTGCTGATCGAGCTGATCGCCCCGACCCTTGGCCGCCTGGAGCTGCTTGGTCAGCTCGTCGGCCTGCGCTGCCGAGGCCTGGCGCAGCTGGCCAAGCTCCCCTTGCAGGCCATCCCGCTCGGCGACCATCTGCGCCACCTGCTGCTGGCTATTGCTCAATTCCTTCTCGAGCGCCGCAGCCTTGCCGTTGCTGGCATCCAAGGCCGCCGTCAGCTGCTTGGCCTGGGCTTCACTCGCCTGCTTGGCGTCGGCCAGCTGGGCCGATAGCGCGCTCCTCGCATCGCCCAGCTGCGCCAGCTGCTGCTGCGCCGTGCCCAGCTGCTGGCGCAGCTCCTCGGCCTGGGCATTGGCGACCTCGATCTCCGCCGAGAGCTTCTCGGCCTGGGCGGTCGAGCTCTGCTTGACATTGGCAAGCTCGCCCTGCAGGGCCTCGCTCACCGATTGCATCTCGGCAACCTGCTGCTGGCTGGCCGCCAGCTGATCGCGCAGCTGCTCGGCCTGCGCCGTGCCACGCTCAATCTCGGCGCTCAGCTTCTGCGCGTCTTTGGCGGCGGTGTCCTTGGTGGTCGCCAAGTCCGCCTGGAGCGCCTCGCGCACCGACTGCAGCTCGGCAATCTGCTGCTGGCCGGCCGCCAGCTGGTCACGGAGCTGGGTCTCCAGCTCGGTCGAGGCGGCATCCTGCTCGGCAATCAGCTTCTCGAGCGCCGTCCGGCTGGCCAGCAGATCCTCGTTCTGCCGGCCGGCGTCGGCGATCTTGCCCTGCAGCTCGGTGATCCGCTGATTGTTGCGCTCGGCATCCGCGCGCAGCGTCCCGATCGTTGACTGGGCGTCCTGGCGGGCTTTGTTGAGCTCGGTGATCAACCGATCACGCTCGTTCCGGATATTGTTCAACTGCCCGGTCAGATCATCGATCAAGCCGCGCGCGGTGGTCAGCTCGCCGGTCAGCTCGGTCGGTTCGGGCGCCGCCTTGAGCGCGTCCTTGATCGCCTCGAGATTGGTCTTGTAGTTGGAGATCGCGTTGCTCAGGGCTTCCAGCGCCGAGCTATCGGCGGCGCTCTTGGCGGCGGGCGCCGGTTCGGTCGCGTTCTGCGCCAGCGCCGGGCTGCCGAGCAGGCCGGCCAAGCCAAGGGCCACCACCCAGGTCGCCCTGGAGCGACCGGCGTTGATCAGCGGCCACGCCTGCACATGCATTTTGCCCATGAAGCCCTCTCCAGATACGACCAGCTGCTGACGCCAGGATCGCGATGTCGCTTCGGGCGGCACCGCCGGACCAAAGCGGACGGACCACGCTAGCCAACGATTTCAGCGGACGCCCACAGATATCCAGCCAAAGACGCTTAAATACCTCGCGTATTTTAGTCAATCTATTATTAGTTGATTGATGTCCATGTTGTTCGCTGCCTGGATCATGCTCTGATTTCAGCTGCGCGCTGCTTGGCCAGGATCACGGATCCGAGGCAACATCAGCATGGCTCAGCCTGCCGCAGCGGCGCGCGCCAGGCAACGCCCGGAGGACATACGCTAATATTGGATGACGGCGAAAGCGCTGCAGACCAGCGACGATGCGGGCTGGCAGCATGGCGTCAAATCAAGCCCGCCAAGCGCGATCGCCCCGCCGGTGCTGGCCCGGCAGGGCGATCAGTCAAGCTGCCTGGCACCTACCAGTGAATCTGCTCGATGCCGGTGAAAGCGAGCGTGGTGCCGTCCTGGAGCTGGATGGTGCCGGCGGCATCCTGGCTGAGCTCGAGCCAACCATGGGTCTCGCGCGCACCGTTGATGTCCGTGCTGTGGCTGCCCTCGTCGAGGATCGAGCCGCTGCTGAGGGCCACGGTCCAGTCGCTGCCATAGCTGCCAATGTTGGCGCCGCCCTGGCCGTCACGCAGCTCGATGAGATCGACCCACGAGCTGCCAGTGCCGCCGGCAATGGTATCGTTGCCGAGGCCCTGAAAGATGATGAACTGATCGGAGCCATTGCCGCCGCTCAGGCTATCGGTGCCGCTATCGCCAAACAGGATATCGTCGCCGCTGCCGCCGCTGAGCGTATCGTTGCCGCTGCCGCCAAGCAGCACATCATGGTTGTTCCCGCCATTCAGCGTGTCGTTGCCGGCTCCCCCGATCAGCGTGTCGTCGCCATCACTGCCTGCCATGACGTCGGCGCCGCTGCTGCCTTGCATGACATCGGCGCCGCTGGTGCCGCTGAGGCTGCCGTTGCTGGCAGTCATAGTCGGGGTCTTGAGGCTGCCCACGAAGACCGACTCATCGCTGAAGCGCAGCAGCTCGACGTTGGTCAGCGAGTCCGTGCCATCGCTGCCCGCAACATGCAGCGTGCTGCCATCGAAACTAAGGGTGTAGCTGGACCTGGTGCCACTGAACACTGCGGTGTCGAAGCCCGACTGGCCGTCGATCGAGTCCGCGCCGCTGCCGCCCACTAGCAGATCGACGCCGATATCGCCACAAAGGATGTCCGCACCGGTGCCGCCGATCACGATGTCGTGGCCCGTATCGCCGCACAGATCGTCAGCGCCATCGCCGCCGATCACAATGTCATTGCCCGCATCGCCCTCGATCGTGTCGTTGCCGCTGTCGCCGATCAGCAGGCCGCCGCCATGAATCGTGTCATCACCGAACCCGCCATGGATTTCGGCGTCGGCGCCGCCGGTGATCACGTCGTTGCCAGCGCCAGCATAGAGGACCTCGTCAGCGCCCGCGCTCAAGCTGTCGTCGCCTGCCGTGCCGGCCAGGATGGTCCGCTCCTCGGCATTGCCGACGTCGATCGTGAACGTCTGGTCGCGGCTCATGCCGCCGCTGTCGGTGATCCGCACCGTGATGGCGTGGCTGGCCGCGGTCTCGTAGTCCAGCAGGGCGCCATTGGCGACCGTGATCACGCCGGTGGCGGCATTGATGGCGAACCGGCCGCCGGCACTATCGGTCAGGCTGTAGCTCACGCTGTCGCCATTGGGATCGCTGCCGGTGGCGGTCGCGACCACCGTGCCATTGGCCGCCTGCTCGGCAACCTTCGTGACCAAGGTGGGCGTGCTCGTGATCCAGCCGCTGCCGGTCACATGGCCGACCGTGAGCGTGGTGCCGGCCAGGGCGTCGCTGGTCCCGCTGGCACTCAGGTTGTCCATGTTCCAGCTGGCGGCCAGGCCCTGCTCGCTGGGACTGATCTCTTGAAAGGCATGCGCGGCGATCTCGTTCGGCGTGCGGACGTCGGTGAAGAGCCGCAGGTCATAGACCGTGCCCTGGAAGTTCTGGGTGCTGTCGAAGCCGCCCCCCTTCGAATCCTGCTCCTGGCCGATGGTCAGGATGCCGCCGCCCGGGATCGTGTGGCCAACGGCCAGCCCTGTGCCCGACGCCACGGCGACGCCGTCCACGTAGATCGCCCAGGCGCCGTCATGGCCCGTCCAGGACAAGGCAAGATGATGCTGCTGGCCATCGAACAGTTGCGCCGGCTGGAACGCGCCGGTGGCCACCGAATGATTGCCGATCTCGACCATGAAGGTCGTGCCGCCGTCATCGACGGCGAACTCGATCTCATCGCCGCTGCCGCCAACATGGTACGAGAACAGCGTGACGTAGTCCTCGTTCATCGTGGTCGACGAGATCAGCGTCTCGATGGTCAGGGCCGAGGTCGACAGGCCGGCTGTGCCCGCCAAGGAGAGATAAGCGTTGTTGCCGCCATCCTCGTTCAAGCTGATGCCTTCGCCGACTAGGGCGAGCGCGTTCGGCGCATCGTTCTGATTGGTGACGCCAATCGTGAAGCGCTCGTCATAGCTCTGGCCTGACTGGTCGGTCACCCGGACCGTGATGCCGTGGCTGGCGGCGCTCTCGTGGTCCAGCCCGCCGGCGACCGTGAGCACGCCGGTCGCGGCGTCGATCGCGAACCGGCCGCCGGCATCGTCGACCAGGCTGTAGGTCAGCTGCGCCCCGGCATCCGG
>CADEGR010000023.1:39815-43572 GCA_902826935.1 uncultured Alphaproteobacteria bacterium | reverse complement strand
TCGTTTGGCCGCGCGTTCATCTAGCCCAGCGCCCCGATCAGCGATTGGAACATCAAGCATCCATCCGTGCCACCGGTGCGCGGATCACAGGCCCGCTCCGGATGCGGCATTAGGCCAAGCACGTTGCGGCCCGGGCCAAGCACGCCCGCGATCGCCCCGGTCGAGCCATTGGGATTGGCGACATAGCGAAAGGCAATCCGGTCCTCGTCCTCGAGCCGGGCCAGCTTGTCGGCCGGGCAGACATAGTTGCCGTCGTGATGGGCGATCGGCAGGGTGATCGGCTGCTCCGTCCCATAGCCGGCGGTGAAGATCGACCGCCTGGTCGCAACCGCAAGCTCGACCGGGGCACAGATGAACTTCAAGCCGGCATTGCGGATCAGCCCGCCCGGCACCAGGCCCAGCTCGGTCAGCACCTGGAAGCCGTTGCAGATGCCGAGCACCGCCACGCCGGCCTCGGCCCGGCGCACCACCTCGGCCATGATCGGCGCCCGGGCGGCGATCGCCCCGCAACGCAGATAGTCGCCGTAGGAGAAGCCGCCCGGCAGGACGATCAGGTCCAGCCTGGGCAGCTCGGTGTCGGCATGCCAAAGCTCGGTCACGCTCGCCCCGGCCGCGGCCAGCGCCACGGCGGCATCGCGATCGCAGTTCGAGCCGGGAAAGGTGATCACGCCCGCGCGCACGGTCAGCCTGGCCTCCGCTTGCTCCGGCTCCACCGGGCCGACCCGGCGCTGGGAAGGTCCGGGGTCACTCTTCGATCGTGATCGCGTAGGTCTCGATCACCGGATTGGCCAGCAGCTGCGCGCACATGGCCTGGACCGAGGCGGTCGCGGCGGCGCGGTCGGTGTCGGCCAGCTCCAGCTCGATCAGCTTGCCCTGGCGGACCTCGCCGACGCCCTCGAAGCCCAGCTGGGTCAAGGCCCGGCCGATCGCCGCGCCTTGCGGATCGAGCACGCCCGGCTTCAGGCGGATATGGACCAGGGCTTTCATCGGCAGAGGCAGCTCACTGGACGGTTTCCGGCCCCTTGAGATCACGCGGCCCGGCCTCCGGCAGGATGCCCAGGCGCCGGGCGATCTCCTGATAGCCTTCCTCGACCCGGCCGAGATCGCGGCGGAACCGGTCCTTGTCGAGCTTCTCGTTGGTCTGGGCATCCCAGAGCCGGCAGCTGTCGGGGCTGATCTCGTCGGCCAGCACGATCAGCATCTCGTCGTCCTCCCACAGCCGGCCGAACTCCAGCTTGAAGTCGATCAGCTTCAGGCCGACGCACGCGAACAGGCCCGAGAGGTAGTCGTTGATGCGCAGGCTGAGGTTCAAGATCTCGTCGATCTCGGGATAGCTGGCCCAGCCGAAGGCGGTGATGTGCTCCTCGGTGACCATCGGGTCGCCGAGCTCGTCGGACTTGTAATAATATTCGAGGATCGAGCGCGGCAGCGGCGCGCCCTCCTCCAGGCCAAAGCGCTTGGCGAGCGAGCCCGCGACCACGTTGCGGACCACCACCTCGAGCGGGATGATCTCGACTTCCTTGATCAGCTGCTCGCGCATGTTCAGCCGGCGCACGAAATGGGTCGGGATGCCGGCCCCGGCCAGGCGCATCATCAGATATTCCGAGATGCGGTTGTTGAGCACGCCCTTGCCGGTGATCACGCCTTGCTTCTGATTGTTGAAGGCGGTCGCGTCGTCCTTGAAATACTGGATCAGCGTGCCCGGCTCCGGCCCCTCGAACAGGACCTTGGCCTTGCCCTCATAGACCTTGCGACGGCGGGATGGACGACGTGTCATGCTACCAAGCCCTCGACGGGCGGCATCGCCCATGGCGCGGCTCTATAGCGCACGCCAGGGCCGAAGACAACCAAACTGCACGCAATCCCGCCGCGACTGGCCCGCCGACCCGGATCCGGCAGGCCCCTCATTTGCGGCGCCAGGCGCCATCGGCGCCCAGGGCGTATTGGCCCGCCGGCGTGCGCGCGATCAGCTTCTGGCCCGCGATTTGCGCCACCGCCTCGACCGGCGCGCCATTCTTGGCGGCGATGTCGGCATAGCGCGCCTTCCGCGCCGCGTTGGTCTGATCGATCAGCGCCTGCAGCTCGGCCGAGACCGCGCCGACCGCGCCGACATAGCCATCGATCCGCTCGCCCACCTGGCCGGCCGCCTTGGCCGTGTCCAGGTCGGCCGCCGAGCCTGGCGCGGTCAAGAGCGCCAGCACGATCAGCATCGGGGGCAGCCATTGCATCAGCCGCTGCATCCAGCGCACTCCTAGAAGATGTCCTGATTCTGATTGAGCAGCGTGTCGACGTCCCGCTCGACCTTGACCCGGACCTCCTGCTCGATCTTGACGTTGAGATTGATCACGATCGGGTCCTTGGGCGCCTCGATCGCGACCCGGGGCGTGCAGGCCGCCACACCGATCAGCAGGGCCGCGGCCAAGCCGCTCCGGCTAGCGGCCAAAGCCACGGACCCGCTCCTCGATCCGCTGCGGCAGCTGGTAGCCGACCAGGCTGCTCTGCAGGATCTGGCCAAGAGCACCTTCCAAATTGAGGTGAAAGTCGATGGGATGGCCATCATAGAGGTCCGGGTTGGCACCCTTGAGATCCAAGCCGATCGCCATCGCTGCATCCGTCCGTCCATCGAGCTTGATGCCCAGCGTGTCATAGTGGAAATTCTCGATCGCCCGTAGCAACAAATCGACGCTGGCACCGCCAGCCTGCAAGGCGCCCGGCTTCGCCGCCGGCCGATAGCGCAGCGTGCCCGGCCCATCGGCGGTCAGCTGGCCCTGGCGGATCGCCGCCGCACCGCCGGTGATCTCGAGCGGCAGCTCACCGCTCAGCTGGCCCTCGCCCGCCAGGCCTTCGAGCCTAGCCAGGTCCAGCAGCTGGCCCAGATCAAGCCGTTCGGCCGTGAGCTGCATCTTTATGCCGGTAGTCGCTGAACCGACTGTGAATGGCGCTGCCCGCAGCTGCCCGCCGGCGACCCGCCAGTCCAGCCGCTCGACAGAGAGTCCGCCCGACGCCGGCAGGCTCAGCGCCGCGACGCCATCGGTCAGCGGCAGGCCGAGGTCGAGCAAGGCGATCGCCAGCTCCTGGCCGGGCGGCGTGCGCGGCGGCAGCGGCCGGTCGAAGCGGACCACGCCGTTGATCCGCTCGACCCGGGCCGGGCCGGCGGTGAAGCCCAGCTCCTTGACCAGCAGATCGAGATCGCTGGTGAGCGCACTGCCCTGCCAGCGCAGGCCGCCTTGGAGCGCCAATTGGCCGACCGCCTCGCTCATGGTGCCGGCCAGCGCCGGCATGAGCTGGCCCGGCTGCAGCTGGCCGGGTACGAAGGTCACCGGCGGCAGATCGAGCGCCGCCTCACCCTGGCCGTCGGCCCAGCGATGGCGGCCGGTGAAGCTCAGGCGGACGGGTGCGGCGCGGCTGCGCAGGCTGCCGGCGAAGGCGAGCGAATCGGTGCTCGGCGTCAGCTCGGCCTGGAGCGCGAGCGGCGCGGTCCAGGCGGCATCGGCGGTCTGGCTCAGCCGCTCGATCGCGATGGGGATGGTGCCGGCTGGCTCGATCGGCCAGCGGAGGCTGATGCCAGCGGCACTGAGCTGCCGGCCGGGCCAGTCGAGCCGGCCGCCGGCCAGCTCGACGTTGCCGCTGCTCACGCTGTCCCGCCCGCCCGCGAGCTGCCCGGTCAGCTGCTCGATCCGGGCCCAGAGGCGAGCACCCGGGCCATCGACCTGGAGCGGCGCCAGGCTGCCGGTCAGCTCGGCCTGCCAGCGGCCGG
>CADEGR010000023.1:30982-39715 GCA_902826935.1 uncultured Alphaproteobacteria bacterium | reverse complement strand
CGCCGGTCGCGGCGAGCGTCAGCGTGCCATCGGCCAGGCTGAACTGGTCCGCATGGACGCCCGACGCGGCCAGCCGCAGCTGGCCCTCGGTCACGCGGGCGGCGCGGCTGGCCCCGTCCAGGCGGAGCGCCAGCTGGGCGGCCAGCCGCGCGCTTCCGGCCTGCAGCGCCAGCGGGCCGCTGAGCGCCACCTCGCCCGGCCCGAACGTCAGCGGCAGCGCCAGGCGCAATGGCCGGTCCACTTCGCCCAACTGCAGACGCCAAGGCACCGGCAAGCCCGGCAGCGCTGCCGCCGGAGCGGCCAGGTCGGCCGCGAGGTCGCGGCTGGTGAGCGTCAACCGGCCGGAGCCCAGGGTCAGGTCGAGCTGGCCGGTGCCGGTCAGCCCCTGGCCGAGCGCCGGCCAGGCGAGGTCGGCGCCGCTCAGGCTGAGGTGGCCTTGGCCGGTCAGGCTGGCGAGCTGACGGGGGGCACCGGGCGGCAAGTGGAGGGTGGCATCGAGCTTGGCCTGGAGCTGGCCGCCAGCCAGTGGACGCAGCTGGGCGTCGGAGCTGGTCAAGGTGAGGTCTGCGCTGCGGTCGCCGAGGGTCAAGGTAGCGTCTACTGGGATGCGCAGCTGGCCGGCGGGCGTCGCAAGATCCAGCACGCTCTGGCGCACCACAAGCGACGCCGGGCGCGGCAGAAGCGCCAGGAACGGGCTGGGTGTCGCATCATCTGCGTCGCTCAGCCCCGGCAGCGCCAGCCCCTGCTGATCGAGCCGCCCGACCAGCTCGGCGCCCGCCAGGGTCAGGCTGAGGAGCCGGCCCTGCCGGAGCGATTGCCAGTCATAGCGCGCCTCCAGCCGGCCCAGGCGTTGCACCGGCGCTTGGCCGAGTGCCAGGTCGGTCAACAGCAGCCGCTCGCGGCCGACCGACAGCTCGCCCCAGGTGAGCGGCCCATAGCCGGCCTGCGCCAGGCCGAAGCGCAGCAGCGCCGGGGCGGCCAGGATAAGGACCAGGCCCAGCCCGACCAGCACGGCGATCGCCAGCGCGCTGCGGCGGAGGAAGGCCCTGGCCGATTGCCCCATGCGATCCCTGGCGCCGCCCGCCGCCTGCTGCCGTGAGAATGACGCTGCGCCGCAGCCTATCACGATATCGTCTTGACATCGCAACAGAGCGATGCCTACGGATCGCGCGCCGCCTCGGGGCCGAGCGCGGCATGGCCATCCGGATTTGGCGGCGAGGGAGTGGGCGCGCATGCTGGGCAGGATTGGGCGGTTGGCCGGCTTGGTGCTGATGCTTGCGGGCGTGCTCGCCGCGTCCGCCCGGGCCGACACCACCGGCCAGGAACGCATGATCGAGCGGGCGCGCCTCGTCCTCGATACCCTGCTCGACGATCCGAACTACGCCCAGATGCGGGTCTACGTGCAAAACGCCTATGCCGTGATGGTCGTGCCGGACCTGCTCAAGGGCAGCTTCTTCATCGGCGCCGAGCACGGCGTCGGCGTGATGCTGATCCGCAACCCGCAGACCGGCGGCTGGGGCCAGCCGGCGTTCTACGACCTCTATGGCGGCAGCCTCGGCCTGCAGTTCGGCGGCCAGAGCTCGGACGTGGTGTTCACCATCATGAACCAGGCCGCGGTCGACAAGGTGGTCAATTCCGGCATCAAGCTAGGGGCCGATGCCGCGGTCGCGGTCGGCCGGCTGGGCGCCGGCATCGGGGCCGCCACCACGGTCCGCTTCGGCGAGGACATCTACGTGTTCGCCAAGAGCAAGGGCCTGTTCGGCGGCTTCTCGATCGACGGCACCTATATCCGCGCCAAGGACAACTGGAACACCAGCTTCTACGGCCAGCCGGTGCGCAGCCACGACGTGCTGCGCGACTTCGGCCAGCCGCGCTCCCAGGACGTCGCCGACCTGCGCGAGGCGCTGTCCCGCTTCTAGTTGCGGTCCTGCGGCCGGAGGATCGTGGTCGGGCGCTGCAGCCGGTCGAGCTGGCGGTTCAGGAGCGGCAGCTTGGGATTGCGCGGATCGCTGGTCGAGAGGCTCTTCAGCCGCTGCTCGTCGACCTCGAGGTCGCGCGCCCGCTGCCGCTCGGTCAGGCGCCGCGGGCGCGGGTTCAGGATGTAGCTCTCGATCGCTTTCAGCTCCTGATCGAGCTGCTGGGCGGGCGCCGTTGGATCGACCCGCTGCGGCACGTCTGGCTCGCCAGCGGCGGCGCAGCTGCTGGCCAGCGGCAGCGCCGCGATCAGCAGAATTTGCGCCAAGTTGCGGATGACCATGCCCAGGACATGGCGATCCGGCCAGCCGAGATAAAGGGCTGGCGGTTAGTGCCGGAGCGCCTGGCCGATGCGGGTGGCGAGGCTGCGCAGCTTGCCTTCGGGCAGCTCGGCCACCAGCGACAGCGCCAGCCCCGGCAGCTGCCAGCTGAGCGCGCCGAGATCGCGCTCGCGGACCAGCTCGAAGCCGTCGATGCTTGGCGCCTGCTCGCCAATCGGGCGCAGATAGAGGGTCAGCCGGGTGCTGCCCACGCCTTGATACATCAGCTGGCCAGCCGGCCCGCTGGCGCCGGGCAGCAGGCGGCCGCCCATCAAGGTGAAGCCCTCGGGCCGCAGATCGGGGGCGGCGATTCGCACGCCCAGCCGGCGCGACAGCCAGAGCAGCAGATAATCGGCATCGGCCACGCCGACATCGACCGGGCGAAACTCCTCCACGGTGTAGAGCTGGTGCGCCTGCAGCGCCTCGCCGGCATAGCTGGCGCCGGCCGGATGCTCGACACCGCCGCGCGGCAAGGCGTGATCGAGCAGCCAGCCGCCGCCCAGGCCGAGCGCCACCAGCCCCAGGACCGCCACGATCGCCATCGGCGGCGCGCTCGGCTGCGCCGGCGGCGGCGGTGGCGCGCTCGGCCGGGCCGGCTGCGCCACCTCGGTGATCAGGACGTCGGGCATCGGCCGGTTCAGGAGCGGCCCATAGAGCCGGCAGATCATGTTGGACTGCCAGCGATAGTGCTCAAGCCGGGCGCGCGCCTCGTCGTCGCGCTCGAGGAAGCGCTCGACGGCGGGGATCCGGCTGGCGCCCAGCTCGCCGTCGAGATAGCCGTGCAGCTCGACCTCGGGCACCCAGCTGGCCTCGGTGCCGGTCATGCCGCCGTTTCCGCCTTGCTCAACATGGTGCCGCGGCTGAGCAGCTCCTTCAGCTGCTCGCGCGCCCGCGCCAGGCGCGCCATGACCGTGCCGACCGGCATGTTGAGCACGTCGGCGATCTCGCGGTAGCCCAGACCCTCCAGGGCGACCAGCAGGAGCAGGCGGCGCGGCTCCTCGGGCAGCTCGCGCATCGCTTCGGCGAACACCTGCAGCTCCGCCTTCTCGACCGCCGGCAGCTCGGCCAGGAGCCCTTCTTCCAGGCCCTGCCGGCTGACCCGCGGCGCCGGCCGCGGCCGGACCGCGACCTCGGCATAGACGCGGTGCAGGAGCGCGAACAGCCAGATCGTGAGGTTGACCTGGCGCTTGCCCTCGTCCCGCTGCTTTTGCGCCCGCTCCAGGCAGGCCTGGACCAGGGCGTCGGCGATCACGATCGAGCCCAGCCAGGCGATCGCGTAGCGGCGCAAGCGCGGCAGCTCGGCGATCAGCCGGGCGTGGAAGCTGGGGCCTTGAGGCGGCGCCGGCTCGAACGGCCGGGCCGGCAGATTGCTGCGGCCATAGGCGCCGCCGGGCATGGCCGCGTCCTCGGCGGCGCGCCGGGCGAGGCTGCGCTGCATGCCGCCGACCCCGGCCGCCGCGGTGTGGCCGCCGACCGGCTCGCCAGCTGCGGCGCCGGCCTCGATGTCGGGCGGCGCGCCGGCGACCGCCTTGGCTGGCCGGAGCAGCGGCGCCACCGGCGGCTCGCCCGCCCCGTCGGCCGACGGCGGGCTGAACGGCCGGCTAGTGCCGGGCCGCGCTCCCTGGGCCGTCGATCGCTCCGGCTTGGTGCCGCTCGCTTGCGTCGCCACGGGCTGATTTGGCGAAACCAAGGCCTGGTCTCTCCCCTGACCGCATGAATGCCACGAAGACTTGCTTTGGCGGACGACCTGGAACAGCCGATGGATCGAGCGTGCCGAGCCATGATGCTGGACTTGCGAAGGAGCCTGTCCAACGATCTCGCGCAGGGCTACGAATCATCCAAAAGGTGATATTTTGTCAAGTATTATGTTCATTATCAGTAGAAAATGGTTGAGCAATTCGACCTAAGCTGGCGCCCCGCCGCGCGCCCTTGGCCGGCAGCCCTCTCGCGGCCGGCGCGAGGGCCGTCATTGCGCGATGACGGTCTCCAAGAGGGCGAAGGCTTCGCCTTGGTCCCATTCGGCATCGCCCAGCACCCGCCCGACCTCGCTGCCCTGCCGGTCGATCACCAGGGTGGTCGGCAGGCCCGGCGCCTTCAGGCTGCGGCCGACGCCGGCGGTCGGATCGCGCAGCAGCGCGAGATTGGTGATGCCAAGCTCCTTGTAGAACGTTACGATCTTGTCGCTGTCGCCGCGATCCAGCGACACTGCCAGCACCGCGAGGTCCGCCTTGTCGACCTTGGCCTGCAGCCGGTCGAGCGACGGCATTTCGCGCCGGCAGGGCACGCACCAGGTGGCCCAGAGGTTGAGGACCACCACCCGGCCGCGGAAATCGGCCAGGCGCTGCTCCTGGTCGCGCGCGTCGAGGAAGGTGACGTCCGGCACTGGCCCGGCGGCGGTCTTGGCGAAGCTGAACGCGGATGCGGGGCGGGTCGCCAGCAGGATCGGACAACAGGCGAGGCCCGCCAGCAGCTGGCGGCGCCGGGCGGATAGCAGATGGGGCGAGCGGATCGGTGAGCACTCCTGCCAAGACCACGAGCCAGAAGCCGGCCCGCGGGGTCGATCTCTGGGGCGGCCATTTCGAGCAGGGGCCGGCCCCTCTGATGGAGCAGATTAATGCGTCGATCGGCTTCGACAAGCGGCTCTACGCGCAAGATATCGCTGGCTCCTGCGCCCATGCCCGGATGCTGGTCAAAGCGGGCCTGTTGAGCGCCACCGAAGGCCAGGCGATCCAGGACGGTCTGGCCAAGCTCAAAGCGCAGATCGAGGCCGGCAGCTTCGCGTTCACGGCCGAGCTCGAAGACATCCACATGAACATCGAGGCGCGCCTGACCGAGCTGATCGGCGAGCCGGGCCGCAAGCTGCACACCGCGCGCTCGCGCAACGACCAGGTCGCGACCGACTTCCGGCTGTGGCTCAGGGATGCGATCGACGCCAGCGACCGGCTGCTGCAAGGGCTCCAGGCGAGCCTCCTGGCGCGCGCCGAGGAGCATGCCGAGAGCGTGATGTCGGGCTTCACGCATCTGCAGGCGGCCCAGCCGGTGACGCTCGGCCACCATCTGATGGCCTATGTCGAGATGTTCGGGCGCGATCGCGGCCGGCTGCGCGATGGCCGCGCCCGGTTGAACGAATGCCCGCTGGGCGCCGCCGCCCTGGCCGGCACCAGCTTTCCGATCGATCGGGCGATGACCGCGGCCGAGCTGGGCTTCACCCAGCCGATGGCGAACTCGATCGACGCCGTGTCGGACCGGGATTTCGCGCTCGAGTTCCTGGCGGCGGCGGCGATCGCGGCGGTCCATCTGTCGCGCCTGGGCGAGGAGCTGGTCTTGTGGTCGACGCCGCAATTCGGCTTCGTGCGCATGGCCGAGGATTTTTCCAGCGGCAGCTCGATCATGCCGCAAAAGCGCAACCCGGACGCGGCCGAGCTGATGCGCGGCAAGAGCGGGCGGATCTTCGGCAGCCTGATCGGCCTCCTGACCACGCTGAAGGGCCTGCCGCTCGCCTACAGCAAGGACCTGCAGGAGGACAAGGAGCCGGTGTTCGACGCGGTCGCGAGCCTGCAGCTCTGCCTTGCGGTGGCGGCCGCGATGGTCGCCGGGATGAGCGTCGACACGGCGCGGCTGCACGCGGCGGCGGGGGTCGGCTACACCACGGCGACCGATCTGGCCGACTGGCTGGTGCGCGCGGCCGGCGTGCCGTTTCGCGAGGCCCATGCGATCGCGGCCCAGGCGGTGCGGCGGGCGGAAAGCCTGGGCTGCGAGCTGGCCGGGCTGGCGCTGGCCGAGCTGCAGGCGATCGACCGCCGGATCGGCGCCGGGGCGCTGGAAGTGCTGAGCGTCGAGCGCTCGGTCGCGTCCCGCACCAGCTTCGGCGGCACCGCCCCGGCTCAGGTCCGCCAGGCGATCGCCGCGGCGCGCGCCCGCTATCTCTGAGCAGGCCGCTACCGCAAAGCGAGCATCGGCCGCTTGCACGCTTGTCTGAGCGCGCCGCCGACGCCATTATCGAGCGCGCCATCGACGACCCGTCGGCGGGACCTGGGGAGGGGCCGCCGGAGCGGGCGTTTGGCCATTGCTGGTGCCCATCTCGAGCGAGCCCGCGATCACCATGTCCATGGATGCCGCCACCCGTAACCTTGCCTTGGCCCTGATCTTGCTGATGGGCCTCGCCGCCTGCGGCAAGAAAGGTGCCTTGGAGCCGCCGCCGAGCGCCGCGCCAGCCAGCCCGGCCGCCGGCCCGACTGCCGGCCCGACCGACAGCCAGGAGCCCAGCCAGTGAGCGCCGCGATCGACTATGAGGGGGACGTGCTGACGGTCGACGGCGTGGCGCTCGATGCGATCGCCCAGGCGGTCGGCACGCCGGCCTATGTCTATTCCGGCAGCCTGATGCGGGCGCGCATGCAGCAGCTGCGCCAGGCCTTCGCCGGGCAGGCGGCGGTGATTTGCTTTGCGCTCAAGGCGAACAGCAACCTCGCCGTGATCCGGACCCTGGCCGAGGCCGGGGCGGGGGCCGAGATCGTGTCGGCGGGCGAGCTGGAGCGGGCCCTGGCGGCCGGCGTGCGGCCGCAGCGGATCGTGTTCGCCGGGGTCGCCAAGAGCCGGGCCGAGATGGTGGCGGCGCTCGAGGTCGGGATCGCCCAGTTCAATGTCGAATCGGTGCCCGAGCTGATCGCGCTGAGCGAGGTCGCGGCGGCGCACAAGAAGCGGGCACCGGTCGCGCTCCGGGTCAATCCGGATGTCGCCGCCGGGACCCATGAGAAGATCAGCACCGGCCGCAAGCAGGACAAGTTCGGCATCCCCTACGACCGGGCTGCCGAGGTCTACGCCATGGCCCAGCGCCTGGCCGGGATCGAGCTGGTCGGGCTGCACATGCATATCGGCTCGCAGATCCTGAGCCTGGCGCCGTTCGAGGCGGCGTTCCAGCGCGGCATCGCGCTGATCCGGGAGCTGCGCGGCCAGGGCATCCGGCTGGGCCGGCTCGATCTGGGCGGCGGGCTCGGCATCAGCTATCGCGGCGAGCCGGCGCTCGATGTCGAGGCCTATGCCGCCATGCTGCGCCGCCTGACCGCCGGGCTGGAGCTGGAGCTGTGGCTGGAGCCCGGCCGCTTTCTGGTCGCCGAGGCGGGCTTGCTTTTGACCAGGGTGCTCTATGTCAAGGAGGGTGCGGAGCGGCCGTGGGTGATCGTCGATGCCGGCATGAACGACTTCCTGCGGCCGGCCTTGTACGACGCCTACCACGAGATCCGGCCGGTCGCGGCCCCGGCGGCGGGCACCGAGCTGGTGGCCTACGACGTGGTCGGCCCGATCTGCGAGAGCTCGGACGTGTTCGCGCGCGCCCGGCGTCTGCCCCCCCTCAAGGCGGACGACCTGGTGGCTTTTTCCTGTGCTGGAGCGTATGGTGCGGTGATGGCATCGGGCTACAATTCCAGGCCTGCGGCGGCCGAGGTGCTGGTCGAGAACGGCCAGTTCGCGATCGTCAAGCCGCGCCAGGAGCCGGCCCTGCGCCTCGCCGAGGAACGCCTGCCGCCCTGGCTCGCAGCGCCGCCGCTCGAGCGCGGCGCGACCGGCTAGCGGAGGCCCGCCATGGCCATGCCGGCGGCTGATCCGAGGCAAGACTGGCGGTTTCGCTGGCGCCTGATCCTGGCGCGCGCGGCCGGCGCCTTCGAAGCCTTCTGGCCGGCCTGCTGGCCGCTCCTCGGCACCCTCGGCCTGTTCCTGGTGCTCAGCCTGGTCGGCGCCTGGGCCTGGCTGCCACGCTGGCTGCATGCGGTCGGCCTGGGCGCGTTCGCCCTGGCGGCGCTCGCCAGCCTGGTCCATCTGGCGCGGGCCTTGCGCCTGCCCGATGCCGAGGCCGGGCTCGGCCGGCTCGAGCGGGTCAACCAGCTGCCTCATCAGCCGCTGCGCGCCTTGGGCGACCGCCAGGCCAGCGGCCAGGACGATCCGGTCAGCCGCTCGCTCTGGCAGCGCCACCAGGCCCGGCTGCGCCAGATGGTCGGCCAGCTCCAGGTCGGCCTGCCCCGCTCCGATCTGCCGCGGCGCGACCGCTGGGCGCTGCGCGCGGCCGTGCTGCTGCTCCTGATCGTGGCCCTGGTCGAGGCCGGCGGCTCGGCGCCGCGCCGGCTGCTGGCCGCATTCGATCTGACCGGCATCGGCGCCGCCAGCGCCCTGCCGATCGAGCTTGCGGTCTGGGTCACCCCGCCGGCCTATACCGGCCGGCCGCCCATGCCGCTCCAGGTGATGACCGTCGCCAGCGACGATGCGTTGGTGCCGCCCGCGGCGCCGGTCCAGGTGCCGGCCGGCAGCGAGATCATGGCCCAGCTGCATCATCTGGACGCGGCCGCCGAGCAATACGCCTTGAAGCTCGACCAGACCACCGTGCCGTTCGCCACCGTCGGCGGCCAGAGCGCCGAGGCCAAGCTGGTGCCGGAGCGCTCGGGTCAGCTGG
>CADEGR010000023.1:0-30882 GCA_902826935.1 uncultured Alphaproteobacteria bacterium | reverse complement strand
GTCGGCGGCCAGAGCGCCGAGGCCAAGCTGGTGCCGGAGCGCTCGGGTCAGCTGGTGATCGGCCAGACGGAGGCGCCGCTCGGCAGCTGGACCATCCAGGTGGTGCCGGACCAGCCGCCCGAGATCAGCATGAGCGAGCCGCCGGCGGTGACGCCGCGCAGCGTGCTGCGCTTTGCCTTTGCCGCCCGCGACGACTATGCGCTGAAGAGCATCGGCCTGCTGCTCAGCCGGCCGGAGCAGCCGAGCGAGGCCGAGCGGATCGAGCTGATGCAGCCGTCTGGCGGCACCGCCGAGCTGACCGATGCGGCCTATCTCGATCTGACCTCCCATCCTTGGGCCGGCCTGCCGGTCGAGCTGCGCCTGCAGGCGATCGATGGCATCGATCAGAAGGGCGAGAGCGAGGTCCAGCGGCTCATCCTGCCCAGCCGCGAGTTCCACCATCCGGTCGCCAAGGCGATCGTGGCCGAGCGCCGCCGGCTGGCCGAGAGCGACGCCAACCGGCCGGATGTCGCCGCCAATCTGAACCGCCTGTCGCGCTCGCCCGAGACCTTCCAGAACGACTCCGCGGTCTACATGGCGCTGCGCTCCTCGGCGATGCGGCTGACGCTCAACGAGCCGAAGTCGCAGCGCGCCGACGTCATGACGACCTTGTGGGATACCGCCCTCCATCTCGAGGATGGCAGCCTGTCGCTGGCGGCGCGCGAGCTGCGCGAGCTGCAGCAGGCCTTGCGCGACGCGCTCAGCCGGGACGCCAGCGACGCCGAGCTCGAGCGGCTGATGAACGAGCTGCAGCGGGCGCTGGAAAGCTATCTGGAAGCGCTCGCCAATCAGGCCCAGGAGCAGCAGCAGACCGGCGAGCAGCAGCCGATGGATCCGAATGCGCAGGCGGTCGAGCGCCAGGATCTGGAGCAGATGCTCGATCAGCTGCGCGACATGATCAAGACGGGCGCCAAGGATGCCGCGCAGCAGATGCTCGCCCAGCTGCAGGAGATGATGGAGAACCTGCAAGTCGGCCAGAATGGCCAGGCGCAGCAGGGCCAGGAGATGATGAACCAGCTGCAGGACATGGTGCAGCAGCAGCAGGAGCTGCTGGATCGCACCTTCGGCCTGTCCCGCGAGCAGGGCGACCAGAGCCTGCAGGACGACCCCGGCCAGCAGGGCCAGCAGGGTCAGCAAGGCGAGATGCAGGGTCAGCCGGGTCAGCCCGGCCAGCAAGGCCAGCGGGGGCAAGGCCAGCAGGGTCAGCAAGGGCAGCAGGGCCAGGCCGGCCAGATGCAGGGCGGCGGCCAGCCCGGCCAGGCGGCGATGGACCAGGAGGCGCTGCGCCGGGCGCTGGGCGAGCTGATGCGCGGCTTCGGCGAGGCCGGCATGCCGATCCCGCGGGCCCTGGGCGAGGCCGAGCTGTCGATGCGCCAGGCCCGGGACGCGCTCCAGAACGGCGCCCCTGGTCAGGCGCTCGACCCGCAGGCGCAAGCGGTCGATCAGCTGCGCCAGGGCGGCCAGGCCATGCTGCAGGAGATGCAGCGCATGATGGGCGAAGGCCAGGGCCAGATGCCGGGCCAGCAATATGGCGAGACGCCGGGCAGCCGCGATCCGCTCGGCCGGGCCCGCTACAATCTGGGCGGCGCCGAGCAGTTCGGCCCGGAAGTGCCCAAGGAGCTGGATCTGGGCAAGGCGCGCGCGATCCTGGAGGAGCTGCAGCGCCGGGCCAGCCAGCGGCAGCGGCCGGCCGAGGAGCTGGACTATCTGCAGCGCCTGCTCGATCGCTTTTGAGCTGGCCGGTCCCGCAGCTGCGGCCGTCCCCCAATCAGGACGAGCGCTCTAGCCCCGCCGCGATCGACTGCCTGATTCTGCACTACACCGGCATGACCGACGCCGCGGCCGCCCTGGCGCGGCTGACCGATCCGGCGGCCAAGGTCAGCGCGCACTACCTGATCGACGAGGCCGGCGCGCTCGTCAGCCTCGTGCCCGAGGCGCGCCGCGCCTGGCATGCCGGGCTCAGCCATTGGGCCGGGCGCAGCCAGCTGAACGACTGCTCGATCGGCATCGAGCTGGTCAATCCCGGCCATGAATGGGGCTACCGGCCGTTCACCGAGGCGCAGTATCTGACCCTGGAGCGCCTCTGTCCGCCGCTCCTGCGGCGCTGGCGGATCCCGCCCGAGCGGGTCCTGGCCCATAGCGACGTGGCGCCGGCGCGCAAGCAGGATCCGGGCGAGCTGTTCGACTGGCCGCGCCTGGCAGCGGCCGGGATCGGCCTGTGGCCGGCCGATGGCGCCGGCCGGCCCCGGCCGGTGACCGAGCTGCAGGCGGCGCTGGCCGAGCTTGGCTATGGCGTGCCCGGCCATGGCGCGCTCGATGAGGCGACCCGGCTGGTGCTCCGCGCCTTCCAGCGCCGCTACCGGCCGGAGCGGGTCGATGGCGTCGCCGATGCCGGCACGCTGGCCCGCCTGGATGGCCTGAGCACCCGGTGGCGGCAAGCCGGCCAGACGGCCCTTGCGCCGGCGGCCGATCGGGGCGACATCTAGCACGGATCAGGTGGCCGGATGGCCGCTCCCGGGCTTGCCCCGGGGGAGGAAAGTCCGGGCTCCATGGAAACACGGTGCCGGGTAACACCCGGCGGGGGCGACCCCAGGGAAAGTGCCACAGAGAGCAGTCTGCCCGCCGGGGCGGCGGCCGTAAGGCCGTGGTCTGCGGGTCAGGGTGAAAGGGTGCGGCAAGAGCGCACCGCGCGGCCGGCAACGGCAGCGGCATGGTAAACCCCACCGGGAGCAAGACCAAGTAGGGACGACAGCGCCGCTTTGAGCGGGGCAGGCCCGTTTCCAGGCCGGTCGTCCGGGTCGGTCGCGCGAGGCGTCCGGTAACGGGCGTCCCAGAGGAATGGCCATCGCCGCGCCCACAAGGCGCGGGCACAGAACCCGGCTTACAGGCCACCTGATCCGTTCCAGCCGATGCTTGCGTTTCGCCTATTGGTTGATAGAACAAAAGTAGAACAAAGTGGTCGCCTCGGCTTGATTTGGCCGGCTTTGCGGTTGTTCTTGGCAAGGTCGACCGCGCCAGGCCAGGCCAGGCGCATTATCTTCGCGTGATTGTCTTTTAATATCAATGACTTGCAAGAAAGACTTTAAAACAGGCCTTGACTGCATTCTCACGTAACTCTAGGGTGAAAAGCCTTGCGCCTCCAAGTTCTGCCGGGTGCCGGACAAAGTCGGGGAGCGGTCGCTCGAGGTTCGGTAGGATATGCTCGCCGAGATCTACCTGCCGGATCTGTCGCGCCGAAGTAAAGCTCACAGGCTTCACGTCCCATCCGCAGCACCATGACCGGACGCGCCTGGTGTTTGGCCCTTGCATGCTGCGGTTGTCCCGATGAACGTCCAGACTGCAGATCCCTCGCCGGAGCATCGGCCGGTCATGCTGGCCGAGATGCTGGCCGAGCTGGCCGTGGCGCCCCGCGGCGCCTATGTCGACGGCACCTTCGGCCGCGGCGGCTACAGCCGCGCGATCCTGGCGGCGGGCGCCGGCCGGGTGATCGGCATCGACCGCGATCCGGCCGCCGTCGCCGCCGGCCGGGCCTTGGCCGAGGCGGAGCCGCGCTTCACCATCGTCGCGGGCCGGTTCGGCGATCTGGCCGCGCATCTGGCCGGGCTCGGGCTCGGCCAGGTCGATGGCGTGGTGCTCGATCTGGGCGTGTCCTCGCCGCAGCTGGCCGACGCCGAGCGCGGCTTCTCGTTCAGCCAGGACGGCCCGCTCGACATGCGCATGGCGCAGGCCGGGCTGAGCGCTGCCGATGTGGTCAACCAGGCCGACGAGCAGACGCTCGCCACCATCATCTTCCGCTATGGCGAGGAGCGGGCGGCGCGCCGGATCGCCCGCGCGATCGTGGCCGAGCGGCGCAAGCAGCCGTTCAGCCGGACCCTGGAGCTGGCCCGCCTGGTCCAGCGGGTCGCCCGGCAGCCCGGCGCCAAGATCGATCCCGCGACCCGGACCTTCCAGGCGCTGCGGATCCACGTCAATGACGAGCTGGGCGAGCTGGAGCGAGCGCTGGCCGCGGCCGAGCAGGTCCTGCGGCCGGGCGGCGTGCTGGTGGTGATCGCGTTCCATTCGCTCGAGGACCGGATCGTCAAGCAGTTCCTGATCGAGCATGGCGGCCGCGCGGCGCGCCCGTCCCGCCATTTGCCGGCCCCGCTGCCCGGCCGGCCGGCCCGCTTCCAGGCGCTGCAGCGCCGGCCGCTGACGCCCGGTGCCGCCGAGCTCGCGGCCAACCCGCGCGCCCGCTCGGCGCGCCTGCGCTCGGCCAGGCGGCTGGCCGAGCCGGCGGGGAGCGAGCCATGCTGAAGCTCGGCCTGCTCAGCCTGATGGTGGCGCTGGCCGCGGCCTGCGGCGTCTATACGCTGAAGCACCAGGTGCAGGGCCTGGAGCTGCATCTGGAGCGCACCCAGGATGCGATCCAGGACCAGCGCCTGGCCCTGATCCGGCTCAAGGCGGAATGGGCGACCTTGACCCAGCCCGCCCGGCTGCACCGCCTGGCCCACGCCCATCTCGGCCTGGTGCCGGCCCGGCCGCGCCAGCTGGTCGCGGTCAAGGACCTGCCGCAGCGCAACGAGCTGGAGCTGCAGCAGCGGCGCTATCCGGCGCTGGTCAGCTCGGGCGTGGCGGTGCCTCTGCGCTTCAAGCCGGCGGGCGCGGTCGACCTGGCCGAGCTGCTGGCCCGCCCGGCGGAGCGGGGCCGCCCGCCCGTCGCCCGGCCATGACCGGCCGGGTGTCGTCCGAGGTCCGCCTGGCCCGGCCGCGCCTGCGGCTCCTGAGCGGCGTGGCGCTGCTGATGTTCATCGGCCTGGGCGTGCGCCTGGCCGATCTGACCCTGCTCTCGGCCCAGGCCATGGTCCGCGAGCGGCCGCGGGTCGGCAGCGAGGAGCGCCGCCAGCGCGCCGACATCGTCGATCGCCAAGGCCGGCTGCTCGCGACCGACTATCCCAAGACCTCGGTCTTCGCCGATGCCCAAGCGGTCCAGGACCCGGCCGGCACGGCGGCGGCGCTGGCCAAGGTGCTGCCGGGGCTCGCCGACGATCTGGCCGGCCAGCTCGCCAGCCGCAAGCGCTTCGTCTGGGTCAAGCGGCACATCACCGACGCCCAGCAGCGGGCGGTGATCCGGCTCGGCCTGCCCGGCATCGACTTTCGCACCGAGATGCACCGGATCTACCCGCAGCGCGAGCTGGCGGCGCATATCGTGGGCTATGTCGGCGTGGAGAACCAGGGCCTGGCAGGCCTCGAGCGCAGCTTCGAGCAGCGCCTGCACGGGCCAGGTGCCGCCGACGGGCCGCTCCGGCTGACCCTCGATCTGGGCGTCCAGGAGATCGTGCGCGACGAGCTCGGCCATGCGGTCGAGCGGTTTCAAGCGCGCGGCGGCAGCGGCCTGGTCCTGGAGGCCGGCAGCGGCGCCATCCTGGCCGCGGTCAGCCTGCCGGACTTCGACCCCAACCGGGTCCACAAGCTGACCGACGACCAGCAGTTCAACCGCAACACCCAAGGTGCTTACGAGCTGGGCTCGCTGTTCAAGGTCCTGACCGCGGCGATGGCGCTGGACGCCGGCGCGGTCCGGATCACCGACGGCTATGACGCCAGCCAGCCGATCAAGATCCACCGCCACGAGATCGGCGACTTCCACGCCAAGGAGCGCTGGCTGAGCGTGCCGGAGATCCTGGCGTTCTCGTCCAACATCGGGGCCGCCAAGATGGCGCTCGCGGTCGGCACCGAGGGCCAGCACGATTATTTCCAGCGGCTGGGCCTGCTCGCCAAGCATCCGATTCCGCTGCCCGAGGTGGGCGCCCCGATCGTGCCCCGGACCTGGCGGCCGATCAACACCGTGACCGCCGCCTATGGCCATGGCATCGCGGTGACCCCGCTGCAGGCCGCCGACGCGGTCGCCGCCTCGATCTGCGGCCAGCCGCGGCCGCCGGCCTACGTGGTCGCGGAGAACCCGCCGGCGGCGCGGCCCGCGGCGGTCTCGGCGCGGACCGCGGAGCAGCTGCGCTGGCTGATGTGGCTGGTGGTCGCCGAGGGCACCGGCTCGACCGCCAAGGTCGACGGCTACCAGCTGGGCGGCAAGACCGGCAGCGCCGACAAGGTCCAGGGCCGCGGCTACGGCGTCAACAAGCTGCTGGTCTCGTTCGTGGCCGCCGTGCCGGTGGCCGCCCCGCGCTATGTCGTGCTGGTGACCCTGGACGAGCCGAAGGGGACTGCCGAGACCAACTTCATGAACCAGGGCGGCTGGACCGCGGCGCCGACCGTCGGCCAGATCGTCAGCCGCATGGGGCCGCTGCTCAGCCTGCCGCCGGACGATCCGGCGACCGAGCAGCGCTTGCGCCGCCGCCTGATCACGGGCACGGCGATGAACGGCCGGCTGCATGTCAACGAGCCGAGCTTCAAGGTGTCGCCCGATATCCCTTGGGACGACGCGGACGGAGGACGCCAGGGATGCGCTTGCGAGGCCTGCTCGAGCCCGGGCTGACGGTCCGCGGCGACGGCTGGCAGGACCTCGAGATCACGGAGCTGACCGCGGATTCGCGCGCGGTCCGGCCGGGCAGCCTGTTCGCCGCTTTGCCGGGCAGCCAGGCGGACGGCCATCGCTTCATCGCGGCCGCGATCGCCGCGGGGGCGGTCGCGGTGCTGGGCGATCGGCGCCTGGCCGAGCTGGACCTGCCGGTCGCCTGCATCATCGATCCCCAGCCGCGCCGGCGGCTCGCCCTCATGGCGGCGGCCTTCTACGGACGCCAGCCGAAGACGATCGTCGCGGTCACCGGCACCAGCGGCAAGAGCTCGGTGGTGGCGTTCACCCGCCAGCTCTGGCAGGCCCGCGGCATCGCGGGCGCCAGCCTCGGCACGCTCGGCCTGGAAGCGCCGGGCCGGCAGGCGAAGGGCAGCCTGACCACGCCGGATCCGGTGGCGCTGCAGCGCGAGCTGGCGGCGCTGGCCGCAGCCGGCGTCGAACATCTGGCGATCGAGGCCTCCAGCCATGGCCTGGACCAATATCGGCTCGACGGCTTGCGCCTGACCGCGGCCGCCTTCACCAACCTGTCGCGCGATCACCTCGACTACCATCCGACGCCGGCGGCCTACTTCGCCGCCAAGCGCCGGCTGTTCGACGAGCTGCTGCCGGCCGAGGGCCAGGCGGTGCTGAATGCCGACGTGCCGGAGTTCGAGGCCCTCGCGGCCATCTGCCGGCGGCGCGGCATCGAGGTCCTGGACTATGGCCGGAACGCACAGCGCCTGCGCCTGATCGAGCAGAGCACCACGTCCGATGGCCAGCGGCTCAGCCTCCGCCTCGATGGTCAAAGCTGCAGCCTCGCCAGCCGGCTGGTCGGCGACTTCCAGGCCGGCAATCTGCTGGCGGCGCTGGGGCTCGCGGTGGCGAGCGGAACGGGCAGCCCGTCGGAGCTGGCGCCGCTGCTTGCGGACATCGCAGGCGCACCCGGCCGGATGCAGCTGGTCGGCCACCATCCCTCAGGCGCGCCGATCTTCGTCGACTACGCCCACAAGCCGGATGCGCTCGCCAAGGTCTTGACCACGCTGCGACCCCATGCCCCGCGCCATCTCGTGGTGGTGTTCGGCTGCGGCGGCGATCGCGATGCCGGCAAGCGGCCGGAAATGGGCGCCATCGCCGGCCGGCTCGCGGATCGGGTGTTTATCACCGACGACAATCCGCGTAGTGAAGAGCCGGCCGCGATCCGCCGCGCGATCAGGACCGCCTGTCCCGGCGGGATCGAGATCGGCGATCGGCGCGCGGCCATCCAGGCAGCATTGGCCGAGCTGGCCGCGGGCGACCTCCTGGTGGTCGCCGGCAAAGGCCATGAGACCGGCCAGATCGTCGGCGACAAGGTATTGCCATTCGATGATGCGGACGAGATCCGGCAGGCGCTGGCTGCGATGACCGACACTGCAGCCAGCCAGGCAGGTAGCGGCCGATGAGCGGCGGGCTCTGGTCCGCGGCCGAGATCGCCGCCGCGACCGGCGGCACGGCGCATGGCCGCTGGACGGTGGCCGGCGTCTCGATCGATTCGCGCACGGTCACGCCGGGCGAATTGTTCATCGCCCTGCGCGGTCCGAGCCATGACGGCCACCGCTTCGTGCTGGCGGCGCTCGAGCGCGGCGCGGCGGCGCTGGTCGACCATCGGCCGGTCGGCGTGCTGCCGAGCGCGCCTTTGGTCGAGGTCGAGGACACCATGGCCGGCCTGACCGCGCTCGGCCGCGCCGGGCGCGCGCGCAGCGCTGCCCGGATCATCGCGATCACCGGCAGCGTCGGCAAGACCGGCACCAAGGAGGCCCTGCGCCTGGCGCTGGCCGGCCAGGGCACCACCCATGCCAGCGTCGCCAGCTACAACAACCATTGGGGCGTGCCGCTGAGCCTGGCGCGGATGCCGCGGACCGCCGAGTACGGCATCTTCGAATTGGGCATGAATGCGCCGGGCGAGATCGCAGCCCTGGCGGCCCTGGTCCGGCCGCAGGTGGCGCTGATCACCACGATCGCCCCGGCCCATCTGGGCGCCTTCGACTCGGTGGCCGCGATCGCCGCGGCCAAGGCCGAGATCTTCACCGGGCTGGAGCCCGGCGGCACGGCCATCTTGAACCAGGACAGCCCCTATTTCGGCCAGCTCAAGGCGGCGGCGTTGGCCGCCGATTGCGGCCGGGTGATCGGCTTTGGCGAAGCGGCCGGCGCCGCGGCCCGGCTGGTCGAGGCGGCGATGGGGCCGGATGGCAGCGACGTCGCCATGCTGCTGGACGGCCGGCAGATCAGCTACCGGATCGGGGCGCCGGGCCGGCATTGGGTGCTGAACAGCCTGGCCGTGGTGGCCGCGGCGGCAGCGTTGGGCGCCGAGCCCGAGGCGGCCGCCTTGGCGCTCGCCGGGTTTCAGGCGCCCAAGGGCCGCGGCGCCCGGCATCGGATCGAACGGGAGGACGGGACGATCGAGCTGATCGACGAAAGCTACAATGCCAATCCGACATCGATGCGGGCCGCGCTGGAGCTGCTGCGCATGGCGCCCGGCCGGCGCCTGGCAGCGCTGGGCGACATGCTGGAGCTGGGGCCGGACAGCGCCGGGCTGCATGTCGAGCTGGCCGAGCCGATCGCGGCCGTGGCGCTCGATCGGGTGTTCACGGTCGGCCCGGCCATGCGCCACCTGCATTCCGCCTTGCCGATCGCGCAGCGCGGCGTCCATGTCCAGCAGGCGACCGATCTGGCGCCGATCCTGCTCGGCGAGCTCAAGGCCGGCGACACCTTGTTGATCAAGGGCTCGCTCGGCAGCCGCATGGGCCAGCTGGTCGATGCCCTGCTCGCCGCGAAGTCGCGCGGCCGCGGCGGCCAGGCGCGGCGGGGCTAGCGGGCCATGCTGTTCAACGTCCTCTATCCGTTCGCCGACCAGGTCGGCCTGTTCAACCTGTTCCGCTACATCACCTTCCGCACCGGCGGCGCGGTCCTGACCGCGCTGGTGGTGAGCTTCGTGGTCGGCCCGTCCCTGATCCGCTGGCTGCGCGCGCGCCAGGGCGAGGGCCAGCCGATCCGCGAGGACGGGCCGCAGTCGCACCGGATCAAGAAGAAGGGCACGCCCACCATGGGCGGCACCCTGATCCTGCTGGCTCTCTCGATCGCAACCCTGCTCTGGGCCGATCTGCGCAGCGGCTATGTCTGGGTGGTGCTGCTGATCACGCTGGGCTTCGGCGGGATCGGCCTGATCGACGACTACCAGAAGCTGACTAGGCGCTCGAGCCGCGGGCTGTCGGGCCGGATGAAGCTGTTGCTGCAGACCGGCATGGCGCTGGCGGCGGCCGGCTGCATCGCGCTGATCACCGGCGGCGAGCTGGGCACCGGCCTGGCGATCCCGTTCTTCAAGAACCTGCTCTTGCCGCTCGGGCCCCTGTTCTTCGTGCTCGCCGCCTTCATCATGGTCGGCAGCTCGAACGCGGTGAACCTGACCGACGGCCTGGACGGCCTGGCGATCGTGCCGACCATGATCGCCGGCGGCTGCTTCCTCCTGATCGCCTACCTCGTCGGCAACGCGATCTTCGCCAACTATCTGGGCATCCCGTTCGTGCCGGGGGCGGGCGAGCTGTCGGTCTTCTGCGGCGCCCTGGTCGGCGCGTCCTTGGGCTTCCTCTGGTTCAACGCGCCGCCGGCCATGGTGTTCATGGGCGACACCGGGTCGCTCTCGGCCGGGGGGGCCTTGGGTGCGGTCGCGGTGATCACCAAGCACGAGCTGGTGCTGGCGGTGATCGGCGGCCTGTTCGTGCTCGAGACGGTGTCAGTGATCGTTCAGGTCGCGTCTTTCAAGCTCACCGGCAAGCGCGTGTTCCGGATGGCGCCGCTCCACCACCACTTCGAGCAGAAGGGCTGGGAGGAGCCGACCATCGTGATCCGCTTTTGGATCATTGCCGTGATCCTGGCGCTGATCGGCTTGTCCACCTTGAAGTTGCGCTAATCGCCATGATCCCCTTGCCCAGCCTGACCCACAAGATCGTCGCCGTGCTCGGGCTCGGCCTATCCGGCCGCTCGGTCTGCCGGGCCCTGCTCGCCAGCGGGGCGCGGGTCTGGGCCTGGGACGATGCCGGCGAACGGCGGGCGGCAGCCGCCGCGGCCGGCGTGCCGGTGGTCGATCTCGAGCATTGCAACTGGCACCGAGTCGACCGGCTGGTCCTGAGCCCGGGCATCCCGCTGCGGCATCCGAAGCCGCATCGGCTGGTCCGGCTGGCCCGTGCCGTTGGGATCGAGATCTGCGGCGACATTGAACTCATGGTGGAAAACCAGCCCGCCCGCCGGGTCGTCGGCGTGACCGGCACGAACGGCAAATCGACCACCGCGAGCCTGATCGCTGCGGTTTTGCAGGGCGCCGGCATGGGCGCGCAGCTGGGCGGCAACATCGGCGTCCCTGTACTAGATCTATTGCCTGGACCTGAGCACGACATCTATGTATTGGAGTTGTCATCCTATCAGCTGGACTTAACCGAGCATCTGCACTGTGCTGTTGCCGTGAGCCTGAACATCACCCCGGACCATCTCGGACGGCATGGCGGCATGGCTGGCTATGTCCAGGCGAAACGGCGCATTTTCCGCAACCAGGAGGCGGAAGATTGGGCGATCGTCGGGGTTGACGATGCGCCCGGCCAGGCGCTGTACCGGGAGCTTGCCAAGACCCGCGGCCAGCATGCCGTGCCGATCGCCATCGGCCGGGCGCTGGAGCACGGCGTCCATGTCCAGAGCGGCCGGCTGCACGAGGCGCTGGACGGGCCGGCGCGCGAGGTCGCGGATCTCGCCAGCTGCCCGAACCTGCCGGGCGCCCATAACTGGCAGAACGCGGCTGCCGCCTATGCCGCAGCGCGGGTCCTGGGTGCCACGCCCGAGGCGATCCTGCCGGCGCTGCGCCGCTTTGCCGGGCTGCGCCATCGGCTGCAGGAGGTCGGGCGAATCGACGGCGTGCGCTTCATCAACGACAGCAAGGCGACCAACCCCGAGGCGGCGGCCAAGGCGCTGGCCTGCTTCGAGCGGATCTACTGGATCGCCGGCGGCCAGCCCAAGCAGGACGACCTGGACGCGGTCCTGCCGTTCCTGGACCGGGTCCACCGGGCCTATCTGATCGGCGAAGCGGCGCCTTTGTTCGAGCGGCTGCTCGCCGGCAAGGTCGAGTGCGTGCGCGCCGGCGAGCTGGCGGTGGCGCTGGACCAGGCGGCGGCCGATGCCCTGGCCGATCCGGGACCGGCGCCGGTCGTGCTGCTGGCGCCGGCGTGCGCGTCCTTCGACCAGTTCGCCAATTTCGAGGCGCGCGGCGACGCCTTCGCCAGCCTGGTCGAGGCGCTCGGCGCGCCGGCGCGGGCCGCCGCGGGCGGCGTCCGATGAACGTGTTCGATCGGACCGAGCGCGGGCTCCTGTCCCGCTGGTGGTGGACGGTCGACCGGCCGATGCTGGCAGGCCTGCTCCTGCTGTCGATCTATGGCGTGGTGATGGTGTTCGCCTCCAGCCCGCCGGTCGCGCTGCGTCTGGGCTTCTCGTCCTGGCATTTCGTGATCCGCCATGCCTTGTTCCTGCTGCCGGCGGCGCTGTGCCTGTTCGGCGCCTCGCTGCTCTCGCCGCGCGGCGTGCAGCGCCTGGCGATCGGGCTGTTCGGGGTCGCCTTCATCCTCCTGGTGATGACCGAGTTCGCCGGCTACGAGACCCACGGCGCCACCCGCTGGATCAATCTGGGCGGCGTCGCCATCCAGCCCGGCGAGTTCATCAAGCCCGCCTTGGTGGTGCTCACCGCGCTCCTGCTGGCGCGCCGGCCGGGCCTGCAGAACGCCCTGCCCGCGATCCTGCTCTCGGCGCTGGTCGCAGGGCTCTTGCTGCTCCAGCCGGCGGTCGGCATGGCGCTGATGGTGGTGGCCCTGCTCTCGGCCCAGCTGTTCCTGGCCGGTCTGCCCTGGCTCTGGGTCGCGAGCCTGCTGGGCGGCGGCGGCGTCGCGGTCTGGCAGGCTTATTTGTGGTTCCCCCACGTCGCCCAGCGCTTCGATCGCTTCCTCGATCCGGCCTCGGGCGACAGCTACCAGGTCGGAATGGCGCTGCGCGCGGTCGCCAGCGCAGCCTGGTTCGGCAGCGGGCCGGGCGAGGGCCGCCTCAAGACCATGATCCCGGACGCCCATAGCGACTTCGTGTTCGCGGTGGTCGCCGAGGAATTCGGCCTGGTCGCCTGCCTGGTCCTGCTCGGCCTGTTCGCCTTCATCATCCTGCGCGGCCTGCAGCGCACCGAGCTGGTCTCCGATCGCTTCACCATGCTGGCCGCGGCCGGCCTCCTGATCCATTTCGGCCTGCAGGCCTTCATCAATGTCAGCGTCAATCTCAGCCTGCTGCCGGCGACCGGCGTGACCTTGCCGTTCATCAGCTATGGCGGCTCGGCGCTGTGCGCCCTGGCGCTGGGCATGGGCATGTTCCTGGCCCTGGTCCGCAAGCGGCACGGGACCGCGGCACCGCCATGACCGGGCCCTTCGTGATCGCGGCCGGCGGCACCGGCGGGCACATGTTCCCCGCGCTCGCTTTGGCCGCCGAGCTGGAGCGCCGCGGCCAGGCCGTGGCGCTGATCTGCGATCGGCGGGGCGCGCGCTATCTGCGGCCCGGCCAGGCGCATCATCTGGTCCATGCCGGCAGCCCGTCGGGCAGCCTTGGCCAGCGGGTGCGCGGGCTGGTGGAGCTGGCGCGCGGTTTTGCACAAAGCTTGGTGTGGCTGCGTCGCCTCAGTCCCGCGGCGATTGCGGTGTTCGGCGGCTATGCTTCAGTGCCGGTTGGGCTGGCCGCTGGTATGCTCGGCCACCGGTTGCTGGTGCATGAGCAGAATGCGGTTTTGGGGCTGGCCAACCGCCTGCTCGCCCGGCGCGCGCAATGCCTGGCGCTGACCTTTCCAGCGACCCGGCATGCGGCCGAGCAAGGGGCGGCGCGGCGGCTGGTCACCGGCAATCCGGTCCGGCCGGAGGTGGCGGCGGCCCGGGGTGGCGCGTACCGGCTGCCGGCAGCGGGCGCGGCCTTCGAGCTGCTGGTGGTCGGCGGCAGCCAGGGGGCGCGCTCGTTGAGCGATGCCGTGCCGGCGGCGATTGCGGCCTTGCCGGCCAGGCTGCGTGGGCGTTTGCGGCTGACTCAGCAATGTCGGCCGGAAGATTTGGCGAGGGTGGCGGACCTTTATCGAGAACTGGGCTTCGAGGCGCAATTGCAGAGCTTCTTCGACGATCTGCCCGGCCGCATGGCGAGCGCGCATCTGGTGATTTCCAGGGCCGGCGCTTCCAGCGTCACCGAGCTGTTGGCGCTCGGCCGACCGGCCATTCTGGTGCCCTATCGCCACGCCGCCGACGACCATCAGCGCGCCAATGCCGAAGCCGTCGCCGAGGCCGGCGCCGGCCGGATCATGCTGGAGGACGAGCTCTCGGGCGCGCGCCTGGCCGCCGCCCTGACCGAGCTTTTGGAGCAACCCGGTCAGCTGGGCGCGATGGCCGCCAAGGCCGCGGCGCTGGGCCGGCCCGAAGCCGCCGCCACCTTGGCGGATGCGGTCCTCGAGCTGGCCGGCCGGCCAGCGCCGGCACGCGGGCGGGAGGCACTGGCATGAGAGCGCTGCCGGTCGATGTGGGCGTGATCCATTTTGTCGGCATCGGCGGCATCGGCATGAGCGGCATCGCCGAGGTGCTGCTGCATCTCGGCCACAAGGTGCAGGGCTCGGACGTCGCCGAGAGCGCCAATGTCGAGCGGCTGCGCCGCCAGGGCATCCCGGTCATGATCGGTCATGCCGCCGCCAATCTCGGCCAGGCCCGGGTGGTCGTGGTCTCCTCCGCGATCAGGAACGGCAATCCCGAGGTCGACGCCGCCCGCAGCGCCCGCATCCCGGTGGTCCGGCGCGCCGAGATGCTGGGCGAGCTGATGCGCCTGCGCTGGTCGATCGCGGTCGCCGGCACCCACGGCAAGACCACCACGACCTCGCTGATCGCGGCGGTGCTGGATGCCGCCAAATACGATCCGACCGTGATCAACGGCGGCATCATCAACGCCTATGGCACCAACACCCGCCAGGGCGACAGCGAGTGGATGGTGGTCGAGGCCGATGAGTCGGATGGCACCTTCGTGCGCCTGCCGGCGGCGATCGCGGTGGTCACCAACATCGACCCGGAGCATCTGGATTTCTACGGCAGCTTCGATGCCGTGCGCGCCGCCTTCCAGAGCTTCCTCGAGAATCTGCCCTTCTACGGCTTCGGCGCGGTCTGCATCGACCATCCGGAGGTCCAGAGCCTGCTCGGCCGGATCACCGACCGCCGGCTGATCACCTATGGCCTGAGCCCGCAGGCTGATGTCCGCGCCCTCGATCCGGTGTTCGACTTCGGCGGCTCGACCTTCGACGTCGAGCTGCGCGACCGAGTCTCGCAGGAGGTGACCCGCACACTCCGGCGGCTGCGCCTGACCATGCCGGGCGCCCATAACGTGCTGAACGCGCTGGCGGCGATCGCGGTCGCCAACGAGCTCAAGATCCACGACGACGTGATCCGCCGCGCCTTCGCCAGCTTCGGCGGCGTCAAGCGGCGCTTCACCCGGACCGGCGAGGCGGGCGGCATCACCGTGATCGACGACTACGGCCACCATCCGGTCGAGATCCGGGCGGTGCTGCAGACCGCGCGCCGGGCGACCGAAGGCCGGGTGATCGCGGTCGTCCAGCCGCATCGCTATTCGCGGCTGGAGGCCCTGTTCGAGGATTTCTGCACCGCCTGCAACGATGCCGACATCGTCCTGGTGGCGCCGGTCTATGCCGCCGGCGAAGCGCCGATCGCGGGCATCGATCGCGACGCCCTGGTCAAGGGGCTGCGCCGGCACGGCCATCGCGACGCCCGGCCGCTGGCTGGCCCGGACGAGCTGCCGGCCGTGATCGCCGAGGTCGCGAAGGCCGGCGATCTGGTGGTCTGCCTGGGCGCTGGCAACATCACCGCCTGGGCCAACGCCCTGCCCGCCCAGCTGGCGAAGCTGTTCGATGCGAATGGCGACAAGGACAACGCGGCATGACCGCCACCTGGCTCGCCGATCTGCCACCGCTGCGCGGCCAGCTCAAGCTCGGCCTGCCGATGGCGCCGCGCACCTGGTTCCGGGTCGGCGGCCCGGCCGAGGCCTGGTACCAGCCGGCCGATGAGGACGACCTGCAGACCTTGCTGGCCAGGCGGCCGGCCGAGCTGCCGGTCCTGCCGATCGGGGTCGCCTCCAACCTGCTGGTCCGGGACGGCGGCATCCCGGGCATCGTGCTGCGCCTGGCCGGCCCCTTGGCGGCGGTCGAGATCCAGGGCGACCGGCTGCTGGTGGGCGCTGGCGCCACCGATCGCAATATCGCCCAAAGGGCGCTGCAGGCCGGCCTGTCGGGTCTGGAGTTCCTGATCGGCGTGCCGGGCACGCTCGGCGGGGCCATCCGCATGAACGCCGGCGCCTTTGGCGGCGAGACCGCCGAGATCGTCGAGCGGGTGATCGCGTTTTCGCCGGATGGCCAGCGCCACGAGCTGACGGCCGCCGAGCTGGGCTTCGGCTATCGGCACTCCGCCCTGCCCGAGGGTTGGATCGTGCAGGCGGCGGTGCTCAAGGGCGTGCCGGGCGAGCCCGGCCGGATCCGCGCCCGCATGGCCCGGATCAAGGCCGAGCGCGCGGTCGCCCAGCCGCTCCAGGTCGCGACCGGCGGCAGCACCTTCAAGAACCCGCCCGGCATCAAGGCCTGGGAGCTGATCGACCGGGCCGGCTGCCGTGGCTTGGGCCATGGCCGCGCGATGGTGTCGGAGAAGCACTGCAATTTCCTGATCAACAAGGGCGGCGCCACGGCGGCCGAGATCGAGGAGCTGGGCGAGCTGGTGCGCAGCCGGGTGCAGGCGAGCAGCGGGGTCGAGCTGGACTGGGAGATCCACCGGGTCGGCAAGCCCGCCGACGGCGCGCCCCATGCCCTGGAGGCGGCGGCATGAGCCGGCATGTCGCGGTCCTGATGGGCGGCTGGTCGGCCGAGCGGGAAATCTCGCTGGTCGGCGGCAAGGCGGTGGTCGAGGCGCTGCGCACCCGCGGCTACCAGGTCTCGCCGATCGATGTCGACCGCAGCCTGCCAGCCAAGCTCGCCGAGCTGCGGCCGGACGTGGTCTACAACGCGCTCCACGGCCGCTATGGCGAGGACGGCACCGTGCAGGGGCTGCTCGAGATCATGGGCATCCCCTACAGCCATTCGGGCGTGCTCGCCTCCAGCCTGGCGATGGACAAGGCCATGGCCAAGCGGCTGTTCGTCGCCGCCGGCCTGCGCTGCCCCGACGGCGAGCTGACCACGCTGGAAGCGCTGCTGGCCGATCCGTTCGTCATGGACCCGCCCTATGTGGTCAAGCCCAACAACGAGGGCTCCAGCGTCGGCGTCAAGATCGTGCGCCAGGCGGCCGAGCGGGCGCTCGAGCGCAATGACTGGCCCTATGGCCCGGACATCCTCGTCGAGCGCTACATCCCCGGCCGCGAGCTGACCGTGGCTGTGCTGGGCGAGCGGCCGCTGGCGGTGACCGAGATCCGCCACGGCCAGGGCTTCTTCGACTACTACGCCAAATATACCGCCGGCCAGGCGCAGCATCTGCTGCCCGCCCCGCTCGACGAGGCGCTCTACGAGCTGGTGCTGGCCCAGGCGCTGTGCGCCCATCAGACGCTCGGCTGCCGCGGCGTCAGCCGGGCCGATTTCCGGCTCGAGGCGGACGATCCGGACGGCCTCTATCTGCTCGAGGTCAACACCCAGCCGGGCATGACGCCGGTCTCCCTGGTGCCGGAGCAGGCCGCCCATGTCGGCATCGGCTTCGCCGATCTGGTGGTCCAGCTGGTGGAGGAGGCACGATGCGACGCCGCATGATGTCGCTCACCGCCACCCGCGCCAAGGTGTTCTCGCGCCCGCCGCTGCGGCCGCGCTGGTACTGGCCGGTGGTGACCTTGTGCGGCATCGGCGCCGGGCTGCTGCTGGGCTTCGGCACCGGCTGGTGGTTCGGCGGCAGCGGCCGGCTCGATCTCCTGACCCGGCAGGTCACCTGGCAGGTGCTCGATCTGACCGGCCGGGCCGGGCTCGCGGTGCGCGAGGTCTATGCCGATGGCCGGCTGCGCACCGAGCGCGCCCTGCTCAGCGAGCAGCTGGGCATCCAGATTGGCCAGCCGATCCTGGGCGTCGACACCGACGGCCTGAAGGCCCGGCTGGAGCAGCTGCCCTGGATTGAGCGGGCCAGCGTGGTCCGCCTGCTGCCCGACACCATCCGGATCCGGGTCCTCGAGCGGCAGCCCTTGGCCATGTGGCAGCATGCCGGCGAGCTCGCCCTGATCGACCGCGAGGGCAAGGTGATCGAGGACCGGCTGACCCAGGAGGCGGCCGCCAAGCATGGCTATCTGCGGGTCCTGGTCGGCCAGGAGGCGCCCGCCCACGCCGCCCAGCTGTTCGCGCTCCTGGCGGTCGAGCCGGAGCTGTCGGACCGGGTGGTCGCGGCCAGCTGGATCGGCGATCGCCGCTGGACCTTGCATCTCGACAACCAGATCGACGTCCTGCTGCCCGAGGCCGCGCCCGAGGCCGCCTGGCGCTTCCTGGCCGCGCAGGCGCGCGATCAGGCGCTGCTGGAGCGCGCGATCTCGGTGGTCGATCTGCGCTTCCTGCCGGAGCGCATGCGCCTGCAGCTGGATGTCGCCGCCCAGGAGGACGACCGCGCATGAGCACCGCGAGCAACGTCCTGCCCTTCGGCTATGCCGGCCAGCGCAGCTTCGCGCGCGGCGAGCCGTTCGGCGTGCTGGATATCGGCACCAGCAAGATGTGCTGCCTGATCGCGCGCCACCGCAACGGCCACGGCCTCGAGCTGCTGGGCGCCGGCTACCAGCTGGCGGAAGGCCTGCGCGCCGGCGAGATCGTGCATGCCGATGCGGTCGAGGCCTCGATCCTGGCGGTCGTGCACCAGGCCGAGCAGCAATCGGGCGAGACCTTGCGCGAGGTGGTGCTGGGCGTGTCGGCCGGCCGGCCGACCTCGCTGCGCCGAACCGTGACCAGCGAGCTCGGCGGCCGGGCGGTGGCCGCGGGCGATCTCGGCCGCTGCCTCGACCAGGCCCAGGCCCAGGTCAAGGCGAACGGCCTCGAGGTGCTGCATGCCTTGCCGGTCGAGATGGTCCTGGACGGGGGCCAGCCCTTGCGCGATCCGCGCGGCATGATCGGCCGGCGGCTGGGCATGACCGTGCATGCCGTGGCGGTCGCCTCGGCGCCTTTGCACAATCTCGTGGCGGCGGTCGAGCGCTGCCATCTCGAGGTGGCCGGCGTGGTCGCCGCCCCCTATGCCGCCGGCCTCGCCAGCCTGAGCGACGAGGAGATGGCGCTGGGCGCGCTGGTGCTCGATCTGGGCGGCGGCGTCACCGGCGTCGCCCGCTTCGGCGACGGCCGGCTGCAGGAGATCCACGTGGTGCCGCTGGGCGGCCAGCACGTCACCCAGGACCTGGCGTTCGGCCTGTCGATCGGGCGCAGCCAGGCGGAGCGGCTGAAGACCCTGTTCGGCAGCGCCTCCTCGCTGGCTGGCGCCGCGCGCGAGCGGCTCGAGGTGCCGGGCATCGGCGACCCCGACGAGCCGCCCGCCCAGATCCTCTCTCGCGCGCGCCTGACCGAGATCATCCGGCCGAGGGTCGAGGAGACCTTCCAGCTGGTGCGCGCCCGCCTGGGCGACAGCATGCCGCCGCTGGTCGGCCGGCGGCTGGTCCTGACCGGCGGCGGCAGCCAGCTCGAAGGCGTGCTCGAGCTGGCCGAGGAGGTGTTCGACATGCCGGCCCGGCTGGGCCGCGCACGGCCGCTGCCCGGACGGGCGCGGATCGACGATCTTACCGCCGCGACCGGCGCGGCCGGCCTGCTCGCCTGGGCGATGCGGGACGATGGCGGGCTGACCTTCCGGTCCGCCCGCGCTGCCGCGCCGATCACGGCACGCCTGGCCAAGCTCGGCCAATGGCTGAAGGAGAACTTTTGAGCGAGAGCCAGAAAATGGCCGGTGCTCGGAGGAAGGGGCCCAGCAATGGGCTGCAATGGAGGAGGATGGAAGGAATGACGATCAACCTGAGCATGCCGGTGACGCATGAACTCAGGCCACGGATCACCGTGGTCGGAGTCGGTGGCGCCGGGACCAATGCCGTCAACAACATGATCACGGCGCATCTCGAGGGCGTCGAGTTCGTGGCCTGCAACACCGATGCGCAGTCGCTGCATCAGTGCCTGACCGAGCGCCGGATTCAGCTCGGCCATACCATCACCCAGGGCCTGGGTGCCGGGGCTCGGCCGGAGATCGGCCGGGCGGCGGCGGAGGAGGCGATCGACGAGCTGCTCGATCAGCTGAACGGCAGCCACATGGTGTTCATCACCGCCGGCATGGGCGGCGGGACGGGCACCGGGGCGGCGCCGGTCATTGCCCGCGCGGTGCGCGAGCAGGGGATCCTGACGGTTGGGGTGGTCACCAAGCCGTTTCACTTCGAGGGCACGCATCGCATGCGGGTCGCCGAAGGGGGTCTCGCCGAGCTGCAGCAATATGTCGACACCCTCATCGTGATCCCCAATCAGAACCTGTTCCGGCTCGCCAATGAGCGGACCACGTTCGCCGAAGCCTTCAAGCTGGCGGACAACGTCCTGCACATGGGCGTGCGCGGGGTCACCGATCTGATGGTGATGCCGGGCCTGATCAATCTCGACTTCGCCGATATCCGCACGGTGATGAGCGAGATGGGCAAGGCCATGATGGGCACCGGCGAAGCCGACGGCGATCGGCGCGCGGTCGATGCGGCCGAGGCGGCGATCTCCAACCCGCTCCTCGACGAGGTGTCGATGAAGGGTGCGCGCGGGGTGCTGATCAACATCACCGGCGGGCCCGACATGACCTTGTTCGAGGTCGACGAGGCGGCCAACCGGATCCGCGAGGAGGTCGATCCCGAGGCCAACATCATCGTCGGCTCGACCCTGGACGAGGGCCTGGCCGGCCAGATGCGGGTGTCGGTGGTGGCGACCGGCATCGAGGTGCCGGAGACCGCGCCGCGGGCCACCTCCAGCCGGGCTTCGGCGGCGACCCAGGCGATGGCGGCACCGGCCTTCCGGCTGCGGCCGCAAGGCCAGCCAGCGCCCGCCCCGGCGCCCACCCGCTCGGCAGCACCGCATGCCCCGCTGGCCCATGGCCAGGCATCGGCCGAGCTGAGCGAGGCGGGCCACGGGCACGAGCTGGCCCAGCATGAGCTGGATCCGCGCCGGCCGGCCGAGAGCGCGCGTCGGCCAGCAGCCGCCGACGTGCTGGCGTCGACCCGGCGGCTGCCGGAGCCGCATCGGGCAGCGCCCGAGGCCGGCTATCTCCGGCCGCCGCTGCCGACCCAGGAGCGGCCGCAGGACTGGGCCCGCATGCGTACCCCGGCACGCGAGGTGCCGCGCATGCCCAGCCTGTTCGAGCGGGTCACGGCGAGCTTTGCCCGCGGCCGGCAGGAAGCGGAGCAGATCGAGCCGGTCGAGGCTGAGCCGGCCATGGCGGGCGGCGAAGCCCAGGAGCGGCGGCGCCACAACGAGGAGGAGATGTACGAAATCCCCACCTTCCTGAGGCGCTGAGCCATTCGGCGATCCGGCCGGCCCTCAAGGTCCGGCTGTAACAATTTGACACGAAGTGTGATTTGAGGCCTCCGCCCCCGATTGCTACATGAGGGTGCGGAGGCCTCACTATGTGGCCTTCGGAGCGCACCCCGGCTAACCGCCGGTTCCCGTTGACGACCAAGGGAAGGAATTGGCGTTGACATCCTTTGAAGGCCAAGTGGTGGCATCGTCGCAGCGCACCTTGCGCAACCCGATCGGCTGTGTCGGCGTCGGCCTGCATACCGGCGCCAAGGTCTCGTTGACCCTGCGGCCGGCCGAGGCGGACAGCGGCATTCGCTTCCAGCGGACCGACCGGCCCGGTAGCGCGCCGATTCCGGCGCGCTACGATCTGGTCTGCGACACCACCATGTGCACGGCCCTGGGCCAGGCCGATGGCGTGATCGTCGGCACGGTCGAGCATCTGATGGCGGCGCTGGCCGCCTGCGGCATCGACAATGCGCTGATCGAGGTGAGCGGGCCTGAGATCCCGATCATGGACGGCAGCGCCAAGCCCTTCGTGTTCCTGATCGAATGCGCCGGCGTGGTCGAGCAAGCCCGGCCGCGGCGCTGGATCGAGGTCCTGAAGCCCGTGACCGTGACCGCGCTCGGCAAGAGCGCCCGGCTGGAGCCGGCCGCCGGCTTCGAGCTGGATTGCGCGATCGAGTTCGACCATCCGGTGATCCGCAACCAGGCGATCAGCTGCAGCTTCACCGCCGAGCGCTTCAAGCATGATTTCGCGGCCGCCCGGACCTTCGGCTTCGCCGAGCGGGTCGAGGAGCTGTGGTCGCGCGGCCTGGCGCTGGGCGGCTCGCTCAAGAACGCGATCGTGGTCAGCCAGGATCGGGTGCTGAACGAGGAAGGCCTGCGCTTCGAGGACGAGTTCGTCCGCCACAAGCTGCTGGATGCGGTCGGCGATCTGTATCTCGCCGGCGCGCCCTTGATCGGCCGCTTCGTCGGCCGCTGCACCGGCCACAACCTGCACAACAAGCTGCTGCGGGCCCTGTTCGCCGATGTCAGCGCGTGGCGGATGGTCGAGGATCCCGATCCGATCGACCGGCCCGAGCCGGCGATGCTGCGCGCCGCCAGCGCCTGAGCGCGGGCGGCGGCAGCAGCGTCAGACCGACTTGAGCCAGCACGGCGTCCGGCTGGCTGATCGCCCATCGAGCGTGCGGTGTCGCGCCGGAGTGCCTGGGGGTTGACAGCCAACCGGGTGGGCTCGATCTTGGGCGCCATCATGAGCAACAGGCCCAGGACAATGTCGGACGGATGGCGCGCGCGCGCCTTGCTGCTGGCCCTGCCGGTCGCCCTGGCGGCCTGCGCGGGCAATCAGGTCGAGGACCAGGACTATGTGGAGCGTCCGGTCGACGAGCTCTACAACACCGCGCTCGACCAGCTGCAGGAAGGCCAGAACCGCAGCGCGGCCGCCTCGTTCGACGAGGTCGAGCGGCAGCATCCCTATTCGCAATGGGCGACCCGCGGCCAGCTGATGTCGGCTTTCGCGCTGTACCGCGCCGAGGACTATGCCCAGGCGGTCAATGCCGCCAAGCGGTTCATCGAGCTGCATCCGGGCCACAAGGACGTGCCTTATGCCCACTATCTGATCGGCATGAGCTACTACGATCAGATCTCCGATGTCGGTCGCGACCAGAAGATGACCCAGGATGCCCTGCAGGCGTTCGAGGAGCTGATCCGCCGCTACCCCGAGAGCGATTATGCCCAGGATGCCAAGCTCAAGGTCGATCTGACCCTGGATAATCTGGCCGGCAAGGAGATGTCGATCGGCCGCTACTATCAGCAGCAGGGCAAGTATGTGGCGGCGGTCAACCGCTTCCGCACCGTGGTCGAGAAGTATCAGACGACCTCGCATGTCGAGGAAGCCCTGCACCGGCTGACCGAGTCCTATGTGGCGCTGGGCGTGCGCGACGAGGCGCAGCGGACCGCGGCGGTGCTCGGCAGCAACTATCCGAAGAGTTCCTGGTATCGCGACAGCTACGCCCTGGTCACCGGCAAGCCGCTGCCGCCCAACGTGGCCGAGGCGCCGCGGCCCGAGGTGACCGAGGCCAAGGCCCAGGCGCCAGCCGATGGCCAGGCCGACGGCGGCCGGAGCGGCTTTCTCGGCAAGTCGATCTTCGAATATCTGTTCAACTGAGCGCCAATGCTGACCAGCCTGTCGATCCGCGACATCGTCCTGATCGAACGGTTGGATCTCGCCTTCGAGCCGGGGCTGTGCGCGCTGACCGGCGAGACCGGCGCCGGCAAATCGATCCTCCTGGATAGCCTGGGCCTGGCGCTCGGCGCCCGCGCCGAGCGCGGCCTGATCCGGGCCGGTGCCGAGCAGGGCGTGGTCACGGCGGCCTTCACCCTGCCGGCGGGCAGCCCCGCGGCCAGGCTCGCCGCCGATCATGGGCTGGAGCTGGAGGACGGCTTGATCCTGCGCCGGGTGCTGACCGCCGATGGCCGCTCGCGCGCCTTCGTCAACGATCAGCCGGTCGGCACCGGCCTGCTCCGCCAGCTGGGCGAGGGGCTGGTCGAGGTGCATGGCCAGCATGCCCAGCAAGGGCTGCAGGACGCGCCGATCCAGCGCCAGCTGCTGGATGCCTATGGCCGGCATGAGCCGCTGCTGGCCGAGCTGGCGGCCGCCCATGCCGGCTGGCGCAGCGCCGAGGCCAGCCTCGCTGCCTTGCGCGAGGAGGTCGCGAAGGCGGCGCAGGATGCCGACTACTGGCGCCACGCTTTGGCCGAGCTGAGCGCGCTCGCGCCCGAGGTCGGCGAGGAGCAGCGCCTGGCCGAGCGGCGCACCCGGCTGATGGCCAAGGAGAAGCTGCTCGATGCGCTCAATGGCGCGCTCGATGCGCTGCGCGGCGAGGGCGGCCTGGCCAGCCGGCTGGGCCGCGCCCAGCGGCCGATCGAGCGCCTGCTGAGCGGGGCCGAGGACCTGCTGCTTGGTCCGGCCCAGGCCTTGGAGCGGATCCAGCTGGAGCTGGGCGAGGCCGAGGATGCGCTGGAGCGGGCCGGCCAGGCGCTGACCGCCGATGGCGACCGGCTGGAGACCGTCGAGGAGCGGCTGTTCGCGCTCCGGGCCATGGCGCGCAAGCACCAGCGGCAGCCGGACCAGCTGCCCGAGCTGCTGGCGAGCACCGCGGCCAGGCTCGAGCGGATCGAGGCGGGCGATCAGCATCTGACGGCGGCCGCGGCGGCGGCGGCGAGCGCCAAGGCGCGGTTCGCCGAGCTGGCCGGCCGCCTCAGCCAGGCGCGCGGCAAGGCGGCCGAGGCGCTGGCCAAGGCGGTGATGGCCGAGCTGCCGCCGCTCAAGCTGGAGCGCGCCCGCTTCGTGGTTCGCCTCTTGCCGCTGGCCGAAGCTGACTGGAGCGCTGCCGGCGCCGAGCGGGTCGCGTTCGAGGTCGCGACCAATCCCGGCCAGACGCCGCAGCCGCTCGCCAAGGTCGCCTCCGGCGGCGAGCTGGCCCGGCTGATGCTGGCGCTGAAGGTGGTGCTGGCGCGGGTCGGCGGCACGCCGTGCCTGGTGTTCGACGAGGTCGACAGCGGCATCGGCGGCGCCACGGCGGACGCGGTCGGCGAGCGCCTGGCCCGGCTCGGCAAGGATGTCCAGGTGCTGGTGGTGACCCACGCGCCGCAGGTCGCGGCCGCGGCGGATCAGCACTGGCGGGTCGAGAAGCAGGTGGTCGGCCGCGGCACGCGGGTCACCGTGACCCCGCTCGGCAGCGGCCAGCGGCGCGAGGAGATCGCCCGCATGCTGGCGGGTGCCACCGTCACCGATGCCGCCCGGGCCGCCGCCGACAGCCTGATGTCGCGCAGCGCCTGATGGCCAAGGCGTCCGAGACGCCGGTCGAGACGCCGGTCGAAGAACTCAGCGCCGAGGAGGCGGCGGCCGAGCTGGCGCGGCTCGCGGCCGAGATCGCGCATCATGACGCGCTCTATTACCGCCAGGATGCGCCCGAGGTTTCGGATGCCGACTACGACCGGCTGCGGGCGCGCAACCAGGCGATCGAGGCGCGCTACCCGGAGCTGATCCGCCAGGACAGCCCCTCGCACCGGGTGGGTGCCGCCCCGGCCGAGGCGTTCGGCAAGGTCACCCATCGGGTGCCGATGCTGTCGCTCGACAATGCCATGAGCGAGGCGGAGGTGGCGGAGTTCCTGAAAAGGGTCCGCCGGTTCCTGAGCCTGCCGGCCGAGGAGCCGGTCGAGCTGATCGCCGAGCCCAAGATCGACGGCCTGTCCTCCAGCCTGCGCTACGAAGACGGCCTCCTGGTCCAGGGGGCGACCCGCGGTGATGGCACCACCGGCGAGGACGTGACCCAGAACCTGCGCACCATCCGCGACATCCCGCAGCGGCTGGCGACCAGCACGCCGCCCGCGGTGCTCGAGGTGCGCGGCGAGGTCTACATGGAGCGCGCGGATTTCTTCACGCTCAACGAGACACGCACGGCCGAGGGCCAGCCGGTGTTCGCCAATCCGCGCAACTCGGCCGCCGGCTCGCTGCGCCAGCTCGATGCCCGGATCACGGCGCGCCGGCGGCTGCGCTTCTTCGCCTATAGCTGGGGCGAGGCGGAGCCCGCGATCGAGGGCAGCTATCGGGGCTTCCTCGACCAGCTGAAGGGCTACGGCTTCCGGGTCAACCCGTTGACCGAGGCCTGCGCCGACGAGGCGGCCCTTGGCGCCTATCACCAGAAGATCGCAGCCGAGCGCGCCCGCCTGCCCTACGACATCGACGGCGTGGTCTACAAGGTCGACCGGCTCGATTTTCAGCGCCGCCTGGGCTTCGTCGGCCGAGCGCCGCGCTGGGCGATCGCCCACAAGTTCGCGGCCGAGCAGGCGAGCACCGTGATCGAGGCGATCACCATCCAGGTCGGCCGGACCGGGGCGCTGACCCCGGTCGCCGAGCTGGCGCCGGTGACCGTGGGCGGGGTGGTCGTGACCCGTGCCACCTTGCACAACGAAGACTTCATCGCCGCCAAAGGCATCCGGGTCGGCGACACCGTGACCATCCAGCGCGCCGGCGACGTGATCCCGCAGGTGCTGGCGGTCGACCTGGCCCGCCGGCCCAAGGGCAGCCAGGCCTATGCCATGCCGGACCACTGCCCGGCCTGCGCCAGCCTGGCGATCCGGCCGCCCGGCGAGGCCGTCCGGCGCTGCACCGGCGGCCTGATCTGCCCGGCGCAGCGGACCGAGCGGCTGCGCCATTTCGTCGGGCGGGACGCCTTCGACATCGAGGGGCTGGGCAAGAAGCAGGTGCCGCAGCTGTTGGAGGCCGGCCTGATCGAGGGGCCGGCTGACATCTTTCGGCTGGTCGAGGATCAGGAGCGCCTGGCCAAGCTCGCAGAGCTGCCCGGCTGGGGCGAGAAGAAGGTCGCGAAGCTGCAGGCGGCGGTCGCGGCCAGGCGCGTGGTGCCGCTCGATCGCTTCATCAACGCGCTCGGCATCCGCTTCGTCGGCGAGACCAACGCCAAGCTGCTCGCCCGCCATTACGGCAGCCTCGCCGCCTGGCAGGAGGCCATGACCAAGGCCGCGGCCGACGACGCCGACGCGCAGGCCGAGCTGGACAATATCGACGGCATCGGCCCGAAGGTTGCCGAGGCGATCATTGAATTCTTCCGGGAAAGCCACAATCTGACAATTCTGCGCGATCTCGCCGCCTTGGTGGAGGCGGAGCCTTTGGCCTCGCCGGGCGGCAATGGCTCGGCCCTGGCGGGCAAGACCATCGTGTTCACCGGCACGCTCGAGACCATGAGCCGGGCGGAGGCGAAGGCGACCGCGGAGGCGCTGGGCGCCAAGGTGGCGGCGTCGGTGTCGAGCAAGACCGATTATGTCGTGGTCGGCGCGGACGCCGGCTCGAAAGCGAAGAAGGCAGCAGAGCTGGGAGTGACGAGCTTGAGCGAAACCGAGTGGCGCAAGCTGGCAGGCGGCCGCCCATGAAGACGATCGCGATGCAGGTGCTGGGCTACAGCTTCCTGGGCCTGGGCGTGCTGGGGCTGTTCCTGCCGTTCCTGCAGGGCTTCCTGTTCCTGGCGCTCGGGCTGATCATCCTGGCCCGTCATGCGCGCTGGGCGGAACGCCTGCTCGACCATTTCCGCGCGCGTCATCCTAAAGCCGACCATTGGATCGGCAAGGCCGAAGGCATGCTCGACAGCTGGGGCCAGCGCACCAGCGCGTTCTTCCGCCGGCTGTTCGCCGGCCGCCAGGCCTAGCAGCGCGCTAAGCGAGCGGCGCCGTCGCGGCGTTCAGCCAGGCGAGCGCAGCACCGCCGAGCAACGGGGCAAGCTCGGCGCGGACCAGCGCGTGGTAGTCGTCCAGCCAGGCGACCTCGCCGGGGTCCAGCAGATCCGTCTGGATCAGCCGCCGATCGATCGGGCAGCGGGTCAGGGCATCGAAACCCAAAAGCTCGCGCTCGCCGCCGGCCGGCTTGCCCTTGGGCGCCACCGCCAGCAGGTTCTCGATCCGGATGCCGTAGGCGCCCGCCTGGTAGTAGCCGGGCTCGTTCGACAGGATCATGCCGGGCTTGAGCGGCACATGGCCGGATTTGGCGATCCGGGCCGGACCCTCATGGACGCACAGATAGGCGCCGACGCCGTGGCCGGTGCCGTGGTCGTAATCCAGGCCGGCCTGCCAGAGCGGATGGCGCGCCAGGCTGTCGAGCTGGGCGCCGGTGGTGCCGACCGGAAAGCGCACGCGATCGATCGCGATATGGCCCTTCAGCACCAGCGTGAAGTGCCGCCGGTGCTCGGGCGCGGCCGTGCCGATCGCGACGGTGCGGGTGATGTCGGTGGTGCCATCCAGATACTGGCCGCCGGAGTCGACCAGATAGAGGTTGCCGGGAGTCAGCCGCCGATTGGAGTCGGGCGTGACCCGATAATGTGGCAAGGCGGCATTGGGGCCGGCTGCCGAGATGGTCTCGAAGCTAGGGCCGCGGAACAGAGGATCGGCGCGCCGCTCCTGGTCGAGCCGGGCGGCCGCCGCCAGCTCGGTCAGCTCGCCGCCGGCAGCAGCGCCCTCCAGCCAGGCCAGGAAGCGCACCATGGCGGCACCGTCCCGCCGCTGCGCGGCGAAGGCGCCGGCCAGCTCGACCGGGTTCTTGCAGGCCTTGGCCAGGACGCAAGGATCCTCGCCCTCGATCAGCCGTGCCCCCGCCTGGCGCAGCCGCGTGGTGATCGCGACCGTGGTCCAGGCCGGATCGACCAGGACGGTCCTGCCCTGCCCGCCCAGGCTGTCCAAGGCGGCGCCGAACTGCTCGAGCGGCTGGATCGAGACGCCGTTGCCCAGGCTCTGGCCGGGCTGCAGCTTGCGCCGATCGATGAACAGCTCGATCGCGCCATCGCCATGCAGCAGCACCTGGCTCAGGCTGACCGGATTGAACGGCACGTCGCCGCCGCGCAGGTTCAACAGCCAGGCGATCGAATCCAGCGCCGTGATCACCGCGACCTCGGCGCCCGCCTTGGCCACCTCCGCGCCCAGCCGGGCGCGCTTGGCATCGACGCTTTCGCCGGCATAGCGCTCCGCCAGCGGCAGCACCGGCGCGATCGGCGCGGCCGGCCGGGTGGTCCAGACCTGGTCCACGGGGTTGGCCGCAAGCGGCACCAGGCTGGCGCGCGCCTTGGCGCAGGCCTTCTCCAGCCGCTCGATCTCGGCCTTCACATGCAGCGCCGGATCGTAGCCGACCTTCTGGCCCGCCTGCAGATGCTCGCCCAGCCACTGCGAGGGCGGCCGATCGATCAGATGCGCCTGCTCGAACAGCGCCGGATCGAGCTGCTCGGCCGCCTGCACGGTGTAGCGGCCGTCGACGAACAGGACCGCATGGTCGCCCAGCGCCAGGAAGGTGCCGGCCGAGCCGGTGAAGCCGGTGAGCCAGGCCAGACGCTGGGCGCAGCCTGGCACGTATTCGCTGCGATATTCGTCGGTGAGCGGCAGGATGAAGCCATCGACGCCTTGCGCCGCCAGCGTGGCGCGCAAGGCCGCCAGCCGCTGGGCAATCGGGGGCTCCGCCCGCCGCTCGGCGCGCAGCTCAGCCAGCATCGTTTGGAGATGGTGCCGGAGCGCTGCCGCTGACGGCGGCGCCACCAGGTCGAGCCAGGCCTCGGGCGCCGGGCCGAACGGTGCTGCCGCCACGCCGCGCAAGAAGGCTTCGATCTCGGCTGGGGTCTGGGCAATGGCTGCAGCCCGCAGCAGAGCCGCAAGCTCGGCGTCGTCAGCGGGCAAGGCGCCGGCGCCCGGCACGGCTATGCGACGGACCGGCGCATCACGCCGACCGCCGCGAAACTGATGGCGTCACTTGGACGGCGCCATGATCATGATCATCTGGCGGCCTTCCATGCGCGGGAACTGCTCGATCTTGGCGGCTTCGCCAACCTCGTCGCGGACCCGCTCCAGGACCCGCATCGCGATGTCCTGATGCGCCAGCTCGCGCCCCCGAAAGCGCATGGTCACCTTGACCTTGTCGCCTTCGGCCAGGAAGCTGTGCACCTTGCGCATCTTGGTGTTGTAGTCGTTGTCGTCGATATTGGGGCGCATCTTGATTTCCTTGACCTCGATGACCCGCTGCTTCTTGCGGGCCGCGTTGGCCTTCTTCTGCGCCTCGTACTTGAATTTGCCGTAGTCGAGAATCTTGCAGACTGGTGGATCCGCGTTGGGCGAGATTTCGACCAGGTCCAGCCCTGCCTCGGCGGCCTTGTCGAGGGCTTCCTGCAAGCGCACGACGCCAATCATTTCGCCGTCGGCGCCGACGAGACGGACTTGCGAGGTTTCGATTCTATTGTTGATTCGATGATCTTCACGCGACGGTGTTGCCATTAAGGTCGAGCTACCCTCCAGATCTTGTAAATTGCTTGCTCGCGGGACGCCCTAGGTGGCGATGCTGGCCGGCTCTGCCAAGTCGGGCGCCCGAGATTCCTTGACAAATAACGCCACCGCTTCGGCCAGGGCAAGGTTTTCTTGGCGTTGCTCGCCCAGGCGACGGATCGAAACCGTGCGTTGCTCGCCCTCCCGCTGACCGACCGCCAGCAGGATTGGCACCTTGGCCAGCGCATGCTCGCGCACCTTGTAGCCGATCTTGTCGCTGCGCAGGTCGAGCTCATGGCGCAAGCCGGCGGCGGCCAGCGCCGCGCCGACCTCCTTGGCATAGTCGTCGGCATCGTTGGTGATGGTCGCGACCACGATCTGCACCGGCGCCAGCCAGAGCGGCATCTTGCCGGCATGCTGCTCGATCAGGATGCCGATGAAGCGCTCGAGCGAGCCCAGGATCGCCCGGTGCAGCATGACCGGCCGGTGCTTTTGCCCATCCTCGCCGATGTAGCTGGCGTTCAGCCGCTCCGGCAGCACGAAGTCGACCTGGAGCGTGCCGCATTGCCAGTCGCGGCCGATCGCGTCGCGCAGCACGAACTCGAGCTTGGGGCCGTAGAAGGCGCCCTCGCCGGGATTGAGCGTGGTCGCGAGGCCAGCCGCCTCGGTCGCCGCCCGCAAGGCCGCCTCGGCGCGGTCCCAGACCTCGTCGGCGCCGGCGCGGACCGGCGGCCGATCCGAGAACTTCACATGCAGCTCGGTGAAGCCGAAATCGGCGTAGACGCTGCGCAGCAGGTCGCAGAAGGCGATCGACTCGCTGGTGATCTGCTCCGGCGTGCAGAAGATATGGGCGTCGTCCTGGGTGAATGCGCGCACCCGCATGATGCCGTGCAGGGCGCCCGACGGCTCGTAGCGGTGACACGCGCCGAACTCGGCCATGCGCAGCGGCAGATCGCGGTAG
>CADEGR010000022.1:32207-44133 GCA_902826935.1 uncultured Alphaproteobacteria bacterium | reverse complement strand
GCGGGTGAGCGTGGCGCAGAAGGTCGGGTCATGCGTTCAGCCAGACGCTGGAGGTTGGAATGAAACGCCCAACGCGGATGCCGGGCGACTAACGGGCACGGTTCTCATGCCGAGGGGCGAGGCCATGGTTGAGGATGACGTGGCCCACCTTGCCGGCTGGAACGGGACGTTCGATCGCATTGCGGCGCCGAATGAACTCCGGGTGCCGGTGTTCGGGCCTTAATTATCCTTCGTAAATTTTTCGGCTTCCGTAATTGCAATTAGAGAATTTAGTTCATCCTGCGTCCTAGCTGGCATGGCATTAAATGTGTAGATGTTGATTGCATCAAAGGTGTGCGTGGACTGATCTATGGCGTTTTTTATTTTGTCCATCGCCATGACACCATCTTTGGGAAGCTTGCCTTTGGTCAGAAAATTTTCGAAAGCCGCTATTGGTGCATTTAGATCCGAACGAATCCGCTTGATGGTGTCGTTAGGCATATCTGCCAAGACATTTACGGAGCTCTTGTAATTTGGATCAAGAGATGCCGAGTGACTGCGGCGCGGCGGTTGGTTAGCGATCTCTCGGCAGTCGTTCGCATTGCCAAAATCCTAAGGTGAATGTTCTTCTCCAGCTTATACTATCTGTGCGTTGCAGTGTAGGTCTGAGACGCCCGTGATCTACACCAGACCGATCCGCCACTTAAGTACCGGTTCAGGGCAAAATCACGAAATAGCTGCCTAAGCCGTGGGCGGGTGGAAGGCTCTGAATAGGCGAAGCCCCCTATCGTCCCGCTGCCGCCTCCTCGCCGCGGACGATCAGCTCGAGCACCTCGTGCTCCGTGATGTCGGCAATCCGTCGCTCGCCGACATTGCGGCCGCGCTTCAGGACCATGACCCGGTCGCCGACCTCGAAGATGTCGTTCAGGCGATGGCTGATGATGATCTGGGCGACGTTCTGGCGCTTCAGCTCGAGCATGGTCTCGAGCAGGCGGGCGGTGGCGGTCACCGAGAGGTTGGCGGTCGGCTCGTCCAGGATCACGACCTTGGGCGCAAAGCTGATCGCGCGGGCGATCGCGACCGATTGCTGGCGGCCGCCGGACAGGCTCTCGACCCGCTGGCGGACATGGTTGACGTCGACCTTGAGGCGCTGGAGCACGGCGCTGGCCTCGGCTTCCATGCGAGCGCGGTCGACGAACAGCCCCTTGGTCGGCCAGCGGCCAAGGAAGATGTTGGCGGCGACGTCCAGATTGCCGCAGAGCGCGAAGTCCTGGTAGATCATCTCGATGCCGCGCTCGCGCGATTCATGCGGGCTCTTGAAGTGGCAGGACACGCCGTCGATCAGAACCTCGCCGCGATCGCGCTGATAGGCGCCGGAGAGGATCTTCATCAAGGTCGACTTGCCGGCCGAGTTGTCGCCGACCAGGCCCAGGACCTCTCCCGGCATCAGGGTCAGATCGACGTTCACCAGCGCCTGGATCGCGCCGAAGCTCTTGTCGATGCCGCGCATCTCGACCACGGGGCGGGGGCTGGCGTCGCTCATGCCGGTGCTTCTTCCCTCGCCGGCTGGCGGCGCAAGCGCTGCCAGAGCTGGCGCAAGAGGCTTTCCTGGCGCAGCCAGATGTCGCTGAGGACCGCCAGGATCAGGATCAGGCCGATGAACACGTTGACCCAGTGCTGCGGCATGATGATCGAGCTGCCATCGGCCAGGATCACCTGGAGCGAGAGCAAGGCGCGGATCAGGGTGATCACCGCGGCGCCTGCGAGCGAGCCCAGGACCGTGCCGTAGCCGCCGAAGATGCTGCCGCCGCCGATGATCACCGAGGCGATCACGTCGAGCTCGCGCAGCTGGCCGGCAGACGGGTTGAAGGAGCGGAAATAGGCGATGTAGATGATCCCGGCGAGCGAGGCGCACATCGCCGAGAACAGGAGGCTCCAAAAGCGCACGGCGTCCGTGTCGATGCCGGCATAGTCCGCCGCCCGCCGGTTGCCGCCGGTCGCGAGCACGCGGTAGCCCCAGACGGTCTTGGCCAGGACCAGGCCCGCGACCAGCGCCAGCACCGCAAGGATCATGGTCTGGGTGCTGAGCGCGCTCGCGATATCGCGCAGCAGGCCCGGCTCGAGCTGGATGCCCGCATAGGCCAAGACCTCGACGAACTTCCGGCCGACCAGGGTAAAGCCTTCGGGGAACTGGCTGAGCTGGCGGCCGGCCACGAACCAGGCCGCCAGGCCGCGCGCCATGTAGAACATGCCAAGGGTGGCGACGAAGGCGGGCAGGCGGGCCTTGGTCGAGAGCAGGCCGTTGCACACGCCGGCCAGCGTGCCGACCAGGAAGGCGGTGAGCGCCGCCAAGAGCGGCGGCACGTCCGCGAACTTCATCAGGTACGCCGCGGTCGAGCCGGCCAGCGCCAGGACCGCGCCCACCGAGAGATCGACATCGCCATTGGCCAATACGAAGGTCATGCCGACCGCCATCAGGCCGATCTCGGTGAAGGCGAGCAGCAGGTTGAAGCTGTTGTCGATGCTGGCCCAGAAATCCGGCCGCAGATAGAAGCCGACCAGCCAGAGCAGGATCACGAAGATCACGGCCGCTGCCTCACGCTGGGCCAGGAACCAGCCGAGGCCGCGCCGGTGGATCGCGGCGGCGCTGAGCGCCGTGCCCTGGGTCCGCGCTGCCTCGATCGCGATGCTCTGGATCTCGACCGGCGGCAAGGGCCGACCGCGCAGGCGCGCCACCAGGCGCTGCAGGACCTTGCCGCGCAACAGCCAGGGCTCGATCAGGACCGCCAGGATCAGGATCAGGCCCAAGAACGCCGGCACCGCGCCCGGCGGCATCTGGGCCATGGCCTGAACCTGCATGTCGACACCGCCGACGTTGATCGTGCGGGTGGTGGGAATGCCTTCCCGCAGGACCTTGTCGATCAGGACGATCAGGATGGCGCCCAGGCAGGAGCCCAGCACCCGGCCGCGGCCGCCCAGGATGCTGGCGCCGCCGACGATCACCGCGGCGATCACGATCAGCTCGGCGCCCAGGCCATATTGGCTGGTCACCGCCTTGTCCTGGGCGACGTTCATCAACCCGGCCAGGGTCGCGCACAAGGCGGAGAGGACGAAGGCGCGGATCCGGACGAGATTGGTGTCGATGCCGGCATAGCCCGCAGCCTGGAGATTGCCGCCGGTCGCGTAGGTCTCGTAGCCCCAGCGGGTCCGGCCGAGCAGGATGGCGCCCAGCACCGCCACCACCAGGAACGCCAGGATCTGGTTGTTGAAGGCCAGCGGGTTGTTCTGGCCGAGCGCGAAGAAGGCGTAGCCGGCGGCTTTTTGGCCATAGCCGATGGTCTTGCCGCCGGTCAGGCCGAGCACCAGGCCGCGGCCGACGAACAGCATGGTCAAGGTCGCGATGAAGGCCGGGACCCGGAGATAGGTCACGAGCACGCCGTTGATCAGGCCGATCGCCACGCCGAAGCCGAGGCACAGCAACGCGGCCGGCCCGGCGCCGAGGTCGAAATGGGTGGGCGCGAAGAAGATCGAGAACAGGACCGCGGTCAGACCCAAGGTCGAGCCGACCGACAGATCGAGATCCTTGTTGACCAGGACGAAGGTCATGCCGACCGCGACCACGCCATAGCGGGCGGCATCGCGCAGCACGGCGTGGATCGCGGTCACATTGCCGAAGAACTTGGGGTTGATCCAGATGCCGACCAGATACAGGATCAGCATCACCGCCAGCAGCCCCAGCTCCCAGCTGCCCAAGACGCCGCGCAGCCGCGCCATGCTCAGCGGCCACCCCGTGTGGCACGACCTAGCCGATGCCGCGCGCCGTCAGCCGCTCGTCCGGATCCGCCCCCCATGCTCCACCCCAAGCGGCCTGTTCTGCCGGGCGCAAATGGCGCGCGCCGGCCGTGGCAGGCTGATTCGTTCGGGCCCAGCAGGCACACCCGCAGACGGCCACACTCCCAGGTCCAGGCGTAGCACGGGCAGAAGGTGGGAATCCAATGATTCCGGCGGGCTAGCGGCGGGCGGATGGCGGCTGCTTGCGCAAGCGAGTACCATGGTCCGTCGGGCTTGGCGGGCAGCCGGAGGGCAAGGCGATGGCACAGACCAGTCTGAGCGAGGCTGAGCTGGCCGCGCTGGTGGAACGCGCCGCGAGCGCGAACACGGCGCTGCTCAAGGGCGACATCGAGGGCTACCTGGCCCTGATCCAGCACGCGCCGGACTACACGCTGATGGCGCCGTTCGGCGGCACGCCGACCCGCGGCTTCGACGAGTCGCCCGACTACCGGGCGCGCCTTGCCCGCTTCTTCCAGGGCGGCCAGGGCGAGATCGAGCTGATCGAGGCCTATGCCTCGGGCGACCTGGCCGTCCTGGCCCTGATTGAATGGCAGCGCGCCGCGGTCGGCGGCCTGCCGGAGCAGGAGTTTTCGCTGCGGGTCACTCTAGTGTTCCGGCGGGTCGGCGCAGAGTGGCAGCTGGTGCACCGGCATGCCGATCCGCTGGCCAAGCCGATCAGCCAGGACCAGGCAGCCGCGATCGCGCGGGGGTGAGCAACGCGCTCCGGCCGCCCGGCGCAGCGCTACCCATGGTGCATTGACCGGGTGCATGGGAGGCTTCATGGATCTGATCGCAATCCAGGCTGCAATCTCGAGCCTGAAGTCAGCGACTGATATTGCTCGGTCGTTGCTCGAGATGAAAAGCATGAGTGAAATTCAAGGCAAGGTGATCGAACTACAGAGTGCGCTCCTGCAGGCGCAGAATTGCGCGCTTTCGGCAACAACGGCCCAGTTCGAGCTACAGGAAAGGGTCCGCTTGCTGGAAGCGCAGCTCAGGGAAAAGGCCGACTGGGAGACCGAGAAATCGCGCTACCGGCTGGTCAGCCCGTGGATCGGGCCCGCCCAGGTCTATGCCCTGACCCAGGCCGCAGCGAATGGTGAAGAACCGCATTTCCTATGCACGAGCTGCTTCCATGGCGGCAAGCGCATCATCCTGATCCCAGTGTCTCAGGAAGGCTGGTTGCAGATGGTCTGCCCGGCCTGCAAGGCGACGATGGCCACGGGCTATCAGACTCTCGGCGCTGCCAACTATGCCGAAGCGTATTGAGGCAGTGGGCGCCGGGGGCACTGGCGAAAGGAGCCCTCGGCGCCACGTTGCTTAACCGCTAATTCTCGAACCGCTTGCCCACCGCCTCGACCGTGTCCTTGGTCACCAGCTGGGCCTTGGTGTCCAGATCCGCCGCCGCAATGCCGCGGTCGATCTGGAGGTAGAGCTGCATGACCGGCCAGAAGCCCTGCAGGAAGGGCTGCTGACCGAGGGCGCCATCCAGATTGCCGGTCTTGATGTGCTCCTTTTGCGCCGGGCCGAGGTCGAAGCCGTAGGAGCAGACCTTGTCGCCGATGCCGAGCTGGGCGACCGCATCGCCGATCGCGGGCGTCACGAAGCCGTTGGCGCCCATCACGCCGACCACGTTGCCGCGGCTCTCGATCAGGCTGACGATCGAGCCCACCACGTTGTTCTGGTCGACGTCGATGCCGATGTTGGTGGGCCCGGCGTCGACCGTGAACTGCTCGAGCTTGCCGGCCGCGTTGAGCGCCTTCACGGTCGCCTCGAAGGCGGCGGTGATCCGGTTGTTGACCTCGACATTGCCGAGCGTGGTGGTGTTCGGGAAGATGATCGAGCCGCCCTCGGCGCCGCTCGCCAGCACGCATTTGGCCATGGCTTCGCCGCCAATTGCTGCGGCACTGGCGTCCTGGCCGGTGTGGCTGATGTTGTTGCGGTCGTAGAGGGTGCCATCGAAGCTGTTGGTGGTCGCCACCGGCACGCCCTTGGCCTCCATCGCCTTGACGATGTCGTCATAGGCGCCGGCCTGCGGCGTGGTCAGGATCAGGCCGTCGATGGTCGGGTCCTGGGCGATCTGGTTGATGATCTCGAGCTGGCGCGGGATGTCGTCGACCGGCGCTTCCGAGCCCAGCATCAACAGCTTGATGCCGAACGCGTCGGCGGCGACCTTGGCACCGACATAGGTCGGATCGAAGAAGCCGTTGCCGGCGGTGTGGGTGATCAGCGCGAAGGTCAGGCCACCGTCGTTGGAATGGTAGTTCTTGGTGCCCTCGGCCTCCTTGGCCGCCTCCTCGAAGCTGTAGCCGCCGACCGCCTTCTCGAGCACGCCAGACTGCGCCATGGCCGGCCCGCTCGCAGCGAGCGCCAGCGCGCTGGCGGCACCCGCCAGCCAACCTTTTTGCCTCAACATGGACTGCTCCCCGTCACTATCGCGTGAGTTGTTTCGGCCCGCGGGTCTGCCGCCCGCCAGGCTGGCGCAGTATGGGAGCCCAAGGGCCGATCAGCAAGCAATCCCTGTGGTTTGGCAAGAGCGGCAGCAGGGCCTTGGATGACGCCGAATTCACCCCGCGGACATCCAAGGGCAAGGTGCCCGACCCATTGTTCATGAAGCCATCGCCCGGCCACCCGGCGGAACGGTCCGACCCTGGGCCGAGCGATGCCGCAAGCGGAGTCGGATGATGTACAAGCACAGCACTGCCCTCGCGACGCTGGCCGTCCTGGGCCTGCTCGCGAGCCCGGCCCTGGCCGCGCCCGCCACCGGCGCGACCGGCCAGCCGAGCATGAGCCAGGCCGAATGCAACGCGCTCTATGACGCCAAGCTCGGCGCCCGGCCGAGCTCCGGCATGCACCGCGCCGAGATCGACCGGACCGGCGAGAACTGCCCGCCGGCGGGCTGGGCCGCGACCCACCAGGCCGCCGCCACGGTGACCACGCCAGCGCCCTTCGCGCTCAACAGCCGGGTCACCTTCGACTTCGATCGCAGCAGCCTGACCACGGCTGATCGGAGCGAGCTCGATCGGGTCGCGAGCGAGGTGACGGCCCATCCGGGCATGCCGGTCACGGTCACCGGCTACACCGACAATGCCGGCAGCGACGCCTATAACGCCAAGCTTGCCGAGCGCCGGGCGCAGGCGGTGGCCGACTATCTCGAGCAGGCCGGCGTGCCGGCCAGCCAGCTGACCGTCAAGGGCGCCGGCCGGGTCGATCCGATCGCCAGCAACGCGACCATGGCCGGGCGCGCCGAGAACCGCCGGGTCGAGCTGCATAGCCAGGCAATGGCCAGCGCCGTGCCGGCGCCGGCGGCGGTGACCACGCGGCCTGCCAGCTATGTCGAGGGCACGACCGGCGTCGCCGATGGCGAGATCGTGCACATCGACTTCGACCATCGGACGGTGACGCTGGATGGCGATCGGGTGTTCCAGGCGCCGAACCTCGCGATGATGGATCAGCTGCAGACCGGCGACCGGTTGAGCGTGTTCTACCAAGTGCAGGATGGCGTGCCGATGGCGACAGAGCTGCAAACCGAAGAGCCAGGCTCGCAGCGCCACTGAACGACCACGGTCCGATCCGGGCGGCGGCTGGTGCTGCCGCCTTGGATCGCGACCTGGTCCGCGCGTGCCTTGGCGGCGGCTAGTCGACGATCGTGGTGTCGTAGCGCGCCAGGGTCGATCTGATTTGGGCCGGATCGGTCAGCTGGAGCAGCTCGGTGATCAGGCGATCCAGCTTGGGCGTCAGCACGATCAGATAGCGGCTGCCTGGCGTCACCCGGTAGGTATGCGGCGTGCCGGCCGGCACGAACACCGTGCTGCCCGCGGGCGCTTCGACCTCGCCATCCTGAAAACGGAAGATCAGCGTCCCGGCCAGCACATGCCAGGCCTCGTCGTCGGCCCAATGGACATGCAGATAGGAGGGCCCGGACAGCGTCCACTCATGGATCACCAGCGAAGAGCCGGTCGCCCGGATCGGCGGCGCGCCGGGCAAGGCTAGGAGCGGCTGCGGAGTGGGGGATTCGGACAAAGGATGCAACCTCCATCGGTTGGCGCCTCGGGCGAAGATTGCCGAGCAACCTGGCGCTGGCTGTGATGAGGCGCACAAGCCGGTCGATCTTCCTTGCCAGGGCAAGGCTGCCGATCGAAGCTGAAGGAAAGCTGAGGGCGGCTGGCTTGCGCGTTCGGGCCGCCCGCCCAATCAGGCAAAGGGAGGGATCAGCATGACGCTCAGCATCAGCCAGCTGCAGCCGCATTTCGTGGGCGAGGTGTCAGGGATCGATCTGCGCCAGCCGCTTGACGCCGCGACGGTGGCCGCACTCGAGGCCGCGCTGGATCGCTACGCCGTCCTGGTGTTCCACGACCAGCCGCTCGATGACGAGCAGCAGGTCGCGTTCAGCCGCAATTTCGGGCCGATCGAGCTGGCGGTGAACAGCAATGTCCTGAAGCCGGAGGAGCGCCGGCTCGCGGTCGAGCTGGCCGACATCTCGAACCTCGATCGCGACCAGCGGATCTTCGCCCGCGACGACCGCCGGCGGATGTTCAATCTCGGCAACCAGCTCTGGCATTCCGACAGCTCGTTTCGCGCCGTGCCGGCCAAATATTCGCTGCTCTCGGCGCGCCAGGTGCCGGCGACCGGCGGCAATACCGAGTTCGCCGACATGCGCGCCGCCTACGACGCGCTAGACGCCGCGACCAAAGCGGAGATCGAGGATCTGGTCTGCGAGCATTCCTTGCTCTATTCGCGCGGCCTGCTCGGCTTCACCGAGTTCACCGAGGCCGAGCGGGCGAGCTTCGCGCCGGTCCGCCAGCGCCTGGTTCGGACCCATCCGGTGACCGGCCGCAAGTCCCTGTTCCTGTCGTCCCATGCCGGCACGATCCTCGGCTGGCCGATGCCGGAGGCGCGGGCCTTCCTGCGCGATCTGACCGAGCATGCGACCCAGCCAGAATTTGTCTACGCCCAGCGCTGGCGCCAGCATGACCTGGTGATCTGGGACAACCGGCAGACCATGCACCGGGCGCGTCGCTACCGCGAGACCGAGGAGGTCCGGGACATGCGCCGAACCACGATCGCAGGCGACGGGCCGACTGCGCCGCAGGCCGAGGGCGCGCTGGCGGCGGCGGGCGTCGCCTAGGCGGGTGCTGCCGGCCAGGCTCACGGCCGGCACCGGCCGGGCGCCGGCAAAGCGATTGACAGGCTACCCTGGCGATGCCTAGCTGTTCGGTAGTGGAGGCAAGCAAGTCAAACAAAAGGACGCGGCGGCAAGTCCTTGGCTCTGCGCGGCTGGTGCCGGATCGGCACCCTCCGAGCTGGTCTCGTGACGCGCGGCCGGCGCCAGCAAGCATGCCAGGGAGGCAGCACCACCATGACCAAGAAGCTCGTGACGGGCCAAGACGGCCTGCGGATCGGCCGCCGGCGCCTGCTGCAGGGCGCTGCCCTGGTTGGCGCGGCCGCCGGCTTTCCGGCGATCCTCCGGCGGCGCGCCTTCGCGGCCGACACGCCGACCGTGGTCAACTCGATCCGCTCCTTGTCCAATCCCTACCACGCGACCTGGAACAAGGGCGGGGCCGCCTTCGCGAAGTCGGTCGGCGCCGAATATGTCACCCTGGTGACTGAGGGCAACAGCGAGAAGGGCATCGCCGACATCAAGGCGATCCTGGCCCGGACCGGCGGCAATTGCGTGCTCAATGTCGATCCGAACGACAGCCCGGATGCCCGGCCGATCGTCGAGGCCTGCAAGGCGGCCGGCGCCTATGTGGTGACCCAGTGGAACAAGCCGAACGACCTGCATCCCTGGGACCACGACCCCAACTATGTCGCCCACATCTCGTTCAGCGGCGTGCCCTACGGCAAGGCCATGGCCGATGCGCTGATCAAGGCGATGGGTGGCAAGGGCGGCATCGTGGCGCTGGGCGGCATCGAATCCAACGTGCCCGCGATCGAGCGCAAGGCCGGGCTGAACCAGGCGCTGGCCGAGCATCCGGACGTCCAGCTGCTGGATTTCCAGGTCGCCAACTGGTCGGCGACCGAAGCGCTCGACAAGACCAATGCCTGGCTCACCCAGTTCGGCGACCAGATCGGCGGCATCTGGGCGGCCAATGACGACATGGCCCTGGCCGCGGTCGAGGCGCTGCGCGCGGATGGGCGGGCAGGGCAGGTGCCGGTCACCGGCATCGACGGCATCCAGCTCGCGGTCGAGGCGATCTTGAAGAACGAGATGGTCGGCACGGTCGCCTGGGATCCTTACTGGCAGGGCGGCATGGGCCTCGCGATCGGCTATCAGGCCAAGACCGGCGGTTTCGATCCGGCGGCGGAAGGCAAGGAGCACCGGGAGTTCTACGGCACCGGCGTGATCATCACCGCCGACAACGCCCAGTCCTTCTACGACAGCAACATCAAGGCCGAGCCGACCCTCGACTGGAAGGATATCTGGGGCCGCGCCAGCGGTCAGATCCAGTATAATTGAGGTGCGCCGGGTGCGGGCCGGCCGTGGTTCCGCCCGCACCCGTGCCGCTCAGCCAGCCGTGAGCGGTTAGCCGGATGACTCCGGATGCGGTCAGCGCGGCGCCTGCCGCCAAGCGCGCCGGTGGGGCCAAGCGGCGCAAGCTGGTCGCCCAGGCGCCCTTGCTCGTGCTGATCCTGCTGTGCCTCCTGATCACGCTGATCAACCCGAACTTCCTGACCTTCGGCAATTTCGTGCGCATGAGCCAGGCTGCGATGATCCCGCTGGTCCTGGGCCTGGGCGCCACCTTCATCATCCTGATGGGCTCGATCGATCTCTCGGTCGAGGGCGTCTTGACCTTGGGCGCCGTGATCCTGGCGATGCTGGTCCTGAACGGCGCCAACAGCAACGATCTGGGTCTGCTCGCGATTCCGATCGTGCTGGCGGTGGGCGCCCTGCTGGGCTTCGTCAACGGCCTGGTCCATGTCCGCCTCAAGATCCCGTCCTTCATGGTGACGCTCGGCATGTGGTTCATCGGCGTCGGGCTCGCCAACGCCCTGCTGGCCGGCCAGGCAGTCCGGGTCAATGACAGCACCATCCGCTCGCTCGCGATCGAGCGGTTGCTCGGCTTTCCCAAAGGCTTCTGGCTGGCTCTCTTGTGCCTCGCGGTCGCCTACGTCATTCAGAACCACACCCGCCTCGGCCGCCACATCTATGCGCTCGGCGGCGGCGAGGAGCTGGCAGCGCTGTCCGGCCTGCCGGTCGCCCGGATCCGGATCCTGACCTTCACGCTGGCCGGCATCTTCTACGCCATCGGCGGCATCCTGGCGGCCGCCCAGCTCGGCCTCGGCAACGCCCAGATCGGCACTGGCCGCCTCTTCACCACGATCACCGCCGTGGTGGTCGGCGGCACCTCCCTCTCGGGCGGGCAGGGCAGCGTGCTGCAGACCCTGGTCGGCGTGTTCATCGTGATCGTGCTGGCCAACGGCATGGTCCTGATGGGCATCCCGCCCAGCATCCAGACGGCGGTGCAGGGGCTCTTGATCATCGTCGCGGTGGCGCTCTCGATCGACCGCAGCGCCCGGATCGTCAAATGAGCGCGCCTGCCGAGGTGCTGCCGCCCGCCTTGGCGCTGCGCCAGGTCGACAAGCGCTTTCCCGGCGTGCATGCGCTGAAATCGGTCTCGATCGAGATCCGACCCCATGAGGTAGTCGGCCTGATCGGCGAGAATGGCGCCGGCAAGTCGACGCTCATGAAGATCCTGAGCGGCGTCTATCAGCCCGATGCCGGCCAGATCCTATTGGGCGGCAAGCCGGTCCGCTTCCTGTCGGCTGCCCATGCCATGAGCCAGGGCATCGGCATGGTGTTCCAGGAGCAGTCGCTGCTGACCAACCTCACCGTCGGCGAGAATATCTTCCTCGGCAATGAGGGCCAGTTCACCAGGCTGGGCTTCGTCAACTGGCCGGCCCTCTATGCCGCGGCCGCCCGCCAGCTGGCCAAGGTCCAGGTCGACATCGACCCCCGCGTCCGCGCGGGCGAGCTCGGCTTCGCCACCCGCCAGATGGTCGAGCTGGCCAAGGCCCTGACCCTGGAGGAGCAGGCAGAGGGCCACCTCGTGATCCTGCTCGACGAGCCGACCTCGGTGCTCGAGCGCCAGGACATCGAGATCCTGTTCGCCCGCGT
>CADEGR010000022.1:29704-32107 GCA_902826935.1 uncultured Alphaproteobacteria bacterium | reverse complement strand
ACGAGCCGACCTCGGTGCTCGAGCGCCAGGACATCGAGATCCTGTTCGCCCGCGTGCGCGCCCTGAAGGCGCGCGCCTCCTTCATCTTCGTCTCGCATCGCCTGGACGAGGTGCTGGAGCTGTCGGATCGGATCTACGTCATGAAGGACGGCGCGGTCGTCGCCGATCTGGCAGCGGCCGGCGCCGAGGTCAGCCAGCTGCATCATCTGATGGTTGGCCGCGGCCTGCAGGCCGAATACTACCGCGAGCCCCTCCAGCGGCCCCATGGCGACCAGGTCGTGCTGGAGCTGGATCACTTGGGCCTGACCGGCGCCTATGAGGATGTCAGCTGCCAGCTGCATGCGGGCGAGATCCTGGGCATCGCCGGGGTGATCGGCTCGGGCCGCGAGGAGCTGACCCGGACGCTGGCGGGCTTCGCGCCCCATGAGCGCGGCCGCCTGCTGATCGATGGCCGCGAGGTGCGCCTCGCCAGCCCGGCCGAGGCGGTCGATCTGGGTCTCGGCTACGTGCCGCGCGAGCGCCGGGTCGAGGGGCTGGTGCTGTTCCTGCCGGTCGCCGCCAACATCACCCTGGCCGATCTCGCGAGCCTGGTCCGCCACGGCCTGATCGACAGCGCCGCCGAGCGGCGGCTGGCGGAAAGCTGGGTCGAGCGCTTGAGGGTGCGCACGCCCGGCATCGACACCCTTTGCCTCAATCTGTCAGGCGGCAACCAGCAGAAGGTCGTGCTGGCCAAATGGCTGAACGCCAAGGCCCGGATCCTGATCCTCGACCACCCGACCCGCGGCCTCGACGTCGGCGCCAAGGAGGAGGTCTACGAGCTGGTCCGGGCGGTCACGGCGGACGGCATCGCGGTCATCCTGACCTCGGACACGCTGGAGGAGACGATCGGGCTCAGCCACCACATCCTGGTGATGCGCGATGGCCATGTGACCCACCGCTGCGCCGCCCTGCCGGGCCACAAGCCCCAGCAGGTCGACCTCATCCGGCACATGGTCTAGGCCGGCGAGGATGGCGACGCTGCTGGCTCAGCTCGGCACCGACCGCCTGCGGCAATGGCTGCCGCTCGCGACGCTGGTGGTGCTGGTCGCCCTGATCGGGGTGCTCCAGCCAACCTTCGTCAACCTCTCGACCCTGCTCCAGGTGGCGAGCGACACCGCGGTCCTGTTCGTGCTCGCCTCGGGCGTCACCTTCGTGATCATGCTGGGCGGCATCGACCTCTCGATCCAGTCGATGGCTTCCCTCGCCAGCGTGATCGTGGCGCTGACCGTGGGCCAGCTCGGCTATTTGGCCTTTCCCCTGGCGCTTTCGGTCGGCGTCCTGGCGGGGCTCCTGGCCGGGCTCGCCCATGTCCGGCTGCGCATCCCGTCCTTCATCGCGACGCTCGCCATGGGCGGCGTGCTGGCCGGCACCGCCCTGGTGATCGCCAGGGAACGCTCGATCACGCTGGGCGACAGCGAGCGGGCCTATCTGACCTGGGTCACCGGCAGCAGCTTCGGCCTCGCCAATGTCATCCTGATCGGCCTGGTCGTCCTGGTCCTGGCGCAGCTGCTGCAGAGCCGCACCCGCTTCGGCCGCTACAGCGCTGCGATCGGGGCGGGCGAGGCGGCGGCCTATGCGTCCGGCGTCAAGGTCGACCGGCAGAAGGTGATCGCCTTCACCCTCTCGGCCGCCTTCGCCGCGCTTGCCGGCATCATCCTGGCCGGCCGCCTGTCGAGCGGCTCGCCGACCCTGGCCAACGAGCTGCTGCTGCCCTCGATCGCGGCGGTGGTGGTCGGCGGCACCGCGATCACGGGCGGGGTCGGCAGCATCTGGCGCACGCTGATCGGCGCGCTCCTGATCTCGACCGTGCGCATCGGCATGACCTTCCTCGGCATCAACATCTTCGCCCAGAACATCGTGTTCGGCGCGGTTCTGGTGGCGGCGGTGGCGATCACCATCGACCGCTCGAAGATCCCGATCGTGAAATAGGCGGCGCAGGAGAGGGGCGATGGATCTCGGTCTGAAGGACAAGGTCGCGGTGATCACCGGCGGCAGCGTCGGCATCGGCCTGGCGGTCGCCGAAGGCCTGGCGGCCGAGGGCGTGCATCTGGTGCTGGCGGCGCGCGATGCTGGTCGGCTGGACGCGGCGCGGGCGCAGATCCTGGGCCAGCATGCCGTCCGGGTCGCGACCGTGGCCTGCGACGTCGCGACCGCCGCTGGCACCGAGGCCCTGATCGCCGCCGCTGAGCGCGAGTTCGCGGGCGCCGACATCCTGATCAACAACGCTGGCACCGGCAGCAACGAGACGATCATGGCCGCGCCGGACGAGAAGTGGCAGGCCTATTGGGACCTGCATGTCATGGCCGCGATCCGCCTGGCGCGCGGGATCGTGCCGCAGATGCGCCGGCGGGGCGGCGGCGTGAT
>CADEGR010000022.1:15498-29604 GCA_902826935.1 uncultured Alphaproteobacteria bacterium | reverse complement strand
TCCGCCTGGCGCGCGGGATCGTGCCGCAGATGCGCCGGCGGGGCGGCGGCGTGATCCTGCACAACGCCTCGATCTGCGCCGCCCAGCCTTTGTGGTACGAGCCGATCTACAACGTCACCAAGGCGGCCCTGGTGATGTTCTCCAAGACGCTCGCGAGCGAGGTGGTCAAGGACGGCATCCGGGTCAACACGGTCAATCCGGGCCTGGTCCTGACGCCCGACTGGATCAAGACCGCCAAGCAGCTGACCGCTGATCAGGGTGGCGACTGGGAGGGCTATCTGGCCAGTGTGGCGCGCGAGCATGCGCCGATCGATCGGTTTGCCTCGCCGGGGGAGCTGGCCAATTTCTTCGTGTTCCTGTGCAGCGAGCGGGCCAGCTACTCGGTCGGCTCGACCTACTTCGTCGATGGCGGCATGCTGCGCACGATCTGAGCGCAAGGCGATGGGCTTGCAGTCGGGGCTGGCAGGCGGCACAGTCCGGCCGTGGCCGCGGCCAGCGGTTGCAACAGGGAGCAAAATGAAATGGGAGCATCTCGCATGCCGAGACGGTTGGCGCTGCTCTGCGCCGGCGCGCTGTTGGCGATCGCTCTGCCGATCGCGGCGCAGGCCAAGACCTTCTACTGGATCTCGCATGGCTCGCCGGCCGATCCGGTCTGGACCTACTTCCTGGCCGGCGCCAAGCAGTGGGCGACCGACACCGGCAACACCGTCAACACCTCGTTCCACTCGGGCGACGTGCCGTCCCATCAGGAGGCGGTGCGCGCCGCGATCGCGGCCAAGGCCGACGGCATCGTGACCTCCAGCCCCGATCCCGGCAGCCTGGTCGCGGTCGCCAAGGAGGCGAATGACGCCGGCATCCCGATCATCAACATCAACACGCCGGATCCGACCGCCAGCTTCGATGCCTATGTCGGTGGCGACAACGTCGTGTTCGGCCGCAACTGGGCGCAGTACCTGGTCGACAAGGGTCTGGTGAAGTCGGGCGACTTCGTCTGGCTGCCGGTCGAGGTGCCCGGCGCCACCTATGGCGTGCAGGAGGAAGAGGGCATCAAGAGCGTGTTCGAGCCGCTGGGCATCACCTACGAGGTGACCGATGCGACCCTCGACCAGGCCGAGATCATCACCCGCATGACCGACTATCTGACCGCCAACCGCAGCAAGGTGAAGGCGATCATCGGCCTGGGCGACCTGGTCACCGGCAGCATCAAGCGGGTGTTCGACCAGGTCGGCGTGGCGCCGGGCGAGATCCCGGTGGTCGGCTGGGGCAATTCGCTCGACACCACCCAGGAGGTCCTGAGCGGCTATGTCAACGCCGCCCAGTGGCAGGACCCGCAGGCGACCAGCTATGTCGGCCTGTCGCTGGCCGCCATGGCCGCCAGCAAGATCCCGCCCGGCTTCGACGTGATCACCGGTGCCCTGTACGAGAAGGACACCGCCCAGATCTACGACGACATCCTGGCCGGCAAGTAGCAGGACCAGGCACCGGTGCCGGGCCGCTGGCCGCCCCTCGTAGGCGCAGCCGGCGGCCCGGCAGGGTGCCAACGGCCCTGGCATCGCCATGCCTGAGCGCAGTCTCCTCGAGCGCCTGATCGCGCGGCCCGAGCTCGGCCCGCTGGTCCTGCTCATCCTCGAGATCGGCGTCTTTTGGGCGATCAACCCGGATTTCCTGTCGCCGCAGAACATTGCCAACACCCTGGCCTTCACCGTCGAACTGGGCCTGATCGCGCTCTCGATGACGCTCTTGATGACGTCTGGCGAGTTCGATCTGTCGGTGGGCTCGCTGTTCGGCTTCGCGCCGGTCCTGATGTGGACCCTGTTCAACGCCGGCGCCACGTCCCTGGAGATCGCCTTCGTCATCGCGGTCGTGGTCGCCGCGCTGATCGGCCTGGTCAACGGCCTGTTCGTGACCCGGCTCAAGATCCCGTCCTTCCTGGTCACGCTCGGCATGCTGCTGGTGGTGCGCGGCACCGCCTTGTTCATCACCGACGGCTTCCCGCAGCGGACCTGGAGCGCCGAAGGGCAGTGGCTGGCGGAGACCCTGGTCGGCGACTTCCAGCTCGGCCCGTTCCGCCTCTACATGTCGCTCTTCTGGTTCGCTGCCGCCGCGCTGATCCTGGGCTACATCCTGACGCAGACCCGGGCCGGCAACTGGATCCAGGCCTCGGGCGGCAACCCCGCCGCGGCCCTGGCCCGCGGCGTCAACGTCACCGGCACCAAGATCCGCCTCTTCATGCTCTCGGCCACCATGGCCGCCTTCGCCGGCATCATCAGCTCGATCCGGACCTCGGCCGCCAATCCTAACAGCGGCACCGGCTACGAGCTGGAGGTGATCGCCATGGTCGTGATCGGCGGCACGGCGCTCAGCGGCGGGCGGGGCACGATCATCGGCACCGTCCTGGGCGTCTTCATCCTGCGCGTGATGCGCAACGGCATCGTCCTGATCGGCGTGCCGGGCCTCGCCTACAATATCTTCATCGGCGTGATCATCCTCGGCATGATGGCGCTCCATTCCTGGCTCGAGCGCCGCCACCATGCAGGCACCTGAAGCGATGGCCGAGCCCCTGATCCGCATGGCCCAGATCAGCAAGTCCTACGGCAATGTCCAAGCGCTGCAGGACGTCGATTTCGAGGTCCGGGAGCGCGAGATCGTGGGCCTCCTGGGCGACAACGGCGCCGGCAAGTCGACCCTGATCAAGGTCCTCTCGGGCGCGGTCCGGGCGACCAGCGGCAAGATCTATATCCGTGGGCAGCAGGTCGAGATCCGGAACACGACCGACGCGATCGCCCATGGCATCGAGACGATCTACCAGGATTCCGCCCTGGTCACCCAGCTCTCGATCGCCCGCAACCTGTTCCTCGGCCGCGAGCCGATCATGGCGCCGGGCTTCTTGAACCGGATGGATCAGGCGGCGATGGCCACGGTCGCCCGCGATCTTTTGCGCCAGGTCGGGATCGAGAAGAACATCCCGCCCGACACGCCGATCAGCGCGCTTTCCGGCGGCGAGCGCCAGGCGGTCGCAATCGCGCGCGCGATGCACTTCGACAGCGATCTGATCATCCTGGACGAGCCGACCAACAATCTGGGCGTGGCCGAGACCCAAGGCGTGCTCCGCTTCGTGCGCAGCGCCCGCGACAGCGGCCATTCCTGCATCTTCATCGCCCACAACATCCACCATGTGTTCCAGGTGGTCGACCGGATCGTGGTGATGCGGCGGGGCCGGGTGGTCGCGGATGCGATCGATCCCAGACAGACCAGCGTCGAGGCGGTCGAGCAGGTGATCACCGGCATGGCCCATGCGCCCGCCAGCGCGCCTGCCAGACCGGGCTGAGCGGCGCCCAAGCTGGCCGGCAATTCACGGAACTTGCGGAACATCCAGGGCGTTGTCCGGGCAGCCACCGCCCACGCGGGGCGGCATGCTTGCCGGGAGCCCTCCGATGTCGCGATCCGTCCTGTTCCTGGTCGCCGGTTGCCTGGGCCTGGCGGCCTGCGCCAGCGATCCTGAGCCGACTGCGCAGATGAGCGCGGCCGAGCTGGCGGTCGGCCAGCTCGCCGACACCAGTGCGCCCACCTATGCGCTGGAGGACACCCATCTGGCGCGCCGCAAGCTCGAGGATGCCCATCGTGCGGTCGAGCAAGCCGAGAATGTCCGGGCGCGTCGCCTGGCCGAGCAGGCGCTGGTCGATGCCCAGCTCGCCCAGGCCCGGACCGATGCCGCGCTCGCCAAGAAGAACCTGACCGAGCTCCAGGCCAGCAACGACGCCTTGCGCCGCGAGGCCGCGTCCTCCAGCCCAACCCGCTAACCTCCGGGAGCGCCACCATGATGATGGGTCGACCGATCGTCCATGCCGCCGGCCTGGTGGCGCTGGGCGCGGCGCTCGCCGCCTGTGCCGCCACGCCGCCGGCGGTGGAGCGGGCGCGCAGCAGCGTCAGCGCCATGCATCAGGATCCCCTGGTCACGCAGCATGCCCCGGTCGCCGCGGCGCGGGCCGACGAGGCCTTGGCGCGGGTCGATGCCGCGGCCCAGGGGGCGGCCAACGAGGCCGAGCTGAACCATCTGGCCTACCTGGTCGATCGCCGGGTGCAGATCGCCGAAGAGCAGGCCGCCGCCTCCGATGCCCAGGCGCGGATCGACACGCTCGCCAGCGATCGCGATCAGATCCTCCTGGATGCCGAGCGCTGGCAGGCCGCCCGGGCCGAAGCGCGGGCCGACAGCGCGCTTGCCGCCGCCCGCGCCGCCCGGGACCGCAATGCCGCGCTGAGCGCGCAGCTGGCCGACCTCCAGGGCAAGCAGACCGAGCGCGGCCTGGTGCTGACGCTGGGCGACATCCTGTTCGAGGTCGATGGCGCGGCCCTGCAGCCGGGTGGCCAGGAGCAGGTTCGGCGGATCGCCGAGGCGGTCAAGGCTGGTGGCAATGATCGCATCCTGGTCGAGGGCCATACCGACAACCGCGGCACTGAGGCCTATAATCGCGATCTGTCGCAGCGGCGCGCCGCGGCGGTGCGCGACGCGCTGGTGCAAGATGGCGTGGCGCCAGATCTGATCACCGTGCGCGGCCGGGGCGAGGACTATCCGGTCGCGACCAACGACACCGCCGCTGGCCGCCAGCAGAACCGTCGGGTCGAGCTGGTGATCGGCGCGCCCACGGCTTGAGCCGCTGCCCGGCTCAGGCGGCCGCCACGGTCTGGATCACCTCGAAGCCTTCGAATTGCGGCGGCCCGAGATACTCGGCCTTGCCCTTGGCGCTGCCGGCATCGCGATGGGCGAGCCGGAACGCCTCCGACTTGGTCCAGGCCTCGAAATGCGCCCGCGAGCGCCAGATCGAATGGGACGAATAGAGCACGTGGTCATCGGCCTGCGGCCCGCGCAGCAGATGGAACTCGACGAAGCCTGGCACCCGTTCGAGGTGGGACTCGCGGGTCAGCCAGAGCTCCTCGAACGCGGCTTCCGAGCCGGGCTTGACCTTGAAGCGGTTCATCGCGATGAAGTGGGCCATGACGGGCATGCTCTCCGAGGCGTGGACATTGCTGTCCACCATAGGGCGCCGCCTGCGGAAATGAAGGGGCGGGCGCCGCCCAAGCCCTAGCTGCGCGGCTTCCTCTGGACGTCGACCAGCTTGCCCAGTTCCTGCTGCAGCGCTTCAATACGCGCGCTCAATTCCTTGATTTCCTTGGAGGTCTCGCTATCGGTTCTGCGCTGCTGATCGGCCTCGTCCGGCCCGGTGGCGCCGCTGTCCGTGGTCGCGAACATGTTGGCCGCGCGCTGGAACAGCGCCAGGTTCTGGCGCGCCATGTCCTCGAACTGGCCAATCGGAAAGAACCGGCCGAAGGTGCCCTCGATATAGCGCCGGATCTGCTCCTGGTTGCTCGCGAAGTTCTCCATGCTGAGCTCGAGATAGCGCGGCAGGAAGGCGCGCAGGCTGTCGTCGTAGAACCGGATCAGCTGGCGCAGGAAGTTGATCGGCAGGAGATTGCGCCCCTTGCCGTCCTCCTCGAGGATGATCTGGGTCAGGATCGACCGGGTCAGATCTTCGCCGCTCTTGGCGTCGTAGACCACGAAGTGATGGCCTTCGCGCACCATCTTGCTCAGATCATCCAGAGTAACGTAGCTGCTGGACGCAGTATTGTAGAGACGACGGTTCGCGTATTTCTTGACGACCGCGACCTTCTCGTCGCTGACACCATTGGTCGGTGAGGGCTCGGCCATGGCGGGCGATGATCCTTCGAGCGGGATTACGGGGCCCGAGCCTAGAGCAGAAATGCGGCAGCGCGCCAATCTTTTTTTGCAGCGCAGTATCGGTTCGATTGAACTGCGCCGGCGGCCTCCACCACAGGATGAAAAACGCTTCTAAAAATAAATGTTTCCAGCTGTTTATCGCGGCCAAGGCTGCCCCAAATTAGGCTTGGCGGACGTTCCTGCACTGTGCTAGAACAGCCACAGGTCAAGGAGAGTTCGATCGCGGATCGGACTCCGCTTCGCGCAAGCATAAAAATCAAAACGAGCGCCGGATCCGGCCATCAGCGATGGCCAGCGTTGTGGCTTGAACGGCGTTGAGACGCCTTGTTGGGACAGGCTGTCATGGCAAGCGAAAGCTTGGACCATTGGCTTTCCAGGGATCTGCAAAAGCGGGTCGGCCGCTGCTCCTCCCATGTCGGCCCCGCTCAGCCCATGGCGCTGGTCGAGCCGAGCCCGCGCCGGTTCGAGCGCCAGCTCGCGACCATCCAGGGCATGGAGCAGAGCCTGCATTACCTGAGGCTAAGCTCCAAGGCGCCGCCGCCCTTCAAGGCGCGGGCACCGCGGCAATCCACGCCGATGCGGCGGCTCGGCGCGTCCTTCGGCCTGGCGCTGATCGCCATGCTGGCGGTGCTGACGGTCAGCCAGCTCTAGACTGACCGGCCCGACCGCGGGCGTCCGCGATCACACCGGCAGGCAGCTCGGGCCGAGCGGCGCGAACGACTTGTAGCCCAGGATGAACTCCTGGTGGCCGAGCGCTTCCGACTTGGTGGGCGCCCCGCCGGCGACCGCCTGGATCAGCTGGAAGATCTCCGCCCCCACCTCGGGCAAGCTGGCCCGCTGCTCCAGGATCCGGCCGGCATCCACGTCCATGTCCTCGGCCATGCGCCGGTACATCTCGGGATTGGCGGCGATCTTGATCACCGGGGCGATCGCCGAGCCGACCACCGAGCCGCGCCCGGTCGAGAACAGGATGACCTGCGCCCCGCAGGCGATCATCTCGACGATCGTGGCGTTGTCGTTGATGTTGGCGAAGCCCCATTTGGTCGGCTGGTCCGGCACCATGTCCATCAGATAGAGCCCGGGAGCAGGCGGCTGGATGCCGGGGCGGAGCAGGCCGGCGATCGGCCGGGTGCCGCTCTTGGCGTAGGCGCCGATCGACTTCTCCTCGATGGTCGAGAGCCCGCCAGTGATGTTGCCGCCGCCGAAGCTGCTCTGGTCGAGCGCCGCGTAATGGCGGGTCGCCCGCGCCATGGCGAGCTTGATCTCCTCGGCCAGGCCAGGGCTGCGCGCGCGGGCCGCCATATGCTGCTCGCAGCCGAACAGCTCGCCCAGCTCCTCGAAGATCGCGCTGCCGCCGGCATCGACCAGCAGGTCCGAGGCGATCCCGATCGCCGGGTTGGCGGTCAGGCCGCTGGTCGCATCCGAGCCGCCGCATTCGCTGCCGATCACCAGCTCGGCCAAGCCCATCGGCACCCGCGGCTGGCGCCGGAGCGCGGCCAGGGCGTCCTCGACCCAGGCCCGGCCGGCGGCGATGGTCGAACGCGTGCCGCCGGTCTTCTGGATGCCGACCAGGCTGCAGGGCCGCCCCGACGCCTCGATCACCTCAAGCAGGCGCGGCCGGTTGAACTGCTCGCAGCCGAGCGAGACCACCAGCACGCCGCCGACATTGGGATGGGTGCACAAGGCCTCCATCATGCGCTGGGCGTAGGCGTTGGGGTAGCAGCCCGGAAAGCCGATCAGCTGCACGCCGTCCGCCTCGAACGGCGTCGCGATGGCGCGGGCGACGTGGTGGGCGCATTCGACCAGATAGGCGACCACCAGATAGTTGCGGACCCCCTTGCGGCCGTCGGCCCGGGCATAGCCCAGCATGGTCATGGCTCCCCTCCTGCCGCGGTCGCGGGCGCGTCGTAGAAATCGACCTGGTTGTTGACGTAGTCGCTGCGGATATTGTGGACGTGGACATGCTCGCCGGCTGCGATCGGCCCAGAAGCCCGGCCGATCGGCACGCCATACTTGATCACCACCGCATCCGCCGGGATCGCGACCAGGGCGATCTTGTGGGCAAAGGGGATGGCGCTCCGGCTGGTCAGCGTCAGGCCGTCCAGCAGGAGCTGCTCGGCCGGCGCGCTGGTGCTGGCGGCGACCGCGACATTGTCCTCGGGTGCCAGCCGGATCAGCCTGCTCATGGCATAACCTCCCTGGGCCGGCCTGGTCCCCGGCCTGGCAAGGCTAGGATGCCATCGATCGGCCCGGCTGTCAGGCCGGGATCTAGGGGGCGAGCGCCGCCGTGGCCACGACCGGCGCCGGCCGGCGGTGCCGCCGGCGCAGGAACTGCCCGGCCGGCCGCTCGATCGCGAGATAGGCCAGGATGCCACCTGCCGAGCTGGCGATCAGCGCCGCGGCCACGAAGCTTTGTCCCGGCAGCCGATCGACCAGCGGCAGCCGCGGCCAGAGCCAGTGCAGGAGCCCGAGCGTGAACAAATGGCTGAGATAGATGGCGTAGGAGGCATCGCCCAGGAGATGGGCCAGGCGCAGGCGCGCGACCCCGATCGCCCGCTCCAGCCCGACCGCGCCGGCCACCAGGGCTGCCGCCGGCAGACCCCAATACAGCACGCGCAGATCCTCGGACGGATCGCCCAGGCAATGCCGGATACCGGCAAGGCCGACCAGCCCCGCCAGCGCCAGGGCGCCGGCCGGGATGGCGCGCGGCCGCCAGCCGCCGGTGATCGCCTGGCCGATCGCCAGGCCCAGCACGAACTCCAGGAGGAGCGGGCTGGTGAAGGTGACCGCCAGGGCATTGTGCCAGTGGTGGGCGAGGCCGGCCGCGACCAGCAGCACGAACAGCCCCGCCACCGCGGCCAGCCGCCAGCGCTCGCGCAGCAACAAGGCACCGCCGAAGACCAGATAGAAGAACATCTCGAAGTTGAGGGTCCAGCCGAACGACAACAGCGGGTAGATGCGATCCGGCTCGAACGGATGGTAGTGGGGCACGAACAGGAGCGACAGGATGACGTGGCTGGCCGCCAGATGGGAGGCCGCGAACAAACCGGGCGCTTCCGCCATGACCGCCACGAGAAGGAGCGTGAACAGCCAGTAGGTCGGCACGATCCGGATCACGCGGCGGCGCCAGAACTCGCGCGGATCGGGCGGGCGCGCCTGGGTCGTGGTCCACATGATGAAGCCGCTGATCACGAAGAACAGATCGACCCCGGCGCGGCCGTCGAGCCAGGCCGGCATCACGCCGCCGGCCAGCTTGGTCAGCTGCTCGCAGGCGTGGTGCCAGACCACGATCAGCACCGCGAACGCACGCAGATATTGGATGCTCCGCCATTCCATCGTCATGTCGCACGCCGTGCCGCTGCTGTTGTTGGCAACTGGAAGTGAAGGTTGCGGCGCGACCGTAGCAAAACTGGCGCATGATTTGAACCGGCAAGTGAATTTTCGCTTTGGAGGCGATCGTATACTGGTCGGCTCCGTTGTTTCGACTAGGTCACCCCGATCGAATCATCGAGCAGCCCGGTCGGCAGACCGTCCAGGCTTTTGACATTGTGCCGGCGCCGATAGGCCTCCAGGCCAGCCTCGCCCTGCTTGACCGCCCAGCGGTCGAGCGCTGGCCGTTCGCCGGTGTGCTGGTAGAGCGGCACGCCGAAGCCGCAGGAGGTCTGGACCAGCTCGACCTCGAGCAGCACGATCTGGCGGGCGCCCAGCGGCTCCTCGCCGCCGAACTGGCTCGCCAGCAATTCGGCATAGCCAGGGCTGCCCCGCCGCAGGACCCGGCCACGGCCGTATAGCCGGAGGATCAAAGGCGGGCCCTCGAAGGCGCAGAGCATCAGGGTCAGCCGGCCATCGGCGCGCAGATGGGCGGCCGTCTCGTTGCCGCTGCCGGTGCGATCGAGATAGGCGACCCGGTGCTCGTCCAGCACGCGCAGGGCATCCAGGCCCTTGGGCGAGAGGTTGATCCGGCCGTCGGCGGCCGCGGTCGCGGTGAAGAACATCTTCTGGCGCAGGATGAAGGCGCGCTCGGCGGGCTCGATCTTCTGAAACTGCTTGGCCATGTCCGACATCTCCCTGGTAGCCCCTCCCGCCATCCTCGACCAGCGGCGCAAGCTTGGCCAGGGTTGGCGCGTGCGCCCTGATGGCCTACATGTCACGCCAAGCGCGGCCGCCGAGCGTGCCGGCTCCGGGCGCGCATGTGCCAGGCCTTGGCCAGGCTGCCCCCGGGCAGGCCCGGCCGACGTCATGACCAGCAAGGTGGTACCAAGGTGGCCGAGGACAGGTCGAAGCTGCTGCGCTCCCTCGCGATCGACCGGGCGGCAGCACCGCCGCCGGTCCCGCAGCGCCGGCGGCTTTGGCCGTTCTGGCTGACGCTGGCGGTCGGGCTGGTGGCGCTGCTGAGCGTTGGCTGGCAGTTCGAGCCGGAGCTGCGCGCCTTGCTCGCGGACGCGCCGGCTGCCACGGCCGAAGCCGAGCGGCCGCCGCCGGCCGCCGAGCCGGCGCCGGTCGTCCAGGCCCCCGCCCAGCAATCGAGCCTGATCGCATCCGGCTACGTCGTCGCCAGGCGCAAGGCGACGCTCGCTTCCGAAACCACCGGCAAGATCGTCCAGGTCCTGGTCGACGAGGGCATGACGGTCGAGGCGGGCCAGGTGGTGGCCGAGCTCGACAGCGTGCTGGCGACCAAGGATCTGGCCCTGGCGCGCTCGCGCGAAGCGGAGGCGGCGGATGCCGTGGCGGTGGTCGAGGCGGATCTGAAGGATGCCGAGCGGATCTATCGGCGCCTCCAGAACCTGTCGCTAAAGAGTATCGCCAGCGAGGCCGAGCTGACCAAGGCCCAGGCCCGGGCACAGGTTCTGGAGGCGCAGCTGGGCCTCGCCCGGACCCAGCTCCAGACCGCCCGGCTCGAGGCCGAGCGCGCCGCCGAGATGCTGGACAAGTACAAGATCCGCGCACCTTTCGCCGGCATCGTGACCGAGCGCAGCGCCCAGCCGGGCGAGATGATCTCGCCATTGTCGTCCGGCGGCTTCACCCGGACCGGCATCTGCACCGTGGTCGACATGGACTCGATCGAGATCGAGGTCGACGTCAACGAGGCCTTCATCGGCCGGGTCCGGACCCAGGGCGAGGTCAGCGCGGTCCTGGACGCCTACCCCGACTGGACCATCCCGGCCAGGGTGATCGCGATCGTGCCGACCGCCAACCGCGAGAAGGCGACCGTCAAGGTGCGGATCGGCCTCGAGGTCAAGGATCCGCGCATCCTGCCGGACATGGCGGTCAAGGCGACCTTCCTGGACGCCAGCGCCGGCCTTGCCGCCCAGTCCAGCCAAACCATGCAGGCGGCCGCGCCGCAGCGCGCGCCGGCTCAGCGGAGTGACAGCTGATGGCTGACGATGCCTTGGTCCGCCTGAGCGGCCTCAGCAAGCGGTTCGTCAAGGGCCAGGAGACGATCACGATCTTCGACCGCCTGGACCTCGCGATCCCGGCCGGCGACTTCGTCGCGGTCATGGGCCCGTCCGGCTCGGGCAAGACGACGCTCTTGAACCTCTTGGGCGGGATCGACCGGGCCGATGAAGGCGAGATCCAGATCGCCGGCCAGCGGATCGACCAGCTGGCCGAGAGCGAGCTCGCCCGCTTTCGCGCCGCCCATGTCGGCTTCATCTTCCAGTTCTACAACCTGATGCCGATGCTGACCGCCGCGCAGAACGTCGAGCTGCCGCTGCTGCTCACCAAGCTCGGCCGCCAGCAGCGCAAGAGCCATGTCGCGACCGCGCTCGAGGTGGTCAATCTCGGCGACCGCGCCAAGCACTACCCGCGGGAAATGTCGGGCGGCCAGCAGCAGCGGGTCGCGATCGCCCGGGCGATCGTGTCGGATCCCCAGCTCCTGCTCTGCGACGAGCCGACCGGCGACCTGGACCGCGCCACCGCTGATGAGATCCTGGCGACGCTGCAGACCCTCAATCGCGAGCTCGGCAAGACCATCGTGATGGTGACCCACGACCCGGCCGCCGCCAAGTTCGCCAGGCGCACGCTGCATCTGGACAAGGGCCGCTTCGTCGACGCCGCGGACCTCGCCGCATGAACGACTTCCTCCTGATCTTCAAGAACCTGTTCAGGAAGAAGCTGCGGGCGATCTTGATGATCGTCTCGATCCTGATCGCCTTTGCGATCTTCGGCGTGCTGGCGGGCTTCGAGCGGGCGTTCAACGCCGGCCAGGACCTGGCCGCGGCCGACCGGCTGGTCACGGTCAACAAGATCAACTTCACCCAGCCGCTGCCGATCGCCTACTACAACCGCATCCAGTCGATCGAAGGCGTGGCCGATGTCACCCACGCCAACTGGTTCGGCGGCTACTACCAGGATCCCAAGAACTTCACGGTCGTGCTGGCGATCGAGCCGGCCAGCTACCTCAAGATCTTCGCCAGCGAGTTCGAGGTCGCGCCGGATCAGGCTGACGCCTTCGTCCGCGAGCGGACCGGGGCCCTGGTCGGCGAGACCCTGGCCGCGAAATGGGGCTGGAAGGTCGGCGACCGGATCCCGATCGCCAGCAGCATCTTCAGCCAGAAGAACGGCTCCTCGACCTGGGACTTCACGATCACCGGCATCCTCAAGGCCGCCAAGCCCCAGATCGACACCAACTTCATGCTGTTCCAGTACGCCTATTTTGACGAGACCCGCTCGTTCGGCAAGGACACCATCGGCTGGCTGATCCTGCGCACCACCTCGGCGGCGCTGAACGACCAGGTGGCCGACCGGATCGATCAGATGTTCGCCAACTCGTCCTACGAGACCGCGACCGACACCGAGAAGGCGTTCAACAAGGCGTTCGTGGCGCAGCTGGGCAATATCGCGCTGATCGTGCTGCTGGTGGTGGGCGCGGCCTTCGTCACGATCCTGATGATCGTCGGCAACACCATGGTGATGAGCGTGCGCGAGCGGACCCGCGAGATCGGCGTGATGAAGACGCTTGGCTTCCCGGGCGGCCGGATCCTGCGCCTGGTCCTGGGCGAATCGATCCTCCTGGCGCTCCTGGGCGGCCTGCCGGGGCTGGGCATCGCCTGGCTGATCGCCATGGCCATGCGCGAGAGCCTGGCCAACTTCGTGCCCGGCATCGCGATCACGCCCGAGATCGCAGGCGCTGCCCTGCTCTTGATGCTGGCGCTGGGCCTGATCACCGGCCTGGTCCCGGCGCTGAACGCGATGCGCCTCAAGATCGCCGACGCGCTAGGCCGGAGCTGAGCCATGCGCTCCTTCCTCCTGCAGACCGCCGCGGTCACCCGCATCAACCTGCAAAGCATCCCGCAGCGCTTCTGGCTGTCGCTCTCGACCGTGGTCGCGGTCGCCCTGGTGGTCATGGTCCTCCTTTCGTTCCTGGCGATGGCCGACGGCTTCAGGCGGACCGTCGCCGGCTCCGGCTCGCCGGACGTCGCGGTCGCCTTGCGCGCCGGCGCCGAGGCCGAGCTGAACAGCGTGATCGCGCGCGATCAGGTCCGCCTGCTCGAGGAGGCGCCGGGTGTAGCCAAGGATACCGCCGGCAAGCCCCTGGTCTCGCCCGAGCTCTATCTCGTGGTCGACGGCATCAAGCGCTCCAGCAACACCAAGGCGAACCTGCCCTTGCGCGGCATCGCCCTGGCGGGGGCGACGATCCGGCAAGGCGTCCGGATCACCGAGGGCCGGATGTTCGCGCCGGGCGCCAACGAGGTCGTGGTCGGCAAGAGCCTGCTCAGCGAGTTCGCCGGGTTCGAGCTCGGCCGGACCGTGCGGTTTGGCACCAGCAGCTGGACCATCGTCGGCGTGTTCGAGGCCGGCGGCAGCGTGTTCGAGTCCGAGCTGTGGGGCGATCTCGCGGTGGTCCAGAGCCTGTTCAACCGCAACAACGTGGTCCAGACCGTGCGCCTGCGGCTCACCAGCCCGGCCGCCTTGCCGGAGCTCCAGGCCTTTGTCGCGAGCGATCCGCGCTTGAAGCTGGACGTGCTCTCGGAGCAGCAATATTTCGCCGAGCAGGCGTCCCAGACCTCGGACCTCATCCAGAAGCTCGGCTGGCCGCTGGCGATCGCCATGGCCCTGGGCGCGCTCGCCGGCGCGCTCAACACCATGTACAGCTCGGTCGCCGCGCGCGCGGTCGAGATCGCGACCTTGCGCGCGATCGGCTTCGGCGGCGCGGCCGCCTTCATCGGCACGCTCGCCGAGAGCCTGCTGCTGGCGGTCCTGGGCGGGGTGATCGGGGCAGCTGCGACCTATCTGGTGTTCGACGGCTTCACCACCTCGACCTTGGGCAGCAGCTTCACCCAGGTGGTGTTCAGCTTCAAGCTCAGCCCGACCCTGATCCTGCAGGGCGTGCTCCTGGCGCTCGTGGTCGGCCTGGTCGGCGGCCTGTTCCC
>CADEGR010000022.1:0-15398 GCA_902826935.1 uncultured Alphaproteobacteria bacterium | reverse complement strand
TCCTGCAGGGCGTGCTCCTGGCGCTCGTGGTCGGCCTGGTCGGCGGCCTGTTCCCGGCCGTGCGCGCCGCCCGCATGCCGATCGTCGCCGGCCTGCATGGCTAGGCCGTGCTTCCCAACGTGTCAGCGCACTGAGCAAGGCGGCGTGGGCGCGGCTGCCGCCCTGGCTGCCGCCACCAATGCTGCGCATCGGCCAACCGGCACCGTGGCGACCCGCTTTCAGCGTCGGATCAAAAGCGGTTGCTGGCCGCGGTCCAGGCCGAGGCGGGAAGGGCGGCTGGATTGGAGCCGCCACATGGTGGACGGCGCCAGCCTCCGGGCGCAGCGCCAGGCCGTCGGCGCCAAAGGGGCAGCGGCATCCAGCGCTCGGCCGCTCCCGCGGTGGCTTTGGCCGCAAGCTGCATCCGCGCTGACCGCCGGAGAGCAGCACGAGCAGACGGCGTTCGACCGCTCATGACCGGGGGTGCGGTCAGGCCCAAGCAACGCGGTCGGCCACACCTGCGGCCAGACGCTCTGCTCATAGTCCGGACCGTCGATCGCGAGCGCAACCCGGTCGAGCCCCTCGTCGGCCGGCTCAAGAAGTACCGCCGCCTCGCCGTCCGCCATGACAAGCTGGCCGCCACCGACCTCGCCTTTCTCACCCTCGCCGCCATAAGGCTGCGGCTTGAAGTCAGGGCCTGGGCTCGAGGCGCAATCAGCCCATCGCAGGCCGGGCACGACGAGTGCGCCCCGGTCGTAGCGTGTCGCGAGCGGCGTCTCGGAGCCATCCGCGCACGCCTTCAACGGATCGCGCGTGCCAGGCGCCGCGATCGAATGGCATCGCCATTGGGCGCGGTCGCACGGGGCCGGCAAGGCTTCCTGCATTTTGGTCGCGACCCTGATGTCGGTGCTGCGGCCTGTGGTCAACGCGAGGACCAGGAGTCGTCGATGCACATGGCGACAAGGTGCGGCGCCGCCACCGCCAGGCTTGCGGTTTGTGCTGCGATACTCGACGTCCGGCCAGCAGCCCTTTCAGGTCGCTTGCGGGGTAGTTCGCAAGGTCATCGGGGAAGACCGTTGCCGTCGACAAGGACTCGCGGATTTTGGCCCGAGCTGCCTGTGGCCGGTTCCGCGGTCGTGGTCGGCGGACCAAAGACTGGTGGCAGTCACGCGAGCACTCGACGCGTCGAGGCTTATCAAAGATGCCGCCGATGCCGCCGATGCCGCCGCGAGCATGGACCGCCGCACGCCCTCGTTCCTAGGCCGGCCCCATCACACCGCTCATTCGCGCCCGCCATTGGCGGCCAGCTGCACCATCAACGCCTCGATCGATCAATAGCTTGGCTGGGTGTGCCCCACCGTTCACACCAGCCGCTGCAGCCATGCTCCGCCTCTGCAATTCTGGCGCTTGATTGGTCAGGGCCCTTGACCGATCAAGCGCCAGCGCCGCACCTCAATGCGGTTCGCGACCAGCAGCTCACCCCAATGCCGACCGCGGCCCGCCGGCCCGCAACAACATCAGCTACCGCCATCGCCCATCGCGCCCGTCCACCTTGCCAATGGTTTCTTCACCATGTTCGCCTAGTCTCACACCCACCTTCTTGGTCCATGCGACCCTGGGAGTTCGCCCGATCCATCAAGAAATTGTTCGGCGCGCGGATTCCCAGGGTCGCATGGACCTTGGTCAGGATCGCCCGAAGTCCTGAACAAACCGTAAATTCTGGCCGGCGCTGGTCGGCGGAGCGGCTCTAGTCCCTACCAGGATCCTACGCCGCCGCCTGGCAGGAGGGTCTTGAGCAGCAGCCCGGCCAGGGCGCACAGGACCAGCGTCCAGACCATGCCGAGGCGCCAGCGGCACAGCGCCAGCACGGCCAGGGCAGCGAGCGCGGCCGCGAGCGGATCGAGCGTGCGCCAGACCGGCCAGGCGGCCGCGACCGGGCCCAGCCCCAGCACGCCCACCTGCCGGAACAGGACATGCAGGCCGAACCATAAGGCGAGGTTCAAGATCACGCCGACCACCGCTGCCGTGATCGCCGCGAGCGCGCCGGCCAGGGCCCGGTTGTGGCGCAGCCGCTCGACATAAGGCGCGCCCAGGAAGATCCAGAGAAAGCAGGGCACGAAGGTCACCCAGGTGGTCAGGGCCGCGCCCAGCACGCCTGCCAGCAGCGGCTCGAGGCCGCCCGGCGCCCGGAACGCGGCCAGAAAGCCGACATAGGTCAGGACCAGGATCAGCGGTCCCGGCGTGGTCTCGGCCAGCGCCAGGCCGTCCAGCATCTCGCCCGGCCGCAGCCAGCCATGGGTCTGGACCGCTGCCTGGGCGACATAGGCAAGCGCGGCGTAGGCGCCGCCGAAGGTGACCAGGGCCATCTGGGCGAAGAACCGGGCGAGGGTCGGGAAGATGCTGGCCCAGCCCAGCCACAGGCCCAGCGCCAGGATCGGCCCGAGCCAGAGGCTGCCCCACAGCGCCAGGACGCGAAGCGCGCGGCCAAGGCTGGGACCGGCGCGCGCCGCCGCCTGCGCCGCCAGCAGATCGGCCAGGCTGGCGGCGCCGGCCGGCTCGGCCGCCGGGCGATCCGTCACCAGCGCCGGCCACCAGCGGCTGGCCGCCAGGCCGAGCAGCCCGGCCGCCAGCACGACCACGGGGAAGGGCACATGCAGCGCGTACAGCGCCAGGAAGGCCAGCGCTGCCAGCGCCTGGTGCAGCCGGTTGCGCAAGGCCCGCCGCCCGACCCGGAGCAGCGCCTCGAGCACGATCGCCAAAACGGCCGCCTTCAGGCCGAAGAACAGGCTCTCCAGCCAGGCGGTGTCCTGCCAGAGCGCATAGGCGGCGCTGAGCGCCAGGATCACGGCGAAGCCCGGCAGCACGAACAGCGTGCCGGCGACCACGCCGCCCCGCGTGCCATGCAGGAGCCAGCCGACATAGATCGCGAGCTGCTGGGCCTCGGGGCCCGGCAGGAGCATGCAGTAGTTGAGCGCATGCAGGAACTGCTGCTCGCCGACCCAGCGCCGCTCCTCGACCAGCAGCCGATGCATCAGCGCGATCTGGCCCGCCGGTCCGCCGAAGCCCAGGAGACCGATCCGCAGCCAGACCGCCAGCGCCTCCCGAAAGCTCGGATGCGGCGGCGCCAGGGTGGCGGCAGCCGGCTGGGCAGGGGACGAGGGCGTGAGGTGGCCTGGCACCATGCCGCCAGGGTTAGCCGGCCGTCAGCAGTTCGGCAAATGCGTAATCGGCCGGCGCTCCAGGGCTAGGTTCGCTTGGCGAGTTCCGGCAGATTGGCCGGGCCGCCATTGCTGGAGCATCCCATGCCGAAGCCCGCTGCTTGCTTGTGGTTCGCCCTCGCCCTCGCCGGGCTGCCCGACGGACCGGCAGGCGCGGCCGAACCGCTCGATGCGACGCCCCGGATCGCGGTGCTTTCGGCCTATCCGCCCGAGGCCGAGCAGCTGCAGGCGGCAATCGAGGCGCCCAGCGAGCGCTTCGCCAACGGCGTGCGCTTCACCCTCGGCCGGCTGGGCGGCAAGGACGTGGTGCTGGCGCTGTCCGGCATCAGCATGGTCAACGCCGCCATGACCACCCAGCTGTTGCTCGACCGCTTCCAGGTCGAGGCGCTGGTGGTGAGCGGGATCGCCGGCGGGGTCGATCCCGGCCTCGCGATCGGCGACGTCGTGGCGCCGGCCCGCTGGGGCCAGTATCTGGAAGCGATCTTCGCCCGCCAGGTCGCCGGCGAGGACTTCACCTTGCCGAGCTGGGCGGAGCCTACCTTTCCCAACTACGGCATGATCTTTCCGCAGCCGGTCGAGGTCCGTCGCGCCGGCGCCGAGAGCGGCACGCGCCGGTTCTGGTTCGAGGCCGACCCGGGCATGCTGGCGGCTGCGGCCGAGCTCGCCAAGCGCCTCGCGCTGGACCGCTGCACCGCGGCCCAGGCCTGCCTGGACGGCACGCCCCGGCTGGTCACCGGCGGCCATGGCGTGTCCGGCCAGGCCTTCGTCGACAATGCCGCGTTTCGGCGCTACACCCAGACCACCTTCCAGGCGCGGGTCCTGGACATGGAGACGGCCGCGATCGCGACCGTGGCCTATGCCAATCAGGTGCCGTTCCTTGCCTTTCGCATCCTGTCCGACCTGGCCGGCGGCGGTCCGGGCGAGAACGAGATCGGCACCTTCTTCCAGCTGGCCGCGGACAATGCAGCGGCCGTGGTGATCGCCTTTCTCAACGCCTGGTCGCCGGAATGAGGCGATCCGGGCGCGCTGCGGCCATCGGGCGCGCTCGACAGGCGCCGGATCCGCGGCCACAAGGGGCGACCATCGGCGCTGACGCCGGATGCGAGCGGGGGGAACCAGAGTTGAGCGCTGAGCGGCACAGCCGGGAGCAGGACGACCAGGGGCCGGCCGCCGCGTGAGCCGGTCGGATCGCTTGGCCGTGCTGGCCTGGCTGGCCGGGCTGATCGCCTCGGCCCTGGTCATCTTGAGCACCCCGTTCTCGGCCGATCTCACCGCCTTCTTGCCGGACCGGCCCAGCCCCGAGCAGCAGATCCTGGTCGATCAGCTGAAAAGCGGCATGGTCTCGCGCATGCTGCTGATCGGCATCGAGGGCGGCGAGCCGGCCGAGCGCGCGCGCTTGTCGAAGACGCTGGCGGCCAGCCTGCGGGCCGATCCGCGCTTCGTCCTGGTCGCCAATGGCGAGGCTGCGGCCTTGGCCAAGGACCGCCAGCTGCTGTTCGAGCAGCGCTATCTGCTCAGCCCGGCGGTGACGCCTGAGCGGTTCACGGTGGCCGGCTTGCGCCAGGCGGTCCAGGCAACCCTGGATCAGCTGGCCTCGCCGGCCGGCATGCTGATCGAGCGGCTCGTGCCGCGCGATCCGACCGGCGAGCTGATTACCCTGGTGACCGGTGCCCTGGGCGGCCGCGGCCCGCACAGCACCATGGGGGTCTGGACCTCGACCGACGGCCAGCGCGCCTTGCTGCTGGTCTATACCAGGGCGACCGGCGTCGATCTGGACGGCCAGGCGGCCAGCATCGCCGCAGTCCAGGCGGCGTTCGCGGCGGCCCGCGCCGAATTGCCCGAGGCCGCCGCGAGCCGGCTGCTGGTGAGCGGCCCCTCGGTGTTCGCGGTCGAGGCGCGCGGCACGATCCATCGCCAGTCCGTGGCGCTGGCGCTGGCCGGGCTGACCCTGATCGTGGCGCTCCTCCTGTTCATGTTCCGCTCGCCGGTCGGCCTGGTGCTCAGCCTGGTGCCGGTCCTGAGCGGTGCCGCCGCGGCCGCGGCCGTGGTCGGCCTGGTGTTCGGCGAGCTGCAAGGGGTCACCTTGGGCTTCGGCACGACCCTGATCGGCGAGGCGGTCGACTACTCGATCTACCTTCTGGTCCAATCCAGCGGCGGCGCCGGGCCCGGCCAGGGCGAGCGCCACCGCGCCTGGCTGCAGCGCTTCTGGCCGACCATCCGGCTGGGCGTGCTGACCTCCCTGATCGGCTTTGGCGCCCTGCTGTTCTCGAGCTTCCCGGGCCTCGCCCAGATCGGCGTGTTCTCGATCACCGGCTTGACCGTGGCCGCTTTGGTCACCCGCTTCGTCCTGCCGGCGCTCCTGCCGGCGCGCCTGCCGCTGCGCGATCTCGCCGGCCTCGGCCACCGGGTCGAGGCCTGGCTGCCGGCCTTGCGCCGGCTGCGCCTCTGGCTGATCCTGCCGGTCCTGGCCGCCGTCCTGGCGCTCGCCTTGGTCCAGCGCGGCCTGTGGAGCCAGGAGCTGGCGGCGCTCAGCCCCGTGCCGGAGGCGGCGCGCATGCTGGATGGCGAGCTGCGCGCCGATCTGGGCGCGCCCGACACCCGCTATCTGGTGCTGGTCGAGGGGGCCACCCCGGAAGCCGCCCTGCAGGCGGCCGAGCGCGCGGCCGGCAAGCTGCAGCCCCTGGTCGATCGGGGCGTGCTCGCCGGCTTCGACACGCCGTCGCGCTACCTGCCGAGCGCCCAGACCCAGGCGGCGCGCCAGGCGGCCTTGCCGCCGCCGGCCGAGCTGCGCGCCCGTCTGGCCGCAGCGCTCGAAGGAATGCCGCTCCGGCCGGCCAAGCTCGAGCCGTTCATCGCCGATGTCCAGGCGGCCCAAGCGGCCAAGCCCGTGACGCTCGCCGACCTCGCCGGCAGCTCGTTCGCGGTCGCGGTCGAAGCGCTCTTGCTGCGCCAGGACGATCGCTGGGCCGGCCTCTTGCCGCTGCGTTCGCCCAGCCAAGGGCCGGAGGCGCTCCAGATCGACGTCGCCGCGGTCCGCGCCGCGCTGGCCGACAGCGACGCCCGGCTGATCGACTTCAAGGCCGAGACCGACCAGCTCTATCAGGACTATCTCGGCCAGGCGATCTGGCTGTCGCTGGCCGGCGTGGCCGCGATCCTGCTGCTGCTGAGCCTGGCGCTGCGCTCGGTCCTGCGTGCCGTCAGGGTGGTGGCGCCGCTGGCCGCCGTGGTCCTGGTGGTCACCGCCGGGCTGACCCTGGCCGGGGTCACGTTGAACCTCCTGCACCTGGTCGGCATGCTGCTGATCGTGGCGGTCGGCTCGAACTACGCCCTGTTCTTCGAGCGCGGCACGGCGCGCGCCGGGCCCCGGCTGCTCGCTTCCCTGCTCCTGGCAAATGCCACCACGGTCCTGTCCTTCGGCATGCTGGCCTTCTCGTCGATCCCGGTCCTCAACGCGATCGGCGCCTCGGTCGCACCGGGGGCGCTGCTGGCCTTGCTGTTCGCGGCGATTCTGGCGCCCGGCTCCGACCAGGCGGCAGCCAGCCCGGCGCCGGCCCCCGATCCGGTTCGCTGAGCGCCGCCGTCAGCGGCTCATGGCGGCAAACGGCAGGAAATGCTTGCGCAGGATCAGCTCCCAGCCGCTCTGATAGTCGCCATGCCGGTCGGCATCGCCCGGCCGCCAGCCATCATGGGTCAGGACCAGCCTGGTCAAGTTGGCGTCGATCGGCTGGCACAGCAGCTCGACCCGCGTCTGGTGCGCCAGCACCCCGCCCGGATGCCAGCTATGGACCAGGCGCCGCGGCGGCTGCCAGACCTGGACCTCGCCCCAGATCCGCTCGGCGCCGGCCCGGTCGCGCTCGAACACCCGGCCGCCAACCCAACCTTCGATTGCGCAAGTCTGGGCCTGCTGCTCGGCCAGCGAGTGGCTGGCGAGCGGCCACCACTGGCCGATCTGGCGGGTATACAGCTCGAACACGCGCGCGGCGGGCAGTTGCAGAGCCAGGACCTTGCGCACCGGCGCCAAGGTTTCCGACAAATCGCTATCGTGCATGCTGGAGCGTGCCTGCCCGCCTCGTTGAAGCGCTAACTCTACCATGAATTGGCGCCGCCGGGGCGCGCGATCTGGTCGCGCCGGCCGGTGCGGCTCGGCAGTTGCTGGCGGCTGCCTGAGCTGGCAGGCTGGGCCAGGGGAGGCGTGACGCCCTGACCGAGGCGGGGCGCAGCGCTGACGGGGACCAGAACCATGGCCGGCAAGCGGCGCGACACCACCAGCGAGCCCGCAAGCTTCGACTACATCGTGATCGGCGGCGGCACCGCCGGCTGCCTGCTCGCCAATCGTCTGAGCGCGGAGCCCGCGACGCGCGTGCTCCTGCTCGAAGCCGGCGGCCGCGACAACTGGCTCTGGTTCCACATTCCCGTTGGCTATCTCTACGCCATGGGCAATCCGCGCGCCGACTGGTGCTACCGGACCGAGGCCCAGCCGGGCTTGAACGGCCGCGCCTTGAACTACCCGCGCGGCAAGGTCCTGGGCGGCTGCTCGGCGATCAACGGCATGATCTACATGCGCGGCCAGGCGGCCGACTACGACCACTGGCGCCAGCTCGGCAATGCCGGCTGGGCCTGGGACGACGTGCTGCCGTACTTCAAGCGCGGCGAGGACCATTTCGCCGGCGCCAGCGCGGTCCATGGCGCCGGCGGCGAATGGCGGGTCGAGCCGGTCCGGGTCCGCTGGGCGATCCTCGATGCCTTCCGGGCTGCTGCGGCCGAGGTCGGGATCCCGCCGATCGCGGACTTCAATGGCGGCGACAACGAAGGCTGCGCCTACTTCCAGGTCAATCAGCGGGCCGGGATTCGTTGGCACAGCGCCAAGGCGTTCCTGCGCCCGGTTCGGAGCCGCGCCAACCTGACCGTCGTGACCGAGGCCCTGGTCGACCGCCTGCTGCTCGATGGCGGCCGGGTGGTCGGCGTCGCATTCCACCAGGCGGGCCAGCCGCGCCAGGCACGCTGTGCTGGCGAGGTGGTGCTGGCGGCCGGCGCCATCGGCTCGCCCGCGATCCTGCAGCGCTCCGGCATCGGACCGGGCGAGCTGCTCCAGGCGCACGGCATCGCGGTCGAGCACGAGCTGCCGGGCGTCGGCCAGAATCTGCAGGATCATCTGCAGCTGCGGCTCATCTACCGGGTCCAGGGTGTCCCGACCCTGAACGAGCGCGCCGGCACGCGCCGTGGCCGGGCCATGATCGGGCTCGAATATCTGCTCAAGCGCTCCGGCCCGATGGCGGCCGCCCCCTCGCAGCTGGGCGCGTTTGCCCGTTCCTCGGCCAGCTACGCCACGCCCAATCTGCAATATCACATCCAGCCGCTCAGCCTCGATCGCTTCGGCGAGCCGCTCCATCCCTTCCCGGCGTTCACCGCCTCGGTCTGCAATCTGCGGCCCCAGAGCCGCGGCAGCGTGCGGATCACCGCCGCCGACCCGATGGCGGCGCCGGCGATCCAGCCCAACTATCTGAGCGAGCCGGAGGACCGGCGGGTCGCCGCCGATGCCCTTCGCCTGACCCGGCGGATCGTGCTCGAGACCGCAGCCATGCGGCCATTCCGGCCGGAGGAGCACCTGCCGGGATCGGCGGCGCAAAGCCAGCAGGAGCTGGAGCAGGCGGCCGGCGCCATCGGCACGACCATCTTCCACCCGGTCAGCACCTGCAAGATGGGCCAGGATCCGCAAGCCGTGGTCGACCAGCGTCTGCGGGTCCACGGCCTGGCTGGCTTGCGCGTCGCGGACGCCTCGATCATGCCGACCATCACGTCCGGCAACACCAACGCGCCGGTCCTGATGATCGCCGAGAAGGCCGCCGCCATGATCCTGGCGGACGCCCGCGCGGCCCGTCAGGCGGCCTGAGCGCGCCACAAGAAGGGAAGGGGAGCGCCATGCGTTGCGAGGTCGTGGCGATCGGCACCGAGCTGCTGCTGGGCCAGATCACCGACACCAATTCCAGCTGGATCGGCGAGCAGCTGGCCCTGGTCGGCATCGATTCCTTCTACCAGACCAAGGTCGGCGACAATCTCGCCCGGATCATCGTGACCTTGCGCCTGGCCTTGGAGCGCAGCGAGGCGGTGATCTGCTGCGGCGGCCTTGGCCCGACCCAGGACGACATCACCCGCGAGGCGATCGCCGCGGTGATGGGCGTGCGGCTGGCGCGCGATCCGGTCCTGGCCGAGCGCATCCGCGCGATCTTCGCCGCCCGCGGCCGGGTCATGCCCGAGAACAATCTGCGCCAGGCGGATGTCCCGGAAGGGGCCGGCCCGATCAAGGAGATGCCGGGCACGGCGCCCGGCCTGATCTGCCCGGTCGGCGCCAAGGTGATCTACGCCGTGCCGGGCGTGCCCCACGAGATGCGGGACATGATGCTCGGCACGATCCTGCCCGATCTGCAGCGCCGGGCGGGCGTCCAGGCGGTCATCCGCAGCCGCGTCCTGCGGACCTGGGGCCAGTCGGAATCGGGCCTGGCCGAGCTTCTGGCCGAGCGGATCGAGGCGCTGGATCGCACGCCCAGCGCCACGCTCGCCTTTCAGGCCAGCGGCATCGAGGGCATCAAGGTGCGGATCACCGCCAAGGCGGCCGACGTCGCGACCGCCGAGGCGATCCTCAAGGAGGAGGAAGCCACGGTCCGGGCGATCCTGGGCGATTGCATCTTCGGCATCGACAGCCAGACGATGGAATCGGTCGTGCTCGATCTGCTGCGCGCGCGCGGCTTGACCCTCGCGGTCGCGGAATCGGTCACCGGCGGGCTGGTCGGCGCCCGCCTGACCGCGGTGCCGGGCGCTTCCGACGTGCTCAAGGGCGCCATCGTGTCCTATGCCAGCGCGGTCAAGTTCGACCTGTTGGGCGTGCCCGAGGGGCCGGTGGTGACCGCTGAGGCGGCCGCCGCGATGGCGGCCGGCGTGCGCCGGCGCCTGGGCGCCGATGTCGGCCTCGCCACGACCGGCGTGGCCGGGCCGGCCGAGCAGGAAGGCCAGCCGGCTGGCACGGTCTATCTCGGCTTGGCCTATGGCGCCCAGAGCGAAGCCCGGCTCGTGCGCCTGCCGGGCGATCGCAACCGGGTCCGCCAATATGCCGTGATCAGCCTGCTGGATTTCCTGCGCCAGACGCTGCTCGCCGAGGCCTAGACCGGAACCTGCCCTAGCCCGACCCGCCGGCGACCTCGTTCACCTCGGTCCGGCGCACGCCAAGTGTCTTGGCGAGCTGCTTCAACCGGCCGCGCACCGCCTCGCTGTCCGGCACGTCGGCCAGGTCGCTGACCTCCAGGCGCAGCCGGTCCGGCTCGATCACCAGCCGGGCGCTGTCCAGGATCTCCGGCACGCTGGCCGAGAAGCGATGCCCGACCAGCATGCTGTGGCCGAGGATCAAGGCGCGCTTGCGCTGGGCGCTGGACAGAAGGTCGATCGCCGGCCGCAGGCTCGGATCGTCCGGCGCGCCGCCATAGCGGGCATGGATCACCGCCGCCAGAAACACCCGCTCGGCATGCTCGACGCCGATGAACGGGAAGCCCACGATCCGGTGGAAGGTCTGATGCGCCTGGACGCTGCGATGGTCGCTCCAGGCGATGTCGGAAAGCGCGCAGGCCGCAACCCGCAGACGCTTCTCGCCATGGGTCTCGCCCGGAAACAGGCGCTCCGTGAAGCGCACCAGCGCCGCGCTGAACGCCGGCACCCGGGCGCGCGGCATGCCGACCTCGCGGGCACCCTCGACCAGGGGGTCGAGATAGCGCTCGGCCTTGGGCAGCTGGTCGTAGAGCCAGCCCTCGCGCAGGCCCAGCGCCGAGAAGATCACCCGCTCCGGCTGCAGCTGCTTCAGCACCCGGTCGAACACCAGGGCCGCCGCCGGCAGCGAGTCGACCCGGCGGCTGGGCACGTCTGGCAGCGCCTTGATCTCGGCCGGCGCCATCCGCCAGAGGCTGCGCGCGAAGCTGCGCGCGGTCTTGCCGTCCAGCTCGTAGCCGTGGGTCACCCGCACCGGCGCCTTCGTGAGCGCCATGTGGACCCGCGCCAGCGCGCGCCAGCCGCCGCCCACGGGGTAGAACACCGGCTCGGTCAGCATCGGCGGCAGCTGGTTGCCCAGGATGTCGTCAACCTGCTGCTTGGCGTCGCGGCCATGCTCGCGCAACAGGGCGCCGACCGGCAGGGCGCCCAGCGGCAGGCTGACCGAGCGCTCGCCGACCTCGTCGTCGACCACCTCGGCGACCTCCAGGCTGCCGCCGCCCATGTCGCCGATCAGGCCGCGCGGCCGGTAGAAGCCGGCGATCACGCCGAGCGCCGCGAAGCGGGCTTCCTCGGCGCCCGCCAGGATCCGCGGGGTCAAGCCGGTGGTCGCCACGATCTGGTCGATCAGCGCCTGGCCGTTCGCGGCGCGCCGGACCGCCTCGGTCGCGATCACGTCGATCCGCTCGACCTCCATCGCCCGGGCGATCTTGGCGTAGCGGTGCATCGCCCGGAGCGTCGCCTGGATCGAGCGGTCCGACAGCCGGCCGGTCTGGTCGAGGCCTTCGCCCAGGCCGCACAAGGACTTTTCGTTGAAGCGCGGGAAGGGGGCGCGGCTCAGGCTGTCATAGACCATCAGCCGGACCGAGTTGGAGCCGATATCGACCACCGCGACATGGGGCTGGACGCGCCGATCGACCAGGGGCGCATCCAGGGCCAGCGGGCGCTTCGGGCTCCTCGCCATGCAGCCGGCTCAGCCTCCGCCCGTCAGGTGATCACGCTGGGTGCGGCCCGGCCGGTCCGGGCCTTGATCCCGGCCAGGCTCTCGGCCGCCGCGATCAGGGGGGCCAGCGCCGCCTGGGTATCCTGATCATGGCGTGCCGGATCCGGCTCGAAGCGCTCCAGATAAATCCTGAGCGTCGCGCCAGCGGTGCCGGTGCCGGACAGGCGCAAGACGATCCGCGAGCCGTCGGCGAAGCCGATCCTGAGGCCCTGATGCTCGCTGATCGAGCCGTCGACCGGGTCGCGATAGGCGAAATCGTCGGCGCTGGCGATGGTCATGCCGCCGACCGTGCTGCCGACGAGGCTCGAGAGGCGGCCGCGCAGATCGGCCATCAGCGCCTCGGCGGCCTGGGCATCGACCTCCTCGTAATCGTGGCGCGAATAGAAGTTGCGGCCATAGCGGCGCCAATGCTCGTGGACGATCTCCAGGACCGGCTGCTGGCGCACCGCCAGGATGTTCAGCCACAGCAGGACCGCCCAGAGCCCGTCCTTCTCGCGGACATGGTTGGAGCCGGTGCCGGCACTCTCCTCGCCGCACAAGGTCGCCATGCCGGCATCGAGCAGATTGCCGAAGAACTTCCAGCCCGTGGGCGTCTCGTACGCCGGGACGCCGAGCGCCTCGGCGACCCGGTCGGCCGCCTGGCTGGTCGGCATCGAGCGGGCGATGCCGGCCAGGCCCTGGGCGTAGCCGGGTGCCAGATGGGCGTTGGCGGCGAGCAGGGCCAGGCTGTCCGAGGGCGTCACGAAGATGCCGCGGCCGATGATCAGGTTGCGATCGCCATCGCCGTCCGAGGCGGCGCCGAAATCGGGTGCTGCCGGCCCCATCATCAGGTCGTACAGCGCCTTGGCATGGACCAGGTTGGGATCGGGATGGTGGCCGCCGAAATCCGGCTTGGGCACGCCGTTGATCACAGTCCCGGCCGGCGCCCCCAGCGCCCCTTCCAGGATCGCCGTGGCGTACGGCCCGGTGACTGCATGCATGGCATCGAAGCGCATCCGGAAGCCGCCTTGGAACAGCGCCCGGATCCGCGCGAAGTCGAACAGCTCGGCCATCAGCGCCTGGTAGTCGGCGACCGGGTCGATCACCTCGACCGTCAGCGCGCCCAGCTGCTGCTGGCCGAGCCGGCCAAGATCCAGATCGGGCGCTTCCTCGATCCGATAGGCGCTGATCGTCTTGGTGTTGGCGAAGATCTGGTCGGTGACCTTCTCCGGCGCCGGCCCGCCATTGCCGATATTGTACTTGATGCCGAAATCGCCATGCGGCCCGCCCGGATTGTGGCTGGCCGACAGCACGATGCCGCCGAACGCCTGGTGCTTGCGGATCACGCAGGATGCGGCCGGGGTCGAGAGCAGGCCGTGCTGGCCGACCAGGACCCGGCCGAAGCCGTTGGCGGCGGCCATCTTCAAGATGGTCTGGATCGCCTCGGCGTTGAAGTAGCGGCCATCGCCGCCGACCACCAGGGTCTGGCCGGCGGTCCCTTCCAACGCATCGAAGATCGACTGGACGAAGTTCTCGACATAATGCGGCGCCTGGAACACCGGCACCTGCTTGCGCAAGCCCGAGGTGCCGGGCTTCTGGCCGGCGATGGGCTGGGTCGCGACCGACTTCGCCGTCATGGGCAGTCTCTCCTCAGGCCGCAGAGGCCGGCAATCCGCGCCGCTCGATAGCATCCCGATACAGCGCCGCATAGAGCTTCGCCGGCCGGGTCCAGTCGAACTGGCGCGACATGGCGCGCTGTTGCATCTGCTGCCAGGCCGGCCGGTCGCGATAGAGCCGCATGGCGCGCGCCAGCACCGCGCGCAAGGCTGCCAGCGTCACCGGCGCGAACTGCAGCCCGGTCGCGACGCCATCGGCCAGCGCCGCGTCATTGGCGTCGACCACCGTGTCGGCCAGGCCGCCGACCCGCGCCACCACCGGCAGGCAGCCATAGCGCAGGCCATAGAGCTGGGTCAGGCCGCAGGGCTCGAAGCGGGACGGGATCAGGATCGCATCGCTGCCGCCCTGGAGCAGATGGGACAGCCCCTCGTCATAGCCGATCACGGCACCGACCTGGCCGGGATAGCTGGTCATCGCCGCCGTGAACCCGGCCTCCAGCTCGGCATCGCCCGCTCCCAGCAAGGCGAGCTGGCCGCCGCCGGCGGTCAGCTCGGGCAGGGCCGCCAGCAGCAGGTCCATGCCCTTTTGCGTGGTCAACCGGCTGACCACGCAGAACAAGGGCGCGTCCGGCGCCACCGCCAGATCGAACCGGGCCTGCAGCGCCGCCTTGTTCTGGCCGCGCGCCGCCAGCTTCCGGCTGTCGTAGGGCGCGGTCAGATGCTCGTCCTTGGCCGGATTCCAGATCGCCGGATCGATGCCGTTGATGATGCCGACCAGGTCCTGCGCCCGCATCTGCAGGACGCCTTCCAGGCCCATGCCGAACTCGGGCGTCATGATCTCTTCGGCATAGGTCGGGCTGACCGTGGTGATCCGGTCGGCATAGGCGAGGCCGCCCTTGAGGAACCCGATCTGGCCGTAATATTCGAGCCCGGCCATGGTGAAGGCGGCCGCGGGCAGGCGCAGCTCGGTCAGCAGGCTGGCCGGGAAGATGCCCTGGAAGGCGATGTTGTGGATGGTCAGCACGGTCGCCGGCCGCGCCCGCTCGGCCAGCGCCAGGTAGACCATCGCCAGAGCGCCTTGCCAGTCATGGCCATGGACCACGTCCGGCTGCCAGTCCGGCAGGAGGTCGAAGGCCAGCTCGCGGGCGACCCAGGCCAGCGCCGCGTAGCGCTGGGCATTGTCCGGCCAGTCTTTGCCGTCTGGCCCGAGATAGGGATTGCCCGGCCGGTCATAGAGATGGGGCGCGTCCAGCAGCAACAGGTCCGGCCCCTCGGCCAGGAGCCGGGCGGGTCCGCCCATCAGCTCGGCAAACCGGGCGACCTCCGTCGGCCCGCCGAGCTTGGCCAGCACGCTCCGATAGCCGGGCAGGAGCGTGCGCATGGCGACACCCTCGGCGGCCAGCGCCGCCGGCAAGGCGCCGGCGACGTCGGCCAGGCCGCCGGTCTTGATCAGCGGGAACAGCTCGGAGGTGACCGAGAGCACGCGCATCCGCTAGGCCTGCAGGCGATCGATCATGGGCTGGGTGATCAGGCAGATGCCCCGCTCGCTGCGCCGGAAGCGCTGGGCATCCAGCTCCGGATCCTCGCCCACCACCAGCCCTGCCGGGATGGTCACGCCACGGTCGATCACCACATTGGTCAGCCGGGCGCGCCGGTGGATCTCGGCATAGGGCAGCACCACCGCGCCATCCAGCTCGCTGTAGGAATGGACGTGGACGCCGGTGAACAGGAAGGAGCTCTTCAGCCCGGCACCCGACACGATGCAGCCACCGGAGACCAGCGAGCTCACCGCCATGCCACGCCGGCCGTCCTCGTCATGCACGAACTTGGCGGGCGGGGTGATCTCGGCATAGG
>CADEGR010000021.1 GCA_902826935.1 uncultured Alphaproteobacteria bacterium | reverse complement strand
ACTATGGCGCGTTCGGCGCCGCCCTGAAGCGCAAGCTGCTGCTGGAGCTGATCGCCGCGCGCTAGCCAGGCCGGCTCGCCCGGCCGCTCAGGACATGATCAGGCCGCCATCGACGTTGATGGTCTGCCCGGTGATGTAGGCAGCGTCGTCGCTGGCCAGGAACGCCACCAGGCCGGCGACATCGGTGCCCTTGCCCGGACGCTGCATCGGAATGTTGCGGACCCACTCGGCCATCAGCTCGCCCGGCCCGTACTGGCCCAGCATCTGGCCCCAGACGCGATCGTTGTAGGCCCACATGTCGGTCTCGATGATCCCGGGACAGATCGCATTCACGGTGATGCCGTCCGTCGCCACCTCCTTGGCGAGGCTCTGGGTGATGCCGACCACGCCGAATTTCGAGGCGGCATAATGCGGCGTGTAGATGAAGCCCTGGCGGGCCTGGCCGGACGCGGTGCTGATCAGCCGGCCGCCGGTGCCGGACTGGCGCATATGGCGGATCGCTTCCTGGCAGCACAGGAAGACGCCCTTGGTGTTGACCGCCAGGGTCTGGTCCCAGTCCGCCTCGGTCAGGTCCTCGATCTTGGCGATCGTGATGATGCCCGCGTTCTGGACGGAGACGTCGATCGCGCCGAACTCGGATCTGGCCGCAGCATAGAGCCGCTTCACGGCGGCACTGTCGCTGACATCGCACAGCACGGGCAGCACCTTGGCGCCGGTGGCGCGCAGCTCCTCGGCTGCGGCGTGGACCTGCTCCTCGACCGAGGCGATCACCAGATTGGCGCCCTCCTCGCCGAAGCGCTTTGCGATCGCGTGGCCGATGCCCTTGTTGCCGCCGGTCACCACCACGGTCTTGCCTGCGAACCGTCTCATGCGACTTCCGCCTCCTCCTCGAATTCATGCGCGCGGTCCAAGAGCCGGGCCGCCGTGAACTTGTCGGTGATCAGCACGCTCAAGACCCCGGTCCGCAAGGCGCCCGCGATGGCCTCCGCCTTGGACCGGCCGCCGGCCAGGCCGATCACCCGCTCGACCTTGGCCAATTCCGCCATGCTCATGCCGATCACGCGATCATCCAGGGGCGTCTTCACGGCGTGGCCGTCCTTGTCGAAGAAGCGCAGGCTGATGTCGCCGACCGCGCCGGCTTCCTTCAGATCGGACAGCTCGCCGGCGGAGAACACGTTGCCGCTGCGCGCCAGCATCTGCGACGGCTCGATGGCGCCGATGCCGACGATCGCCAAGGTGATCCGGCTGAACAGATCCATGGTCTCGCGCACGTAAGGATCGCCGAGCATGACCAGCTTGGCTTCCCGCGATTGCGCGACGCCGTGCGCCGCCAGGAGCTGCGGCTCGGCGCCGATCAGCTTGGCGAGGCGCGTGGTCAGCTGGGTGGCGTGCGTCTGCACGGCTGGATTGCCCATGCCGCCCAGGGTCTGGACGACGTACTTGGCCTTGCCCGCCTTCATGGGATGGATGTTGTCGACCATCTTGAGGATGGTTTCGCTCCAGCTGGAGACGCCGACCACCTCGTCCGGCTGCAGCGTGACCTCGACGATGTGGGCCGCGGCCTCGCCGATGCGGGCCATGATCGCGCCGTCCCGATCCTCCGCGCATTCGACCACGATCGCCTCGGGCAGGTTGAAGCGCTCGCGCAGGCCGCTTTCCAGATCGCCATAGGTGCCGGACGGCGCCACGACCGTCGTGCGCACGATGCCTTCGTCCTGGGCGCGCTTGAGGATCTGCGACACGGTCGCCTGCGACAGCCGCAGATGCTTGGCGATCTCCGCCTGGCGCAAGTTCTCGACGTGATACATCTGCGCCACGCGCGCAATCAGCCGAAGCTCGTGTATCCGCGCCAAAGGCTTCGCTCCCGTGATGGGTGAATGCTCCCGAACGGAACGAATAGCTAGATCTTGAGCGTCGCGCGAGCGATGGCGCTCCGCCAGTCAGCAAGTGCCTTGCGGCGCGCCTCCGGCGCCATGGCAACCTCCAGGGACGTTCGCTCGCCCGCCAAGCCGGCCAGCGTCGCCAGGCAGTCCCAGACGCCGGTGGCCAGGCCGGCCAGATAGGCAGCCCCGAGCGCTGACGCCTCCGTGGTCGCGCACATGATGACCGGCTGGTTCAGGTAGCCCGCGACCAGGCCCATGAGGAAGCGGTTGCTGCTCGGACCGCCATCGACGAACAGGCGCCCGATTCTGGCGCCCTGGACGGTCTGGATGATCTCGAACACGTCATGGACCTGCAGGGCCAGGCTCTCGGCCGCGGCGCGGGCGAGATGCGCGGGCGTCGAGGCGAAGCTCAGGCCAGCGATCAGGCCGCGTGCCTCGGTGTTCCAATGCGGCGCGCCCAGGCCGACGAAGGCGGGCACCAGGGAGACGCCCTCGCTGCCCTCGACGGTGGCGGCGAGATCGAGCAGGGCCTGGACATCCGGAAGCCCCAGCAGCTCGGCGGTCCAGGGCAGCGCCGAGGCGCTGACCAGGATGTTGCCCTCGAAGGCGAAGGTGGAGGCGCCGCCCAGCGACCAGGCGATGGTGGTGGTCAGGCCCTTGGGCGGCACCTCGAAGCCGGCGATCGTGGTCATGATCGAGGAGCCGGTGCCGAAGGTGGCCTTGCCGTCGCCGGTGTGGTGCGCGCCGTGGCCGAACAGCGCGCCATGGGAATCGCCGATGGCGCCGCCGATCGGGATGCCGTCGGGCAGCCCGGCCACGCCAGCGCTGTGGCCGAAGACGTGGGCCGAGTCGCAGACCGCCGGCAACAGCGTCGGGGCGACGCCGAACAGCGCGCCCAGGCGCTCGTGCCATTGGCCGCCCGCGAGGTCGAACAGCTGGGTGCGCGCGGCGTTGGAGCGGTCGCAGGCATGCACGGCGCCGCCGGTCAGGTTCCAGATCAGCCAGGCGTCGATCGTGCCGAGGCATAGATCATCCGGTGCCTGCCCGGGCGGCAGGTGATCGAGCAGCCAGCGCAGCTTGGTCGCCGGAAACATCGGGTCGAGCGGCAGTCCGGTCAGCGCCAGGATTTCGGCCTCATGGCCCGCCTGGCGCAGGCGCTCGCAGGCGTCGGCCGTGCGCCGGCACTGCCAGGTGACGACCGGGCCCGCCGGCTGGCCGGTCCGGCGGTGCCAGGCGAGCACCGATTCGCGCTGGTTGGAGATCCCGATCGCAGCGATCTCGGGCGCGGCCGGGGCGGCGGCCAGGCACGCCGCGATGGCCGCTTCGACGCTCTGCCAGATCTTGGCGCCATCCTGCTGCACCCAGCCCGAGCGCGGATGCTCGATCGGCACCGGCGCCGAGCCTCTGGCCAGCACGCGGCCGTCCAGGGCGACGAGGATGGCCTTGCTGTTGGTCGTGCCCTGATCGATCGCGAGGACGACGCGCTCGGCCATGGCGTCAGCCCTTCCGTGCGACCAGGCGGCCGGCGCTCTGCGCGATGCCCGCGGGCGACAGGCCGAACTCGTCCAGGAGGAAATTGGCCGAGCCGGTCGGCGCGAAGATGCCGGGCACGCCCAGGATCTCCATCGGCACGGGCCGGTGGCGCACGACCACCTCAGCGACCGCGCTGCCGAGCCCGCCAAAGACGGTGTGCTCCTCGCAGGTCAGCAGCGCGCCGGTCTCGGCCGCGGCGCGGATGATCGCCTCGTCGTCGAGCGGCCGCACCGTCGCCATGTTGAGCACGCGAGCCTCGAGGCCCTGGGCCGCCAGCAGATCAGCGGCGGCAAGCGCGCGGTGGCTGAGCACGCCGTTCGCGATGATGGTGAGATCATCGCCGACGCGCAGCAGATTGGCCTTGCCCAGAGCAAATTCGTGGTCCGCGGGCAGGAGATCGGGCACGCCGACCCGGCTCAGGCGCAAGAACAGCGGCCCGTCGTAGCTGGCGGCAAAGCGGGTCGCCGCGGCGGTCTCGATCCGGTCGCAGGGCGCGATCACCGGAAGGTTCGGCAAGGCGCGCAGCCAGGCGAAGTCCTCGATCGAGTGGTGGGTCGGCCCAAGCTCGCCGTAGGCCATGCCGGAGCTCATGCCGCAGAGCTTCACGTTGGCGTTCGAATAGGCGATGTCCGCCTTGATCTGCTCGAGCGCGCGCCCGGTCAGGAAGCAGGACGCGCCGCAGACGAAGGGCAGCTTGCCGCCATTGGCCAGGCCGGCGCCGACCCCCACCAGGTTCTGCTCGGCGATGCCGACATTGATCAGCCGCTCCGGCCATTGGTCGCGAAAGCCGCCGAGCTTGCTCGAGCCGACGGAATCGTTGCAAACGGCGACCACGTCCGGGTTGGCCGCAGCGAGCGCCTCCAGCACCGCGGTGAACGCGTCCCGGCAGTCGTGGAGCTGGCGCGGCGCGGTCATGGCATGGCTTCCTCGAGCTCCTGGCGGGCCCGCTCATATTGCTCGCGATTGGGCACCTTGTGGTGCCATTCGACGCGATCGCGCATGAACGAGATGCCCTGGCCCTTGTTGGTGTGGGCGACGATGCATTTCGGCTTGCCGGGCACGCGGGCGGCGGGGGCTAGGGCCTCGATGATCGCCTCGATGTCGTGGCCGTCGATCTCCGCCACGGCCCAGCCGAACGCCTCGAACCTGGGCGGGATGGGCGCCAGATTGTTGGTGCCGGCGACGCTCGCGCCTTGCTGGAAGCGGTTGTGGTCGATGATCAGGGTCAGGTTGTCGAGGCCGAACTGCGCTGCCGCCATCGCGGCTTCCCAGTTGCTGCCCTCCTGCATCTCGCCATCGCCGGTCAGGACGAAGGTGCGCCAGGCAGCACCGTCCAGCTGCGCCGCCTTGGCCATGCCGACCGCGACCGGCAGGCCATGGCCGAGCGGCCCGGTATTGGTCTCGACGCCTGGCACCTTGGTGCAGTTGGGATGGCCGTTCAGGCGCGAATGCGGCTGCAGGAAGGTGCTGATCTCGGCCTTGGGCAGAAAGCCGGCTTCGGCCAGGGTCACGTAGAGCGCGCAGGCGGTGTGCCCCTTGCTCAGGACGAAGCGGTCGCGCTGGGGATCCCGGGGCGCGTTAGGATCGACGTTCAAGACGTGGAAATAGAGCACCGTCAGCAGGTCGATCACCGACATCTCGCCGCCGATATGACCGGCGCCCGCCTCGAAGACGGCTTGCAGATCCCGCCGCCTGATCCGGTTCGCGATCGCTCTCAGCTGGTGCGCTTCCATGCATCGCCTGTGCTGAATTTTTATTCAGATATAATTATTGTTGCCGACTGCCGCCAATGTCAAGCGGGCTGTTGGTTCAGATCGGCGCTATCAGCCGCGACGAGTGGGAAATGTACCCGGTTGACATCCCTCGGCGACGGGCACTATAAATGTTTGATCGATCGTGAATAAATATTCGGCAGGGAGCGGATATGGGCAAATCGATCGCAACGGGTCCAGCGGCGCCAAGCTTCGCGGCCCTGGCCTCGCTGCGCGGCGTGACCGGCCCCCTGCTCGGTCTCGTGCTCCTATGCGTCTTCCTGAGCCTGGCCACCGATTCGTTCCTGACGCTGCGCAATTGCCTGAACGTGCTCGACCAGATCACCGTCCTGGGGATCATGGCGGTCGGCATGACCTTCGTCATCCTGATCGGCGGCATCGATCTCGCGGTCGGCTCGACCCTGGCGCTGGCCATGATGGTGATGGCCTATCTGGCCAATGAGCTGGGCCTGCCATTGCCGCTGGCGATCCTCTGCGCCCTGCTGATCGCCGCCGTGACCGGCCTCGCCTCCGGGCTCCTGATCACCGGCTTCGGCGTGCCCGCCTTCATCGCCACGCTGGCCATGATGTCGGTCGCCCGCGGCCTTGCCAACATGATCACCGACGGCCAGCAGATCGTCGGCTTTCCGCCATGGTTCAATCTCATGGCGATCATCCGCTATGGCGGCTTTCTCACGGTGACCGTCGGCCTGATGCTGCTGGTGTTCGTCGCCGGCTGGCTGTTCCTGCGCTACAGCACCGCGGGACGCAGCCTCTATGCGATCGGCGGCAATGCCGAGGTCGCACGGCTGGCCGGCATCAACGTCGCGCTGACCACGATCGGGGTCTATGTCGTCTCGGGCGTGCTCGCCGGTCTGGCCGGGGTGGTCCTGGCCGCGCGCCTGGACTCGGCCCAGCCCAGCTCCGGCTTCACCTACGAGCTCGATACCATCGCCGCCGTCGTCATCGGCGGCACCAGCCTGTCGGGCGGCGCCGGTGGCATCGCCGGCACCGCGATCGGCGTCTTGATCATCGGCGTGCTCCGCAACGGCCTGAACCTCCTTGGCGTCTCGCCCTTCACCCAGCAGGTGGTGATCGGCGTGGTGATCGCGCTGGCCGTCGCTGCCGAGGCTTTTCGCAAACGATGAGACCGCCCCTCGCCAAGCCGAGCCGGCCTGGCGGCCGGGACCGCTTTCGACAACTCCAACAGGGAAGCTCAAGACCATGACTGTCAGGGCAAGACTTCTGGGCATGGCGGCGACCGCCACGGTGGCGCTCATGGCGCTCAATCCGGCGCTCGCCGAGGAGCCGGACAAGATCGGCCTCGCGGTCGCCAATCTGCAGGCCAACTTCTTCAATCAGATCAAGCAATCGGTCGAGACCTACGCCAAGGAGAAAGGCATCGAGGTCATCACGGTCGATGCCAAGGGCGATGGCGCCACGCAGGTCAGCCAGGTGCAGGATCTCCTGACCCAGGAGATCGACGCGCTGATCTACATCCCCGCCGGGGCCGCGGCGGCCACGGTGCCGACGCGCCTGGCCCGGGATCAGGGCATTCCGGTGATCAATGTCGACCGCAACGCCGACGGCGAGCCAGGCGACACCTTCATCGCCTCGGACAGCGTCACCTCCGCCTACAATGTCTGCAAGCACATCTTCGCGCAGGCCGGCGGCGAGGGCGAGATGGTGATCGTGCATGGCCAGAAGGGCACCACGCCCGAGGTCGACCGCAGCAAGGGCTGCAAGCAGGCGATGGACGAAACGCCCGGCATCAAGGTCGTGGCCGAGCAGTGGAGCCAGATCTGGTCGCAGGACGAAGGCTTCCAGCTGACCCAGAACATGCTGCAGGCCCATCCCGAGGTGAAGATCGTCTGGGGTCAGGCCGACGCGCTGGCGCTTGGCGCCGCCCAGGCGGTCAAGGTCGCCAACCTGCCGCAGCGGATCTGGGTCGCGGGCTTCGACGGCGACACCGCGGCGCTGACCGCCTTGAGCGAAGGCGTGTTCGACGTCACGGCGACCCAGCAGACCCAGTATATGGGCCGGCTCGCGGTCGACAGCGCGATTGCCCTGGTCAAGGGCGAGACGGTGCCGAAGGAGCAGCTGCTCGAGGCGACGCTGACCACGGCCGACAATGTGAAGCAGTTCATCGACCAGCATCCCTGATCGCCGACCACGGTAGCGCCATGACCTCGACGGATCCTGCCCCCATCCTGGCCCTGCACGGCATCCGCAAGAGCTATGGTCAGCTCGAGGTGCTGCATGGCGTGGATATGGCAGTGCATGCCGGCGAGGTCGTGGCGCTGCTGGGCGAGAATGGTGCCGGCAAGTCGACCCTTTCCGGCATCATCGCCGGCGCGATCCAAGCCACGGCGGGCCGGATGGCATGGCTCGGCCGGCCCTATGAGCCGGCTTCGCCGCGCCAGGCGATCGATGCCGGGATCGGGCTGATCCACCAGGAGCTGCGGCTGCTGCCGCATCTGTCGATCGCCGAGAACGTCTTCGTCGGGCGGTGGCCGAAGCGCAACGGCCTGATCGACCGCGCGGCGATGGCGGCGCACGCCCAGGAGCAGCTGGCCCGCCTGGGGCTGGACCTGCCCGCCAGCCGCAATGTCGAAGGACTTTCGACCGCGGCCCAGCAGCTGATCGAGATCGCCAAGGCGCTGGCGCTGAACGCCCGGCTCCTGATCCTGGACGAGCCGACCGCGGCGCTCGGCGGCGCCGAGACCGAGCTGCTGTTCAAGCAGATCGAGAAGCTGAAGGCCGACGGCGTCGGCATCATCTACATCTCGCATCGGCTGGAGGAGATCCGCCAGGTGGCGGATCGGATCGTCGTGCTGCGGGACGGCGCGAAGGTCGCCGACTTCGACAGCGGCGACGTGCCGGTGCGGACCATCGTCGAAAGCATGGTCGGCCGCAGCCTCGGTCGGATGTTCCCGTCCATCCCGGTGCCCGAGGACGAGATCGTGCTCGAGGTGGCTGGCCTGGCTGCGCCCGATCGGAGCTTCGCCAACGTCAGCTTCCAGGTCAGGCGCGGCGAGATCTTCGGGATCGCCGGGCTGGTCGGCGCCGGCCGCACCGAGCTGGTCCGGGCGATCACCGGCGCCGATCCGATCGCGGCCGGCACGGTGCGCCTGCATGGCACGGACATCACGCCGCGCCGGCCGGCGGACGCCATCCGCCGCGGCATCGTGCTGGTGCCCGAGGACCGCAAGCTGCAAGGGCTGGTGCTCGGCCACAGCATCGCCGAGAACATCGGCTACGCCAATCTGGCCGCGATCTCCGCGAACGGCGTGGTCAGCAAGCGCCGGCTGATCGAGCTCGCGTCGGCAAGCATCCGCCGCTTCGGGGTCAAGGGCAGCTGGCATCAGAACGCCGACGAGATGTCCGGCGGCAACCAGCAAAAGGTCGTGATCGCGAAATGGCTGACCCGCGACCCGCAGGTGGTGGTGCTCGACGAGCCGACCCGCGGGATCGATGTCGGCGCGCGCGCCGCGATCTACGACATCATCGTGGCGCTGGCCGAACGGGGGGTGAGCGTGATCGTCGTCAGCTCGGATCTCGAGGAGGTGCTGGGCGTGTCCAACCGCATTCTGGTCATGTCGCATGGCCGCCAGACCGGCATCCTCGGGCGGGGCGAGGCGAACGACGTGTCGGTGATGGAGCTGGCGACGCGCTGACGCCGGCGATGAATGAGACGCGTGGTTCGAAGCAGAGGGGACAGGACTTTGGCAGACGTCACGCTCAACGCACCCAAGCTGTTCGATCTCGCGGGGCGGGTCGCTCTGGTGACCGGCGCCGGCAGCGGCATCGGGCAGCGGATCGCCCTGGGCCTCGCCCAATGCGGCGCGGACGTCGCCTGCGGGGGTGGCCGGGCGGAGGGGGGGGTGGAGCGGGCCGGGGCGAGGAGCGGCGCGGCAGGAGGCCGGGCGCTCGCGGTGGCCGGCGAGGTCACCAGCAAGACGGCCCTGAGGGCCGCGGTCGCGCGGACCGAGGCGGAGCTGGGCCCGCTTCGCATCGCGGTCAACGCGGCCGGCATCGCCAATGCCAACCCCGCCGAGGAGATGGCCGAGGAGCAGTATCAGACGCTGATGGACATCAATCTGAAGGGCGTCTTCCTGTCCTGCCAGGCCGAGGCGAGCGTGATGCTGCGCCATGGCGCCGGCTCGATCATCAACATCGCCTCGATGTCGGGCGTGATCGTCAATCGCGGCCTGAAGCAGGTCCACTACAACGCGTCCAAGGCCGGCGTCATTCACATGACCAAGAGCCTGGCGATGGAATGGGTTGAGCGCGGCATCCGGGTGAATGCGATCAGCCCCGGCTACACCGCGACGCCCATGAACACGCGGCCCGAGATGGTGCATCAGACCAAGGAGTTCGAGCGCCAGACGCCGATGGGCCGCATGGCGACGGTCGATGAGATGGTGGGGCCGGCGATCTTTCTGGCGAGCGACGCCGCGTCCTTTTGCACCGGCGTCGATTTGCTGGTCGACGGTGGCTTTTGCTGCTGGTGAGACGAGCGGGGTTCAAACCAAAAGAAACGAACCATCAGGGGGGCAGATCATGGCTGAGTTTTTCCGTGCGCAAGCATGCCGCGACGCCCCGAGACGACGTTGCGAGGCTGCCGGGACGTGCCCGGCGGCGAGCTGACCGGCGCCGCGATGCGCCATAACGGAGGAGTTGCCATGATCAAGCTGACGCCTGCCCTCGTCGCCGGTGCGGTGGCCGCCGCGCTGGCCTGGCCGATCTATCCCGCTGCCGCGTTCGACCAAGGCAGCCTGATCAAGCCGGTCGACAAGCCGCTCACCCTCGTGTTCGTCCCGAAGGTCGTGCATCCCTGGTACGACGTGGTTCGGGCCGGCGCCGACAAGGCGGTCGACGAGCTCAAGTCCCAGGGCATCAGCGTCGACGTGGTCTGGGATGCGCCGCCGCAGGCCGATGTCGCCGACCACAACCGCAGGATCGAGACCGACATCGCGCGCCAGCCGGACGGCCTGGCGGTGTCCTGCCTCGATCCATCGACCAACGTCCAGCTCCTGACCGAGGCGAAGGCGGCCGGGCTCAACGTGCTGACCTTCGACACCTTCTGCTCCGAGGATTTTCCCTTCGTCGGGCACAAGGGCGACGAGCAGGACGGACGTGACCTCGCCGACTTCCTCGCCGAGAAGATCGGCCAGAAGGGCAAGGTCGGGATCCTGGCGGGCAGCCTGACGGCGACCAACCACGCCGCCCGCGTGAAGGGGTTCAAGGCCGCGATCGCCGCCTATCCGGACATCCAGGTGGTGTTCGAGCAGCCGGATGACGACAGCCTGGAGAAGGCGGTGAGCCTGACCGAGAACGCGCTGCAGGCCAATCCGGACCTCGCCGGCATCTTCGGCTCGAACGCCTCGAACCCGATCGGCGCCGCCCGCGCCGTGGTCAATGCCGGCCTGACCGACCAGGTGACCATCGTCGGCATGGACGATCTGCCGGAAACGCTGCAGTTCATCAGCGACGGCGTGATCGCCGGGGTCAAGGCGCAGCGCCAGTGGGAGATCGGCTACTGGGCGGTCAAGTACATGGTCGCGATGGTCCAGAACCACACGATCCCGCATGAGCACGCGACCGGCTCGCAGATCCTGACCAAGGACATGGTCAGCGGCGGCTGATTGGCCGGGGGACGGCGGCGGACCGATGCGTCGGACCGCCGCGCCTGCCGCGAAGGAACCTGCATGAGCGCGCCAGTGCTGGCAGCCGTCGACCTGGCGAAGCGGTTCGGGCCGGTTCGAGCCCTCGCCCAGGTCAGCCTCGGGATCAAGCGCGGCGAGATCCTGGCGATCGTGGGCGAGAACGGGGCCGGCAAGTCGACGCTGGTGAACATCGTCTGCGGCCGCCTGCGACCGGACGCGGGCACGCTCATGCTCGACGGCCAGGCCGTGCAGTTCCGCAGCACGGTCGACGCCCAGCGGGCTGCGATCGCGATCGCGCCGCAGGAGATCCATCTCGTGCCGGCGCTCTCGGTCGCCGAGAACATCCTGCTGGGCACCCAGACCCACGATGGCCTCGGCCGAATCGACTGGCCGGCAACGCGCCGGCGCGCCCAGGCGGTGCTGGCGCTGCTCGATGACGGCATCGACCTCGACCTGCCGGCCGGCCAGCTGAGCAAGCCCCAGCAGCAGCTTGTGCAGATCGCGCGCGCCGCCGCGACCGCCGCCCGGATCCTGATCTTCGACGAGCCGACCGCCGCGCTGACCGACCGCGAGGCGGCGAAGCTGTTCCGGTTCATCAAGGCGTTCCGCGAGCGCGGCGGCGCGGTCTTCTACATCTCCCATCGCCTGGACGAGGTCCGCAACCTCGCCGACCGGATCGTGGTCATGCGCGACGGCCAGGTGGTGGCCGAGCTCGATTCCAAGACCACCACCAAGGCGGAGATGGTCCGGCACATGGCGGGCCAGGAGATGCAGGTCGCCGAGCGCGCCGCCCGGTCGCAGGCGGGCGCCGAGACCGTGCTGGCGGTCAACGGCCTCACCCGCGCGGGCGAGTTCCAGGACGTGTCGTTCGACCTCCGCAAGGGCGAGGTGCTGGGCATCGCCGGCCTGGTCGGCTCCGGCCGGACCGAGCTCGGCCGCTGCCTGTTCGGGGCGACACGGCGCCAGGCCGGCACGGTCGAGCTGTTCGGCCAGCCCTTCGCGCCGCGTCATCCGGCCGAGGCGATCGCCCGGGGCTTCGTCTACCTACCGGAGGAGCGCAAGCAGGACGGCATCTTCCCGCTGCTCAGCATCGCGGAGAACATGACGCTGCCCTCGCACCGCGACTTCACGGCCGTGCTCGGCTTGCGGTTCGCCGACATGGCGCGCGCGGTCGAGCGCTGCGTGCGCGAGGCGCGCATCAAGATCGGCAGCCCGCGCGATCCCATCACCACGCTCTCGGGCGGCAACCAGCAGAAGGTCATCATCGCGCGCTGGCTGATGCGGCAATCCCATGTCCTGTTCCTCGATGAGCCGACCCGCGGCATCGACGTGAACGCCAAGGCCGAGATCCAACGGCAGCTCGCGGCGCTCACCGACGCCGGCCTCTCAATCATCTACGTGTCGTCGGAGCTGCAGGACATTCTCGACATCGCTGATCGGATCCTGGTGCTCCACGAGGGCCGGGTGAAGGGCACCGTCGATGCCCAAGGTGCCACCCAGGAAAGCCTGCTGCGCCTGGCCATGAGCTGAAAAGGCAAACCATGACCGACACCACGACGATCAGCCCCATGGCGCGTCTGGCCGCGCCCTTGCTGCGTTTCCGGCAATGGCAGGCGAGCGGCGTCTTTCTGGCGCTGGTGCTGCTCGTGCTCGCCCTGAGCCTGGCGACCCCCAACTTCCTCACGCCCTACAATCTCAGCGTCGTGGCGCGCCAGGCCTCGTTCGTCGGGCTGGTGGCCCTGGGCCAGACGCTGGTGCTCCTGATCGGCGGCATCGACCTTTCGGTGGGCGCGGCCGCCGGGCTGTCAGCGATCATCGGCTCCCTGATGCTGACCAGCGGCGGCATCCACCCCTATGCGGTCCTGCCGCTGACCGCGGCCTTCGGCCTCGGCCTGGGGCTGATCAATGGCTTCTTCGTGGCGACGCTCCGGCTCAATCCGTTCATCGTCACCCTCGCATCCTGGGAGATCTTCGCCGGCCTGACCCTGGTGGTCACCGAGGGCTACCCGATCCGGCCTCTGGGCGAGCAGTTCCGGGTCTTCGGCCAGGGCAGCGTCTACGGCGTGCCGGTGCCGGTGCTGATCTTCATCGCGGCGGGCGCCCTGCTCGCCTATGTCCTGCGCATGACGCGCTTCGGCCGCGACATCTACGCGGTCGGCGGCAATCGCGAAGCCGCCACGCTGGTCGGCATCCGCGCCGCCCGCGTCGAGTTCATGGTGTTCGGCCTGGCCGGCCTGTTCGCCGCGCTGGCCGGCATCCTGTATGCGAGCCGGATGGATTCCGGCCAGCCCTCGGTCGGCGAAGGCTGGCTGATGGGCGCCATCACCGCCGCCATCATCGGCGGCACGAGCCTGCGCGGTGGCCAGGGCACGATCGCCGGCACGATCCTGGGCGCCCTGTTGATGGCGGTGCTCGGCAACGGCATCGTGCTGCTCAACGTGTCCGGCTTCTGGGAGCGCGTGATCATCGGCATCGTCGTGCTGGTCGCGATCCTGGTCGACCTCTTCCGGCGCAAGTGAGCGCGCTGGGCGGACAGGCCCCTGGCTGATGGTCCCGATCCGCGATAATCTTGCCCGAAAGGCGCTCACGGGATCGGCCGGCAGGGCCGGCTGCGCGGGGCAGTGCGGGACCGCGAGGCGCCGGAAAGGCGGCGGCCATGGATGATCTGCAGTTTGGTGTGCGCAATGCGCGCGGCGACTGGGCGCCGAACGGGCCCAACCTGATCGCGCCGTTCTACCGGCTGCCGTGGCAACCGGCGGAGATTCTCGGCTGGCTCAAGGGGTATTTCCTGCCCTGGAACGTCAGCTGGATGGCCCTGGCGGCGCTCTACTGGTTTTTTCTGACGCCCGACGTCGCGACGTTGCAGACCCTCTCGCCCGGCTGGGTGCTGCTGCTCCTGCTGCGCAATTCGCTGGCGGTGCTGCTGTTCTACGGCGCCATGGAGCTCAGGCTCTACATCCAGCGCAAGCAGGGCACGCAGTTCAAGTACAATCACCGGTTCCCCGGCGACCACCGATCGAACGCGTTTCTGTTCAAGTCGCAGGCGCTGGATGGGATCATCCGCACCTTCGGCACCGGCGTGCCGATCTGGACCGCCTACGAGGTGCTGATCCTCTGGTGCTATGCCAACGGCTACGGTCCCTGGTCGGTGCTACACCAGACGCCGGTCTGGTTCGTGGTCTTCTGGCTGCTGGTGCCGATCTGGCATGAATTCCACTTCTACTGCATCCACCGCCTGATCCACATCCCCGTGCTCTACAAATACGTCCACTCGGTGCACCACCGGTCGGTCAATCCCAGCCCCTGGTCGTCCTTGTCGATGCATCCGGTCGAGCAAGCGCTCTACTTCTCGAGCTCGCTCCTGCATCTCCTGCTGCCGTCCCATCCGCTGATCGCTCTCTATCAGCTCAACTTCGCCGGCATGGGGGCGATCGTGGGCCATATCGGCTTCGACCGGATCCTGACCGGCGACGACAAGGCAATGGACACACATGCCTATGTCCACTACCTGCACCACAAATATTTCGAGGTGAACTACGGCGACGGCAGCGTGCCGCTGGACCGCATATTCGGCAGCTGGCACGACGGGACCAAGGCAGGCGACGAGCTGCTGGAAGGCCGCCGGAAGAAGCGCCGCGACAAATGGGCGGCCGACACGCCGGCCTGAGCCGTCCGCCGGAGGCTAGGAGCCCCGCCGCGCGAAGGATTCGGCGTAGGCCGCATCGCGCAGCTCGATCAGCGGATCATCGGAGGGCTCGATCCCGTCGGTGACCTGGCCGGGCAAGAACAGCAGCGATCGCTCCGCCGTCGCGCTGTCGGCGACCGCCTGGTCGAGCGTGATCACTCCGAGCTCGACCACCTCGCGCTCCGCCGGCCAAGCCTTGGTCGCATCGCCGGTCGGATCGCCTTCGGCGGCCAGCTGGGCCCTCAGGTGAAAGGTCACCGGTCCGGCCTGGAGGCGTGCTGGCAGCTCGCTCATGAGGAAGTCAGGCGCCCGCTTGGCCGCTGCCGCCGCATCGAGATGCGCAATCTGGTCCGGGATCACCTGATAGCGCACCGCCTGGCGGTCGCCTGCCTGGTTGATCAGCACGAACGCATTGACCCCAAAATAGTTGTCGGTGGCAAAGCTCTCCGGCGTGGCCACGGTCGCGAGGGCGGCCGGCACGGCGGGATGGCTCGCCACGAATTGCTCGATGGGCGTGGGTTTCGGCGCGTCGGGCGGACTTGCGGCGACGGCCAGGAAGAGGTCGCGGAACTCGGCGGCGGTCGCGACCGGAAAGAACTTCAGCGCGTTCAGCACCATGTCCGTCTCGCTGGCGTCAGGCAGATGGAACTTGATGGCCATGCCGTGGGGATTGGCCTCTGCCGCGCCATCGGGAATTTCGGGCAGCCCGGTCGCATCGGAGAACCGCACCGTCACCGGAATGGCGCTGCCGTCGAACAGCACGGCCCGGCTCAAGGATGCCGCGTTGGCGGATGCCGTGAAGCTGCCCTCGACCACGACGCCTTTGGCGTGGTTGGCGCGAAAGCCGGGATGGCTGCCGAACACCTGGTTCATGGCGTCCACGATCTGGACCGCAACCGGCTGATCGTCCGCCCGACCGGGCAAGGCGGCAACGCCTAGCAGCATGGCAGCGAGCGCCACGGATGCCTTGGTGCGCATCATCGGTTCCTCCCATGGATCAGAGCAGCGACCTCCAATCTATTGGCGCCCTTTGGCGTGCTGGCAACCCGCGCGGCCGCATGGACGTCAGGCCAGCGGGAGGCTGCGGTAGATGACATAGGCGGCGACCAGGAAGATCATGCCGGCGAAGACCCGATTCAGCAGCCCCTTCTGGCCCGCGAGATGCTGCGCCAGGCGGATGCCGAGGATGCTGCCACCGACCCCGCCGACAATGAACTCGGCCGCGACCCGCCAATCGATCAGGCCGGAATAGGCATAGCTGAGCGCCGTCGCGAGGCCGAAGCTGGCGACCGCCAGGAGCGAGGAGCCGACCGCGTTGATGATCGGCATGCCGGTCGCCAGCATCAAGCCCGGCACGATCAGGAAGCCGCCGCCGATGCCGAAGAAGCCGGCCAGGACTCCGGCAGCCAAAGCCACCGCCATGGTCAAGCTGCAGGTGGCCAGATCGACCGGCCGCTCGGGCCTGATCTGCGCCCCTCGCGGCCGCAGCATGAGCGCGCCGACCAGCAGCATGAGGAGCCCGAACAGCAACAGCAGGCGGTCGCCGTCGATCAGCTTGCCGAGGCTCGAGCCCGCCAAGGCGCCGATCGTGCCGATGGCGGCGAAGGCGAGCGCGCAGGGCCAGCGCACATGGCCGGCCCGAGCGTGGCTGGCGAGGCCCGCCATGGCATTGATCGAGACCGCCAGGGCGCTGGTGCCGATCGCGACGTGGGGCGGCGCGACCCCGACCAGGTAGATCAGGAGCGGCGTCGCCAGGATCGATCCGCCGCCGCCGACGAGGCTGAGCGAGAAGCCGACCAGCAGACCCGAGCCGAGGGCGGCGAGGGTCGCGGCAATCACGGGCGGTCGCCCGCCCGTGATCCCGCATGATCCGATCCCGCGGGCGGCGTGGCCCGGCCGCTTCTAGACCTGGCGTGGCATTGCGGCATGCTGGCCCAGGCGCGCTCGGATGGCGGCGAGGTCGAAGCCGGCCTCGGCAGCAATCCGCAGGATGTCGTCCGGCGACAGTCCGCCCGTCGCGCCGAGTGCCCAGAGCGTGGTCGAGCGGGTGCCGCTCCGGCAAAAGGCCAGCACGGGCCCTGGCAGCTCCGCCAGGGCCCGTGCGAAGGCCGCGACATCGGCATCGGTCAGCTGGCCCGACCTTGCCGGCACATGCCGATAGGCCAGACCGAGCCGCTCGGCGGCGCGCGCCAGGGCGGCGGCGGCCGGCTGGCCCGGCGCCTCGTCATCGGGCCGGTTGTTGACGATCGCGCGAAAGCCCTGGCTGGCGATCATCGGCAAGTCGGTCTCGGCGATCTGGCCGGCCACTGACAAGGAGGACGTCAGCTGCCGGATCACCGGCCCAGGGCTTTCGGGCATGCCGGTCAAGCCTTCCGCTGGCCGCCGACGCCCGGCCCGTCAGCCAACGAGCAGGTGCGGATGCCGAACAGGCTGTAGGCGGGGCAGCTGCCGACCAGGCCGGTAAATAGCGGCACCAGCCCGATCAGGCCGACCCAGCGCATCGGGTCCGCCAGCACGAGGACCAGCGACAGGAGCGCGAGGCCGACGATCACCCGGAGCAATCGATCGATGCTGCCGACATTCTTGGTCATGGTGGTGATCTCCTTCTGTGGTCAGGGACTAGAGAGCGTCGATCGGCACCTTCAGGTAGCGGGTGCCATTGTCTTCGGCCGGCGGCAGAGCGCCGGCCCGCATGTTGACCTGGACCGAGGGGATGATCAGCTTCGGCATGCCCAAGCTCGCATCGCGCGCCTGACGCATGGCCACGAACGCCGCCTCCGTCACGCCCTCGTGGACGTGGATGTTGGCGCGCTTTTCCTCGCCGACCGTGGTCTCCCATCGATACTCGTCACGGCCGGGCGCCTTGTAGTCGTGGCAGAGGAACAGCCGGGTCGCGTCGGGGAGCGTGAAGAGTCTGCGGATGGAGTGGTAGAGCTTGTGGGCGTCGCCGCCCGGGAAGTCGCACCGTGCGGTGCCGTAGTCGGGCATGAACAAGGTGTCGCCGACAAAGGCGGCATCGCCGATCACATAGGTCATGCAAGCCGGCGTGTGGCCGGGCGTATGCAGAGCCTGCGCCGCGATCTCGCCGAGCTGGAACGCATCGCCGTCGCGGAACAGCCGGTCGAACTGGCTGCCGTCCCGCTGGAACTCGGTGCCGGCGTTGAACACCTTGCCGAAGATGTCCTGGACCGTGACGATCTCCGTGCCGATCGCGATCTGCCCGCCGAGCTGCTCCTTGAGATAGGGCGCGGCCGAGAGGTGATCGGCGTGGACATGGGTCTCAAGGATCCATTGCGCCTGGAGCTGGTGCTCGCGCACATGGGCGATCATCCGGTCGGCCGACTCCTTCCCGGTGTGGCCGGAGGCGGGGTCGAAATCCAGCACCGAATCGATCAGGGCGCAGCAGCGGGTCGCTGGATCGGCGACCACGTAGCTCACCGTGTTGGTCGCCTCGTCGAAGAAGGCCTGGACCTCGGGCGGCGTCATGGCGGGTTCCTCGCGGCTTGGTCAGCTTGGTCAGACCGCGACCATGAAGGCCGCGAGCGCGCCGAGCGTGCCCCAGGTCAGGATATTGACGTACATCCGGACGATCTGCCGGTGATCGCTCTCGGGCGCCAGCCCGAGCGCGCCGGCCAGCGCGTCGCCGGGATTGAGCAGGTGACGCAGGGACTGTCTCACGGGCAATGCTCCTCGCAGAAGGTGTGATACAGGAAGGTCATCATGCGCCGCACATCCTCGCGGGCCAGCGCGTAGCACACGACGTGCCCGTCGCGTCGGCGGCGCAGGATCCCGTGTCGACGCAGCACGGCAAGCTGTTGCGAGACCGCAGCGTCGCGCATCGCCAGCGCCTTTGCCAGCGCCCCGACCGAGCGCTCCTGCTCGACCAGCAGGCACAGGATCATCAGCCGCGACGGGTTGGCGAGCTGCTGCATCAGCGCGCCGACCTGCTCGGCCCTCTGGCTCATCGCTTCAACATTCATAGGTTTTTATATTAAGAACATTGAATGTATTCGTCAAGGCGCCATCGCACCGGGTCAGAGCGAGCGATGGCGGAGCTGCCGGTTGGCTATGCGCCCTGCACGAACGCGGCGAACGCCGCGGCGAAATCCGGATGCCAACGGGACAGGGCCGGCCGATTGTCGACGATATCGCCGGCGGCCCACAAGATGCGCCGTTCGTCGAGCGTCCTCGGCACGTCGTTGTCGGGGCACAGGATGTAGAAGTCCCCGGCCGCCAGCCGCTCGAGCATGAAGGCGACCGTCTGTTCCGGCGTCCAAGCGGCTGCCGGCTTCTCGGCGCGGCCTCGTGCCGTTAGCTCCGTGAACACGAAGCCGGGGATCAGCAGATGCGCGCTGAGCCGGTCGCCCGCCGTGTTCCGCAGCTCGTGCTGCAAGGCTTCGGTCAGCGCTTTGACGCCGGCCTTCGAGATGTTGTAGGCCGGATCGCCCGGCGGCGTGGTGATCCCCTGCTTCGAGCCGGTGTTGATGATCAGGCCCGGACGGCCGCGCTCGATCATGCCGGGCACGAAGCAGTGCGTGCCGTGGATCATACCCCACAGATTGACCGCGAGCACGCGCTGCCAGTGCTCGGCCGGCCCGAACATGTCGCTGCCAGGCTGCACGCCGGCATTGTTCATCAGGACGTCGGTGCCGCCAAAGCGCGATCGAACCTCGGCTTCCAGCGCTTGCACCTCCTCCAGGCGGCTGACATCGGTCCTGCGGGCCATGACGCTGCCGACACCACCCGGCGCGAGGGCGGCAACGGCCTGAGCCGCGCTGCGCAGCCGATCCTCGTGGCGATCGGCTAGGCAAACCCGAAGACCGAGGCGGGCGAACGCCTTGGCCGCCGCAAGGCCAATCCCAGCCGCGCCACCGGTGACGACGGCGACGGAGTCTGGCGCCAGGGCAGGATGAGGCATGTCGATGGTTCCTGGATCAGTTGGCTGCGCCAAGGCTAGCCCAGATGGATCGTTGCGTCGCCCTCGCGATGCTGAGCCCTGATCAGGCGCTGCAGGAATGATGCCTGGCGTCGCGGTAGCGCAGGAGCTGGTCGTTGTCTGATGCGACGTCCCACCGTCAAACCAGCCGCTAGCCTGAACCAACGCAGTCGGGAACGCCGCAGCACTGGTCACGGCAGCGACCGTGCTGGCCGCCTTGGAGGCGGCCAGATCGATCGGGCAGGCCACTCTGAAGAGCTGACTCAATCGATTCCGGCTCTTTTGAAGGCCGGCGTGATGAGTCTCATTGACTATCCTACGGCTGGCGGAGGGAGCGGGATTTGAACCCGCGAGGGGCAGAACCCCAACACGCTTTCCAGGCGTGCGCCTTAAACCACTCGGCCATCCCTCCTCGCCTCGGGCGCGGGCGACCATAGCCAGACTTGCCGCGACTGGCAATCGTCCGGCCGGGGGCTCAGCCGTCCATCTTGAGCGCCGCCAGGAAGGCTTCCTGGGGGATCTCGATCTTGCCGATCTGGCGCATCCGCTTCTTGCCCGCTTTCTGCTTTTCCAGGAGCTTGCGCTTGCGCGTGATGTCGCCGCCGTAGCATTTGGCGAGCACGTCCTTCCGGAACGCCTTGACCGTCTCGCGCGCGATCACCTTGCCGCCGATCGCGGCCTGGATCGCGACCTGGTACATCTGGCGCGGGATCAGGTCCTTCAGCCGCTCGCACAAGGCCCGGCCGCGGCTCTCGGAGGCGCCGCGATGGACCACCATGGCCAGGCTGTCGACCGGATCGCCGTTGATCAGGATCGAGAGCTTGACCAGATCGCTCTCGGCATAGCCATCCAGCTGGTAGTCGAAGCTGGCATAGCCGCGCGAGGCGGATTTGAGGCGGTCGTAGAAATCGTAGACCACCTCGTTGAGCGGCAGCCGGTAGACCAGCATGGCGCGGGAGCCCACATAGGTCAGCTCCTGCTGCTGGCCGCGCCGCTCGGTGCACAGCTGCAGGATCGTGCCGAGATGCTCGTCCGGCACCAGGATCGTGGCCTTGATCCAGGGCTCCTCCATGCGCGCGATCTGGGTCGGATCGGGCAGGTCGGCCGGATTGTGCAGCTCGATCATCGCGCCGTCGGTCTTGTAGATCCGATAGACCACGCTGGGGGCGGTGACCACCAGATCGAGATCGAACTCGCGATCGAGCCGCTCCTGGATGATCTCGAGATGGAGCAGGCCCAAGAAGCCGCAGCGAAAGCCGAAGCCCAGCGCGGCCGAATGCTCGGTCTCGAACTCGAAGCTGGCATCGTTCAGCCGGAGCTTGCCCAGGCTTTCGCGCAGATCCTCGAACTTCGCGGCATCGGTCGGGAACAGGCCGCAGAACACCACCGGCTGGGACGGCCGAAAGCCCGGCAAGGGCTCAGCGGCAGGCTTGCGATCGTCGGTCACGGTGTCGCCGACCCGGGCGTCCGCCAGGTCCTTGATGCTGGCGGTGATGAAGCCGATCTCGCCGGGCCCGAGGCGATCCACCACCAACGGCTTGGGCGTGAACACGCCGACCCGGTCGACCTGATGGGCGGCCCCGGTCGCCATCATCCGGATCTTCTGGCCCTTGGCGATCGTGCCGTCCTTGATCCGCAGCAGCGTGACCACGCCCAGATAGGCGTCGTACCAGCTGTCGACCACGAGCGCCTTCAACGGCGCTTCGGCATCGCCCTGGGGCGGCGGCAGCTTGTGGACAATCGCCTCGAGAACCTCGTCGATGCCCTGGCCGGTCTTGGCCGAGATCATCAAGGCATCGGACGCGTCCAGGCCGATGATGTCCTCGATCTGCTGCTTGACCCGATCGGGCTCGGCCGCCGGCAGATCGATCTTGTTGAGCACCGGCACGATCTCGTGGTCGGCGTCGATCGCCTGGTAGGCGTTGGCCAGGGTCTGCGCCTCGACCCCCTGGGTCGCGTCGACCAGGAGGATCGAGCCCTCGCAGGCGCGCATCGAGCGGCTGACCTCGTAGGAGAAGTCGACATGGCCCGGCGTGTCGACCAGGTTGAACTGGTAGGTCTGGCCATCGCGCGCGGTATAGGCCAGGCGCACGGTCTGGGCCTTGATGGTGATGCCGCGCTCGCGCTCGATATCCATGCTGTCGAGCACCTGCGAGGTCATCTCGCGCGCTTCCAGACCGCCGCAGCGCTCGATGATGCGATCGGCCAGCGTCGACTTGCCGTGATCGATATGGGCGACGATCGCGAAATTGCGGAGCCTCGAGAGGTCGGTCATGGGCGGGCTGACGCGGTCCCGCTCACGTGCGCAGCACCGCGCCGGTCGCCTTGTTGGCGGCAGCCACGATGCGCTTGACGACAGCGTCGATCTCGGCCTCGCTCAGGGTGTGATCCTGGGCCTGCAGGCGGACCGCCACGGCCAGCGACTTCTGGCGCTCGGCCAGACCCTTGCCGCGGTAGATGTCGAACAGCTGGACCTCCCGGATCAGGCCTTTCTCGGTGGCGCGGATGGCGTTCAGGAGGGTCTCGGCCTGGACCTCCTCGTCGACCAGGAAGGCGAAGTCGCGCTCGACCGCCGGGAACGGCGAGGTCTTGAAGGCGGTGCGCACCCGCTGGCCCTTGGCCTTGGGCTTGGGCAGCCGATCCAAGAACACCTCGAAGCCGACTGGCCGGCCGTCCAGGTCGAAGCGCCTGGCCAGCTCGGGATGCAGCTCGCCGAACTCGGCCAGCACGGTATGCGGCCCGAGCATCAGCCGGCCGCGCCGGCCGGGATGGTAGTGCGCCGGCCCCTCGGTGACCACCCGCAAGCCCTCGGCATTGACCCGGCAGGCGGTGAGGATCGCCTGGGCGTCGCCGCGGGCGTCGTAGACATCGGCCAGGCGCGGCGGCGCGGCCCAGCTGCGCTCATGCACCGGACCGAGGCGCAGGCCGCCGATCGCGACCTCCTGCTCGCCCGGCTGCAGGCCGTGGAAGCGCGGGCCCAGCTCGAACAGGCCGATCTCGCGCTGGCCGTGATTGTGGTTGCGCGCGGCTGCCTCGAGCAGATTGGGCAGGATCGAAGGCCGCAGGACCGCGAGCTCGGCGCTGATCGGATTGCGCAGCCTGAGCTCGCCCTGGCCGAACTGGCTGGCCAGCTCGGCCTCGGTGAACGACCAGGTCACGGCCTCCGCCAGCCCGACCGCCGCGGCCGCCCGCCTGGCGATCATGCGCAGGCGCTGGTCGGGCGACAGGCTCGGCTGGCCGACCGCGGTGATCCGGCGGACCGGCATCGGCGGGATCCGGTCATAGCCATGCAGCCGGGCCAGCTCCTCGACGATGTCGGCTTCCATGGTGACATCGTGGCGCCAGGACGGCGGGGTCACCTGGATCGCGTCCTCGCCATCGACCTCGGTCTCGAAGCCGAGGCTGCGCAGCTTGGCCTGGACGGTCGCGAGATCGAGGCCGATCCCGACCAGGCGCTCCAGCTCGCCGATCCGGAAGCGAAAGCGCGAAGGTGGCGCCGGCAGCCGGCCAGCGACGATCAGCTGGCTCGCCTCGCCGCCGCACAGCTCGAGGATGAGCCGGGTCGCATATTCAGCGCCGGGCACGACCATCTTGGGATCGAGCCCGCGCTCGAAGCGGTGGCGGGCATCGCTGTCGATGCCGAGCTGGCGGCCGGTGGCGGCGGTGCGCGCGGGATCGAACAGCGCGATCTCCAGCACCATCTCGGTGGTCTCGGGCGTGCAGCCGGTGCTGCTGCCGCCCATGATGCCGCCCAGGCTGACCGGTCCGCTGCCATCGGCGATCACGGTCATGGCGGCGGTCAGCTCGTAGGTCTTGCCATCCAGGGCCGCCATGCGTTCGCCATCCTCGGCGAAGCGCAGCACCAGATCGCCCTGCAGCTTGGCGGCATCGAAGACATGCAGCGGCCGGCACAGATCGTAGGTGATCAGATTGGTGATATCGACCAGAGCAGAGATCGGCCGCAGCCCGATCGCGGTCAGCCGCTCCTGCAGCCAGGCCGGGCTCGGGCCGTTGAGCAGGCCGCGAAAATGCCGGGCGACGAAGATCGGACAGGCACCTGCCTCGGCCTCGGGGAAGTCCAGCGTGACCCTGAGCGGCGAGTCGAATTGGGCTGGCAACGGCGCCAGGTTGCGGCTTTTCAGCTGCCCGATGCCCCCGGCCGCCAGCTCGCGGGCGATGCCGTTGACGCCCAGGCAGTCGCCCCGGTTCGGGGTGACATTGACCTCGATCACCGGACCTTCGCTGCGCAGCACCTCGCTCGCCGGGCGGCCGACCGGCGCATCGGCGGGCAGCTCGATGATGCCGGCATGGTCCTCGCCCAGGCCCAGCTCGCGCGCCGAGCACAGCATGCCCTGGCTGACGATGCCGCGGATGGTCGCCGGCTGCAGGACCTGGCCGGATTCCGGAATGACCGTGCCGACCGGGGCGAACACCGCCTTCATGCCGAGATGCACATTGGGCGCGCCGCAGACCACTTCCAGCGTGCCGCTGCCGGTCGAGACCTCGCACAAGCGCAGCCGCTCGGCGGCCGGATGCTGGCGCAGGCCAACCACCTCGGCGATCTTGAAGGTCGAGAGATCCGCGCCGCGCGCGACCACGCCCTCGACCTCGAGGCCGAGCATGGTCAAGCGCTCGACGATCTCGGCGACCGCGACGTCGTCGCCGGCCAGGTGCTCGCGCAGCCAAGGCAGGGTCAGCTTCATCGCGACAGCCCGCCCCGGGTGGTCGGCACGTCGAGCGCGCCGAAGCCGTAGTGGCGCAGCCAGCGCAGATCGGCCTCGAAGAAGGTGCGCAGATCCGGGATGCCGTATTTCAGCATCGCGATCCGGTCGATGCCCATGCCGAAGGCGAAGCCCTGCCAGACGTCCGGATCGACGCCGACCGCCCGGAGCACCTTGGGGTGGACCATGCCGCAGCCCAGGATCTCCAGCCAGTCGTCGCCGGCGCCGATGGTCAGCTCGCCGCCCTGGCGCTTGCAGCCGATGTCCATCTCGGCCGAGGGCTCGGTGAACGGGAAGAAGCTGGGCCGGAAGCGGACCGGAATGTCGTCGCGCTCGAAGATCGCCCGGACGAAGTCGGTCAGGCAGCCCTTGAGATGGCCCATATGGGTCCGCCGATCGATCATCAGGCCCTCGACCTGATGGAACATCGGGGTGTGGGTCATGTCGTAGTCGCAGCGATAGGTGCGGCCGGGCGCGATGATCCGATGCGGCGGCGGGCCGGCCAGCATGGTCCGGATCTGGACCGGGCTGGTATGGGTGCGCAGCACCAGCGGGCGGCCGTCCTGCTCGGCCTCGACATAGAAGGTGTCGTGCATCTGCCGGGCGGGATGCTCGGGCGGCATGTTGAGGGCGGAGAAGTTGTTGAAGTCGTTCTCGACATCCGGGCCTTCGGCAACGGTGAAGCCCATGTCGCCGAAGATCGCGATGATCTCCTCGGTGACCTGGCTGACCGGATGGATCCGGCCGGCGGGCAGCGGCCGGGCCGGCAAGGTCACGTCCTGCCGCTCGGCCTGGAGCTGGACGTCGAGCGCCTCGGACTCGAGCTCGGCCTTGCGCGCCGTGATCGCCGCGGCGACCGTCTCCTTCAGCCGGTTGTAGCGCTGGCCCAGATGCTTGCGGGTGTCCGGATCGAGCTGGCCCAGGGTCTTGGTCAGGGCGGTGATCCGGCCCTTCTTGCCGAGCGCGGTGACCCGCAGCTGATCGAGCGTGTCGAGATCACCGGCACTGGCGACCTCGGCCAACAGGGCGCGCTGCAGCCCGCCGACATCGGCGTCTGCTGCCTGCACCGTTCCCTCGTCCTGCGCCATCTTCTGTCGTCCCGCTCGTCCCGGCCGCCGGACCAGCTCCTTGGCAGCCGCAACAAAAAGGGGCCATCCGGCCCCTTTCCCGCCCGTTGGCTCCCGGCTCTGCCGGTCAGCTGTCGAGGGCGGCCTGGGCCTGGCGGACGAGGCTGGCAAACGCCGCCTGGTCGCGCACCGCGATATCGGCCAGCACCTTGCGGTCGATCTCGATGCCGGCGGTCTTCAGACCAAAGATCATGCGACCATAGGTCAGGCCACCTTCCCGCGCCGCCGCATTGATCCGCTGGATCCACAGCGCCCGGAAATCCCGCTTGCGGTTGCGCCGGTCGCGATAGGCGTATTGCAGCCCCTTCTCGACCCGCGTCAGCGCCAGGCGGTAGCAGTTGCTGCTCCGGCCACGATAGCCCTTGGCCAGCTCCAGCACCTTCTTGTGCCGCGCCTTGGTCGTGACCCCACGTTTAACACGCGCCATGATACTCTACCTCTACGCCCGTCGAAAGCAGTCTAGCTGCCGTAGGGCAACATCTTCTTGATCAGCCTGACGTCGGCTTCGTCGACCACCACCGTGCCCCGCTGGTTCACCTTCACCGACTGCGCCTTGTGGGTCATCTGGTGGCGGTGAAAGGCGTGATTGCGCAAAACCTTGCCGCTGCCGGTAAAGCGAAAGCGCTTCGCCGCGCTGCGCTTGGTCTTGAGCTTGGACATCAGGGGGAACTCCGCTCGTCATGCCGCGCCAGCTCTGCATGGCAGACCTGAAGCTTCGGCCTTATAGTCGAGCTTGCGCAGCTTCGCAACCATCTGGCGCAGCGCCGATGGCCAGGAATGCGCGCCAGCGCGACGGGGGCGCGAGCACGGCATGAACCACACTCTCCAAGCGCTCGGCCGACGGCTGCGGCTGGGCGTGGTCGGCGGCGGGCCGGGGTCGTTCATCGGCCCGGTGCACCGCAGCGCGGCCCGCCTGGACGACCACTACGAGGTGGTGGCGGCAGCGCTCAGCCGCGATCCCGCGACCGGTCGGAGGGCCGCGCTCGAGCTCGGCATCCAGCCGGAGCGCGCCTATGGCTCCTGGACCGACCTCCTGGCCGGCGAGGCCGACCGGGCGGACGGCATCGACGTGCTGGCGATCATGACCGCCAACGCCGCCCATCACCCAATCGCCAAGGCGGCGCTGGCGCAGGGCCTGGACGTGATCTGCGACAAGCCGCTGACCACCAGGCTCGAGGATGCGCAGGACCTGGTGCGCGCTGCCGAGGCGGCAGAGCGGGTGTTCTGCGTGACCTACAACTATTCCGGCTACCCGATGGTCCGGCAGGCGCGCGCCATGGTTCAGGCGGGCGAGCTGGGGCCGATCCGGCAGCTCCAGGTCGAATACATCCAGGGCCATCTGGCCACGCCGACGCCGGCCGATCGCGAGCCCGGCCTGGACTGGCGCTTCCAGCCCGCGGAATGCGGCCCCTCCCTGGTCCTGGGCGATATCGGGACCCATGCCCACCACCTCGCCTGCTTCATCGCCGATCAGCCGCTGGCGGCGGTCGCGGCCGAGCTGGGCAGCGCCGTGCCCGGCCGCCAGGTCGACGATCTGGCCCATGTCCTGCTGCGCTTCGAGGGCGGGGCGCGCGGCTCGCTCTGGGTGACCAATTCCGCCGCCGGCGCCGAGCACGGCCTGGCGATCCGGGTGTTCGGCGAGCAGGGCGGGCTGGAATGGCATCAGGAGCAGCCCAATCAGCTGCTGCACCGGCGGCTCGGCGACTGCCCGCGGCTGCTCGGCCGCGGCGGGCCGGGCCTGACGCCGGCCGCCGAGCGCGCCACCCGGATCGTGCTGGGCCATCCGGAAGGCTATCAGGAGGCCTTTGCCAACCTGTATCTGGACGTCGCCGCGGCGATCGTGGCCAGGCGGACCGGCCGGCCGGCCGATCCGCTGGCCCTCGACTTTCCGACGGTCGCGGATGGCGCGCGCGGCATTGCCTTCGTCGAAGCCTGCGTTGCCTCGGCGAGGGCCAATGGCGGCTGGACCAGCTGCCGCCTGGAGCTGTGAGCGCTAGCCTCGCGCCAGCACGCGCCTGAGCAGGCTCAAGGCAGCGCGCAATGGGCGAGGCCGCGCCTTTCCAGGTATTGCTGGTGGTACTCCTCGGCACGCCAGAACTGGCTGTAGGGCACGATCTGGGTCACGACCGGGCGGCGATAGCGGCCGGAGTCGGTGATCGTCTGCAGCGCCGCCTGGGCCGCCCGCTCCTGGGCGCCGTCATGGTAGAAGATGACCGAGCGGTACTGGGTGCCGACATCCGGCCCCTGCTTGTTCAGCTGGGTCGGATCGTGGCTGGTGAAGAACACCTCGAGCAGCCGCTCATAGCTGATCCGGGCCGGATCGAACTCGACCTGGACCACCTCGGCATGGCCGGTCCGGCCGCTGCAGACCTGCTCGTAGGTCGGCTCATTGGTCTTGCCGCCGGCATAGCCGACCGCGGTCGCGAGCACGCCCGGCAGGCGGCGAAAGGCTGCCTCGACGCCCCAGAAGCAGCCGGCCCCGAAGGTCGCTGTCGCCATCCCATGTCCTTTCCTTGATCTGCTTGGCGATCTGCCGCCGTCAGGCCTTAGATTTGGCGTCGCGCGGGGCCTGGATCAATGGGGCCGGCGATGCTGGCGCAGGATAATGGCCGAGCCGGCCGCCGCCCAACTTGCAAGTAATATTCGGAACAAGATTGCAGTGATCATCAGTTTAAATCGGCAAATATTGCTAAGCCAGCAGATTAATGATAAATAATTCCTTAATGACCGTGGCAATGCGGGGCGGTGGCGGCCCAGGAGAAACTTAAATGTACAAGCGTATGTCTGGCCTGATGTTTTTGGCCTTGCTGGCGATGGGCGGCGGTGGCAGCGAGCCGGCGGCGGCAGCAGGCGAGCGGGTCAGTCCCAATCTGATCGTGTTCCGCCAGGCGGGCGCCCTGCAGCCGACCCGGCCGGCGCCGGTGGTCCTGCGCGGCGTGCCTCGGGCCGAGAGCGAGCAAGTGGCGGACGCCAGCCTGCCGAGCGGCACCCTCGAGGCAGCGGCGGGCGATGTCTTGTGGTTCGTCGACGAGCAATCCGAGCGGCTGGTCGCCTGCGAGCCGCGCTCGACAAGCACGGTCGGCAAGCGGGTGATCCGCTGCATCCAGCGCGATCTGCCGGTGCCGCTGCCGGAGTGAGCCTCGGCCGCGCTCAGTAGACCGGCGGCGGCGGCCCGTAGCCGCGGCTCAGGATCACCAGGAGCGTGATCACGATCAAGGCCCAGGCCCAGGCGGAGCGACCGCTGACGAACAGCGCGATGATCGCGATGAGTAGGATGATCCCAAGCGTGCTGCTCATGTCAGTCCCCGTTGCCGAACGACCGGCGGCCCGTGGCGCGAGCGCCGCTCGCCCTTCTTGCGAGACATCAGCAGGCTTGTCCAGGGACCGAGCGTAAATTCCTGGCGCAGCTGCAGGCCGTGACGCTGATGCGCGGCGATCACGCGCGGCGCCTGACGGTCGAGCAGGCCCGCCAGAATGGCGAAGCCGCCCGGCGCCAGATGCCGCGCCAGAGCGCCGGCCATGGCGCACAGCGGATCGGCCAGGATGTTGGCCAGGATCAGATCATAGGGGCCGAGCTGGCCGAGCAGCCGATCGGCGTAGCCGTCGCTCACTCGGGTGATCACGCGCTGGCCGACGCCGTTGTGCGCGGCATTGGCGGCGGCGACGCGCACCGCCTCCGGATCGACATCGGCGGCGACGACCCGGGCCGGCCAGCATTTGGCCGCGGCGATCGCCAGGATGCCGGAGCCGCAGCCCAGATCCAGCACCCGGCGGCAGCGGGTCCGCCCGGCCAGGTGATCGAGCGCCAGGAGGCAGCCCTTGGTGCTCTCATGCTCGCCCGAGCCGAAGGCCAGGCCGGCATCGATCTGGATCGCCAGGCTGCCGGCCGGCGGCGCCTGGTCGACATGGCTGGGATGCAGCCAGAAGCGGCCGATCGCCTGCGGCTTGGCGGCCGCGCGCGCCGCCGCCAGCCAGTCGGTCTCCGGCACCGGCGCGATGCTGATCGCCGGGCCTTGCAGGCCAAGCGCCCGGGCGAGCGGCGCCACCGCCGCCTGCAGATCGGATGGATCGGGTGGCGCGTCGTGCAGGAGCTCGATCTGCCAGCTCGGCTGGTCCGCGTTGGCGTCGGCCGGCTCGATAGCGGCCTCGAACGCCGCGACGCTCAGCGCCTGCGGCGCCAGCTGTTCAAGGAACAGCTCCACGGCCGCCTTCGGCACGATGAAGCGGCTTTGCCAGAGCGCAGTCACAATAGTCCTGAAGTTGATGATCTCAGATGGAAAATTAAGCCGGGGTCACGAAACTGTCGATGACTTTCTTGGTCCCGGCCTTCTCGAAGGCGATCTCGAGCTTGTTGCCCTCGATCCGCTGCACGGCACCATAGCCGAACTTCTCGTGGAAGACCCGCTGGCCGAGGGCGAGGCGATGCTGGCTTTTCGGCAGCTCGGTGGTCAGCACCCGCGCCTCGCCGGCGATCACCGGCGGCTTGCCGGCGGCGCGCATGCGCTCGAAGCCAGGGCCGCGGCCGCCGGGCCGCAGATCGTCGAACCAGCCGCTCATCGCCGGCTCGGCGATGGTCTGGCGCTGCAGGAACTCGGTGTGCTCGGCCGGCAGCTCCTCGATGAAGCGGGCCGGCACGCTGGCCGCCCACTGATTGTAGATCCGCCGATTGGCGGCGTAGCAGATGGTCAGGAGGCGGCGCGCCCGGGTGATGCCGACATAGGCCAGGCGCCGCTCCTCCTCGAGCGCCTTGGCCCCGCCCTCGTCCATGGCGCGCTGATTGGGGAACAGCCCCTCCTCCCAACCGGGCAGGAAGACCCGCTGGAACTCCAGTCCCTTGGCGCTGTGCAGGGTCATGATCGTGACCATCTCGGCGGCCGGATCCTGGGTGTTGTCCATGACCAGGCTGACATGCTCGAGAAACGCCGCCAGGGTCTCGAAGTCGTCGAGCGCCTGGACCAGCTCCTTCAAATTCTCGAGCCGGCCGGGCGCCTCGGGGGTCCGGTCGTCCTGCCACATCCGGACATAGCCGGACTCCTCGAGCACGGTCTCGGCGAGCGCGCGCGGCGTCAGCTCGGCGATCGCCATGCGCCAGCGCTCGAAATCGTCGCACAAGCGCAACAGCGTCGTGCGCACCTTCGGGCGCAGCTCGTCGGTGGCGCACAAGGCGCGCGCGGCGACGATCAGGCTGCTCTCGGCGGCGCGCGCGGTGCGCCAGAGCAGCTGCATGGTGGCATCGCCCAGGCCGCGCTTGGGCAGATTGATGATCCGCTCGAGCGCCAGATCGTCGGCCGGCTGGGCGACCACCCGCAGATAGGCGATCGCATCCTTGATCTCGGCGCGCTCATAGAAGCGCGGCCCGCCGATCACCCGATAGGGCAGGCCCAGGCTGATGAAGCGCTCCTCGAAGGCGCGGGTCTGGAAGCCGGCCCGGACCAGGACCGCGACGCCGTTCAGATGACCGCCGTCCCGCTGATAGGCCTCGATCTCCTCGCCGACGAAGCGGGCCTCCTCCTGGTCGTCCCACAAGCTGGCAATCTGGACCCGGGCGCCCAGCTCGTCCTCGGTCCACAAGGTCTTGCCCAAGCGCGCCCGGTTATGGGCGATCAGGCCGGAGGCGGCGCCCAGGATATGGCCGGTCGAGCGGTAGTTGCGTTCCAGGCGGACCACCACGGCGCCCGGGAAGTCCTGCTCGAAGCGCAGGATGTTGCCGACCTCGGCGCCGCGCCAGCTGTAGATCGACTGGTCGTCGTCGCCGACGCAGGTGATGTTGCGATGGCCTTGGGCGAGCAGCCGCAGCCAGAGATATTGCGCGACATTGGTGTCCTGATACTCGTCGACCAGGATCGCGTGGAAGCGCTTTTGGTAGTCGGCCAGGATGTCGGGAGCGGCCTGGAACAGGCTGAGATTGTGCAGCAGCAGGTCGCCGAAGTCGCAGGCGTTCAGGGTCACCAGGCGGGCCTGGTAGGCGGCGTAGAGCTCGCGGGTCCGGCCGAGCGCGAAGTCGGTGATGGCGCTGTCCGGCACCTTGTCGGGCACCAGGCCGCGGTCCTTGAAGCTCTGGATCATGCCGAGCAGGACCCGGGGCGCCCAGCGCTTGGCGTCCAGATCGGCCGCCTCGATCACCTGCTTGGTCAGGCGCAGCTGGTCGTCGGTGTCAAGGATCGTGAAGTTGCTCTTGAGGCCGATCACCTCGGCATGGCGGCGCAAGAGGCGGGCCGCCAGGGCATGGAAGGTGCCGAGCCACAGGCCCTCGACGCTCTGGCCGAGCAGGCTGCCGACCCGCTCGACCATCTCGCGCGCGGCCTTGTTGGTGAAGGTCACGGCCAGGATCTGATACGGCCGGACCCGGCCGGTCATCAGCATATGGCCGAGCCGGGTGGTCAGCACCCGGGTCTTGCCGGTGCCGGCGCCGGCCAGGACCAGGACCGGGCCATCCGGCGCCAGCACCGCCGCCCGCTGCTCCGGGTTGAGCTTGGCGAGATAGGCTGGCTCCGCGCCGGCCACGGCCGGGGTGGCGGCGGCCGCCGGCTGGCTCGGCAGGCGCTCGGGTCGGTTCATGCGGGCCCCTCGGCAGGATCATCGCCACGGCGACGGCGCCCAACATAAGCATCCGGGGCCGCCGGGTCGAGGCTGGATACCGCCGCCTGGCAGGCGCGCCGCGGCCGGCCAAAAAAAGACCCGCGACCGGAGACCGGCCGCGGGCAAAGTGGCGAAGGGGTCAGGGAGAGGAGAACCAGCGCCGGTATACCAGGAACATGATCTTAAGTAAAGATAATATTCCTATGACTACTCGCTGCGGTTGTGCCGCCGGCCGCGGCTGGGGGAATAGCTTGGCGACCAAGATTGTTGACATGAACAACCAGCAAGAAATTGGCAGGAGCGACCGGCATGGCCCTCGACCCAGGTTCCACGAGCGTCGCTCCGACCGCGCCGGCCAGCGGCCAGGCCGGCGGGGACCACACGCTGCTCAACTTCGAGGCGGTGCTGGTGGCGCACAAGGCGCAGCCGACGACCTCGCCCACCGGCGCGCCCTACCAGCCGCCGCTGACCGAGCATGGCGGCGGTGGCGCGACCCGCACGCCGGCGCCGCAAGCCGGCCCCGCACCGACGACCCAGGCGCCGGATCATCAGCCGCCGCGCACGGAGAACGGTGGCGGTGGCGCGCCGATCAAGTCGGCCGGCAAGACCGTGCCCGAGCCGACGACCGACGGCACCGCCGCGCTCGCCACGGCCTTGCCGATCGCCGGCGTCGCGGTCGCCGCCGACGGCCCGCTGCCGTTCGGCGATGCGGTCGGCCTGGTCATTCTGGGCGGGGCCGCGATCTACACCGGCATTCAGTGGCTGAATCAGGCCGACAGCCCTTCGGTCGGCCAGTCCGACAGCGGCGCCGAACCTGAGCCCACGACCGAGCCGACGGTCGACCAGCGCGACGTGCATCCAGGGCTGCGCTCGGCCGAGCGCGGCGGCGAGGTCTGGTCCGATGACGAGGTGCTGAGCGATCCCGACGAGATCTACTACCAGGACGCCGATGGCCGCTATGTCTACGTCAAGTCGAACGGCGATGGCACCAACACCGCGGTGGTGGTCGAGGACCGGGTGATCAACCATCCGAGCGTGCCGGCACCGCAGCGGATCACCACCATCAACGGCCTGACCGACAGCCAGATCGAGAGCCGGCTGGACCAGGGTCGTTGGCTCCCCGATCCCGCGGGCAACTGAGGTCGTCGGTTCGGCGCTGGCTCAGGTCTCGTCCAGCTCGGTGCCGCGCGGGTAGATCACCTTCTTGCCGGTCCAGCCGCCATTGGCGCGGCCGACCCGAAACTCGCTGGCGAACACCGGGTGGACGCAGAAGCGATCCTCGTCCTTGTAGGGCATCGTGCCCGGCTCGTTGTATTCGAACTCGCCCCGATAGTAGATCCCGGTCTCGTTGTACACGATCCCGAAGATGCCGATCTCCTTGAACAGATTGATGCCTTCCCGGTAGTCCCTGACCAGGCCGCGGGAATGGTTGCGAAAGACCGCCTTGAAGTCGCCCAGGCTGAACTCGTTGGGCAGATGCGGCAGGATCTGGTGGCAGAGGTCGCCGGCCAGCGGATGGACCTGCTTGTAGCTGCTCAAAATGCCGAGGCAGATCGAGTTCGCGGCCAGGCGCACGCCGCGGACGATGTCGTCCTCGCCGATCCGCAGGATCTCGTCGTCGCGCGAGAGCGACAGGCGGATGATCTCGTTGAAGATGCCGATGATGTGGCGCGGCAAGAGCTGGGTATGGCGCAGGATGAAGGCCAGCGTCTCCTCCTGCGCACCCAGATTGTTGGTGACCTTGTCCGGCAGGAACTCGCCCCAGAAGGCAAAGATGTCGGCCCGATCCGGCCGCTCCGGCAGGCTGTTGCGCAGCCGGCGGCGCAGGCCCTTGGTGCGCGCGAAATAGGTGTTGAGCCGCATGGCGCTGAGCTTGATCAGCTCGAACGCGCTCCATTGCAGCTTCAGCCGGCTCTCGAAATCCTTCTCGGGATTGGTCGAGATCTGGGTCGCGAAGTGATGGTAGAGCTCGGAGGGGATGCAAAAGCACAAATGGATCGGCGAATAGGCGAGACGCAACCGGCTCAGCAGATGCAGGAGGCCGCCGGCCGCCGCATCCATCCGGAAATCATCGATCGGAAAATGCTCGACCGAGTCGATCAGGACCATCATGCGCTGCTGGTGGCGATCGCAGAACTCGATCAGCGCGCATTCCGCGTCGTACAGGCCGATCTCGTTGACCAGATGATCCTCGATGAAGGCCAGGGTCGAATCGCCGCCGCGCTCCGCGGTCCGCAGCAGCTGGCGCAGGATGCTGCGGGGCGAAAGCTGGCGCCTGATGCCGACGTGATCGAGGAACTGCTGCATGACCGGCAAGGCGGGGTCGTTGTGCAGGCGTGGCGTCGCACGGATGCTGGCGGTGACCTTGGCGATCAACGAGGTGATGAAGATCGCCCGCCACAGCTCGCTGACATTCTCGACGAACGGCGCGTAGGTCGGCACATCCCGCTGCAGCAGGCTTTCGATCTGCAGGCTGATGTCGCGGAAGACCTGGGCCGACTCCATCGGGACGTGGTGCTGATAGGAGCCGGCGAAGAAGCGGTGGTAGAGGAACGCGGTCTTGCCGGCGCCGCGTCGGCCGACGATCACCCAGGGCCGCAGCTCGTCGCTCCGGCGACTGAGCTGGGCTGCCTGGTCGAACAGGATCTCGTGGAACTTCTTGGTCCGGCCAAGCTCCCCGACCGGGGTCGAGATCGGGCCAAGCGGCGTGTCGATGGTGAACATGCTGTCGATCAACGGCATGCTGTCAGCATGCAGGCTCAATTCGGTCATGGCACAATACCCGGGGCGGATGTTGAATATCGGCGCAATCAGATGGCCCGGATAGCCTGACCCAGGCAGGTCAAGCGTGCAATCACGACTTTGGCAATAGTGCGGCCGAACGCGCGTGCCACATGATCAATCGCTGGCGGCAGCCTCTGCTGGCCAGAGGCGCCTGATGCCGGCCAGCACCTGGCGAGCGGTCGCGGCGATCAGCTGGTTCCAGGCCAGATCGCAGATCAGCTCGGCCTGGGCGATCACGCCGGCCCGGGTGGTCGCCGGGATCGCGCTCAGCTGCTGCTCGAGGGCGGCGGTGCGGGCGGCGAACTCGGCGGCCAGGCCCGGCCGGTCGAGGTCGGGGGCGCGCATCGCGCGCAGCAGGCGCAGCTCCTCCAGCCAGGCGGGATGCAGGTCAGGCGGCGGCAGATCGAGCGCGCGCCGGCCGGGGCGCCAGGGCTCCAGGCCCAGATCGAGCTGCAGTTGCGCCGCACCGGCCACGGCCGCACCCGGCCGGCCCGCCAGCATGGACCACTCGACTTCCGGTTCCTCCGACATTGGGGCACCTCAGAAAATGAACGATGTTCACTAGGGCCACTATGGGGTCGGTTCCGGGCACCGTCAAGGTGAAATGAACAAAGTTCATAAATTCGTAGCGGTTGCATTCCCAAGCGCCGCCCGCGGGCTGCCGGCGAGGCAGCTGCGGACCAGGAGCTCGGCCAGGTCGCGCGGGTCCTCGCGGGTCACGGTGGCCAGATTGCCGCCCTGGGCCAGCGCGCAGATGCCATGCACCCCGGCCCAGAGCATGGTCGCCGTGCGGCGCGCCGCGACCCGCTCCTCCGGCCCGAACAGCGGCCGCATGATGCCGAGCGCCAAGGCGGCGATCCGCTCGATCTGGGCGAAGTAGCTGGCCGGCTTGACCCGACCGGCGGCCGGCTGATGCTCGAACACCGCCCGCCAAAGCGGCCGCCGCGCCTCGGCGAAGTCGATATAGGCGCGCGCCAAGGCGGCCATGCGCTCGACCGGTGGGCCAGCCTCGCCAGCGGCCGCGGCCATGTGGGCATGCAGCTGATCCAGGGTCTGGCGGTTGATCGCGAAGATCAGGTCATCCAGGCTCTCGAACAGATTGTAGAGCGAGCCGACCGAGACCCCGCTGTCGGCCGCGACCTCGCGCGCGGTGACTGCAGCCAGGCCGCGCTCGGCGATGATGGCGCCGGCCACCGCTAGCGCCCGCTGGCTCAGCTGCTCGCGATCGAATGGCTTGCGCCCGGCCATGACCCCGTCTCCGGCAAGACCCGAAGCCGCACCATAGCCAGGGCCGGGCCGGCGGTCGATGCGCGCGCTCGGAGCGGTGGCCGCGGACCGATCAGCCGGCGCGCAGCGCCTTGGCGACTGTCGCTGCGACGCCGGCGCCGTCCAGGCCGTAATGGCGGTACAGGTGGGTGGGCGGGCCGAGCACGGAATAGGCATCCGGCATGCCGATCCGGACCAGCCTGGCCCCTGCCCCGGCCGCGGCCAGGACCTCGGCGACCGCGGCCCCGAAGCCGCCGGTGACATTATGCTCCTCGGCCGAGAACAGGATGCCATGCTCCTTGGCCGCCGCCAGGATCGCGGCCTGGTCGATCGGCCGGATCGAGTAGCAATCGACCACGCAAAGCTCGATGCCCTCCTTGGCCAGCAGGTCATGGGCCTCGAGGGCGGCGCTGACCAGATTGCCGATCGCGAAGATTGTGGCGTGCCGGCCCTCGCGCAGCCGGTTGGAGCCGCCGAGGGTGAAGCTGGGCGGCGCCTCGTAGACCGGGGTCTCGCGGCCCCGGCCGACGCGGAAATAGACCGGCCCCGGATGGTCGATCAGCGCCGGGATGGCGGCCCGGATCGCGTTGGCGTCGCAGGGCGCGACCAGGCTCAGATTGGCGAGCGTGCGCAGGGCGCCGATGTCCTCGTTGCAATGGTGCGAGGTGCCGTAGAAGCCCATGGCGATGCCGCTGTGGGTCCCGACCATGCGAACCTTGAGATTGGGATAGCAGATGTCGTTGCGGATGTTCTCCAGGCCCATCAGGGCGAGGAAGAAGCTGTAGTTGGAAATCACCGGCGTGAGGCCGGTGGTGGCGAGGCCCGCGGCGGCCCCGATCATGTTGCGCTCGGCGATGCCGAAGTTGAAATAGCGCTCCGGGTAGCGCTGGCCGAACTGGATCACCTGGGTCGGCCGGCCGAGATCGGCGGTCAGGACCACGATGTCGGCGCGGCCGGCGGCGGCCAGATCGAGCAGGACCTGGCCGGTCGGCAGCTGGCGGGACAGATTGAGCGAGCCCACCATGTCCCAGGATTTCGGATCGAAGCCCGCCTGGACGGTGGACTCGGCCATGTCCAAGGCCGGATCGGCCTGCTGGTCGTAGACCTTGCCGCTCATGGCACGAGCCCCCGCTCGATCTCGGCCAAGGCGCGGTCGCGATCGGCCGGCCCCAGATAGCCCAGATGCCACTGCCAGGTGCCCTCCATGAAGGACACGCCCTTGCCGGCGATGGTATCGGCGATGATCAGGCGCGGGCCGGCGGCAGCACCGTTCAAGGCCCAATCCAAGGCGGCGCAGACCGCCGGCAGGTCATGGCCGTCGATCCGCTGGACCTGCCATTTGAAGGCCTGCCATTTCTCCGCCAGCGGCTCGTTGTCCATGATCCGGGCGACCTCGCCATCCGAGCCGACCCGATTGTTGTCGACGATGCCGATCAGGTTCGCGAGGCCGAAATTGCCGGCTGCCATGGCGGCTTCCCAGATCTGGCCCTCGGCCATCTCGCCATCGCCCATCAGGCAGACCACCCGGGCCGGCGAGCCTTGCAGGCGCAGGCCCAGCGCCATGCCGAGGGCGACCGAAAGGTTGTGGCCGATCGAGCCGGACGAGAAATCGGCGCCCTTGACCTTGGTCATGTCGGGGTGATCGCCGAAGGGCGAGCCCAGCCGGGTGTAGCTGTCGAGCTCCTCGGAGCTGAAGAAGCCGAGATCGGCGAGCACGGGGTAGAGCCCGATCGCGGCATGGCCCTTGCCGAGCAGGAAGCGGTCGCGCTCCGGCCAGCGCGGCTCGGCCGGGCGGACATGCAGGAACTCGTAATAGAGGGCGGCCACCAGCTCGGCCATGGAGAAGCTCGAGCCGTAATGGCCGGAGCCGCAGAGATCGGTCAGCTTGACCGTCTCGCGCCGGATCATCTTCGCCTTCTCGGCGAGCAGCGCATCGGTGACGTTCTTGCGGGCGCGCGCCATGGCAAGGTCTCCGCTAGTGGATCAGCATGCCGCCATTGACGTCGAGCACGGCGCCGGTGACGTAGGCCGACAGCTCCGAGGCGAGGAACAGGCAGACGCCGGCGACATCCTCGACCCGGCCGAGCCGGCCGAGCGGGATGCCGCGGATGATCTCGGCGCGCATCGCTTCGGTGATGTGGCCGGCGGTGATGTCGGTATCGACCATGCCGGGGGCGATGCTGTTGACCCGGATCCCGGCCGGCGCCAGCTCGCGCGCCATCGCCTTGGCGAGGCCCAGCACGCCGGCCTTGGCGGCGCTGTAATGGGGCCCGCCGAAGATGCCGCCGCCGCGCTGGGCCGAGACGCTCGACATGCAGATGATGGCGCCGCTGCCGGCCGCCTGCATCGCCGGGATCACCGCCTGGGACATGTACAAGGTGCCGCGCAGCGAGACGTCCAGCACCGCGTCGTAATCGCCAGGCTCGATCTGCAGCAGCTTGAGCGGCTGGCTGATGCCGGCATTGTTGACCAGGACGTCGATCCGGCCGAACTGCTCCAGCACCCGGGCGGCCGCCGCCTGGCAAGCGGCGCGGTCGGTGACGTCGCAGGCGAAGCCCAGATGGTCCCCGCCCAGCTCGCGGGCGGCGGCGCTGGCCGCCGCTTCGACCAGATCGAGGATCACGACCCTGGCGCCGGCCGCCGCAAAGCTGCGGCCGATCCCTTTGCCGATGCCGCGCAACGAGGCGCCGCCGGTGACGATGCAGACCCGATCCTGCAGCAGCATGGCGTGCTCCCTCCCCCCTGCTTTTCGCGCTTGGCTCCAGTTTGCCTCGCCTCCGCTGACCTTGCCAGACGCTTATCCCGAAGCGGGCGGCAGAGGTGCCGGCAGCTTGCGCGAATTGCCCCTGGCCGAGGCGTAAATCCGCAAGGCAAGCCGGGCCGGCTGCGCTATGCCTGAGCCGATCGCCTGTGCCGGGAAGCCTGCATGACCGACGCCGCGCTTGCCCATGTCGCCATCCCCGGCCCGCTCGATCGCGAGAGCTTCGAGGATGCCCAGGCGCGGCACCGGCGGGCTGCCGGTCTCTACGGCGTGCTGGTGATCCTGGCGCTGCTGCTGGTCGGCCTGCCGCTGGCCGGCATCCTGTTTCCCCTGCTGTTCGGCCTTGCGACCCTCGCATCGGATCTGCTGAGCCTGGTCGGGCCGGCGCCCGATCCGCTCGGCCTGCTGCTCGGCACCGGCGGCCATTTCGGCGAGGGTGAGCATTGGCTGCGGGAATGGCTGCTGTTCGGGCTGGTGGTCTGCACGCCCGGCGCCGTGGCGATGCTCCTGCTGTGGCGCGCGATCTGGGCGGTGTTCCTCTCGGCCGGCACGCTGGGCGTGCTCGGCCGGCTGGGGGCGCGGCCAGCGCGGCCGGGCGATCTGGAGGAGCGCCAGCTGGTCAATCTGGTCGAGGAGATGGCGATCGCGGCCGGGCTGCCGGCACCTGCGGTGCTGCTGCTGGACAGCGCCGCGATCAATGCCGCGGCGCTCGGCCCGAGCCTGGAGCGCTCGACCATCCTGGTGACCCGCGGCCTGCTGGACCAATGCGATCGCGACGAGACCCAAGGCGTCATCGCCCATCTGATTGCGGCGATCGGTAATGGCGATCAGCGCCTGGCGCTGCGCCTGATCGCCAGCTTCGCGACCTTGGGGCTGGTCCGCCAGCTGCTGAAGGCGCCGCTCAGCCCGAGCGCCCGGCAGCTCCTCGCCGAGTTGGGGCGCTTTGCCTGGCGGGGCGCGGCCGCGGCCGAGCCGGCAGCGGCCGCGCGGCTGATCGAGGCGCTGCTCGCCGAGGAGCAAGGGCACGATCTGGACCAGGCCGACCAGAACAAGATCAAGGCCGTTCTGCTGCTGCCGTTCATGATGGCGTTCGCGATGTTCAATCTGGTGGCGTTCCTGGCCAGCCTGCTGTTCCTGTCGCCGGCACTGGCGCTGCTGCTGCGCCACCGCCGCTATCTGGCCGATGCCACCGCGGTCCAGCTGACCCGCAATCCGGACGGCCTGGTCCAGGCGCTACAGCACCTGGTGGCCCAGCCGGACCAGGCGCTGGCCTGCGGCCAGGAGGCGAGCCTCTTGTTCATCACCGAGCCGCGCTCCGCCGGCGGCAGCGGCAGCGCGCCGATCGGGCTGATGTTCAAGATCCACCCGGCGGCGGCCAAGCGCCATGCCCGGCTGGTCGCGATGGGGGCCACGGGCGCCGCGCGCGGGCCAGATGAGGCGCCTGAGCCGGCGCTGCCGGCCCGCGGCAAGCTGCTGGCGGGCCTGCTGACGGCGCTCTTGGTGCCGCTGATCGGCCTCTTGATCTATCTGATGCTGTTCCTGATCGTCGCCGGCACCGGCCTGGCGCTGATCGTCGGCATGATGTGGGTCCTGATCCTGCTCGGCCCGCTCCACGTCCTGCTGCGTTAGAGTCTTACGGGGAGACCCTCATGGCCTTGTGGCTGATTCTGGCACTGCTGGCGGCCGCGGCGATCTACGCCGTGTCGCTCTACAACGGCCTGGTCGGGCGGCGGAACCAGGTCCGCAATGGCTGGTCGCAGATCGACGTCCAGCTGAAGCGCCGGCACGATCTGATCCCGAACCTGGTCAATGCCGTCAAAGGCTATCTGAGCCACGAGCGCAGCGCGATCGACGCCGTGGTCCAAGCGCGCGAGCGGGCGATCTCGGCGGGTAGCGACGTGGCGGCGCGGGCTAGCTCGGAGAACCAGCTGACCGGCGCGCTCCGCTCGCTGTTCGCCGTGGCCGAGGCCTATCCGGAGCTGAAGGCCAGCCAGAACATGCTGGCGTTGCAGGAGGAGCTGGGCTCGACCGAGAACAAGGTGGCGTTCGCCCGCCAGCACTACAGCGACGCCGTGCAGCGCTACAACACGGCGCTGGAAAGCTTCCCTGGCAACTTGCTGGCGGCGCGCTTCGGCTTCGCGCCGGCCACGCCGTTCGGGCTCGAGATCGAGGCGGAGCGGGCAGTGCCGGAGGTGCGCTTCTAGCAGCCGCTCAGGCGGTGCGCGGGACCAGCCGGCCGGACTTCTTGGCCCAGCGGATGCCGAGCGCCGCCGGCGCCACCAGCAGGATCAGGACCAGGCCCAGGACCACCCGGCCCGGCACCGCCGCCTGATCGGCCATGGCCCAAGGCTCGTAGGGCAGCATCACGGCCAGCGCCAAGAGCCAGGTCAGGGCGGTGCCGTAGTCCTTGGCGACCACCTTGCGCCAGTCGAAGGCCATGCCGGCGGTGGCGGCCGGAAAACGGCGCAGATCCAGCCACCAGCGCGGCACGTCCTTGCAATATTGGGCATAGTCGGCGCCGAAATGGCTGCGCAGATAGGCCTCCTCGACCTGCACGATGCTGCCATAGACGAAGGCGAAGAAGCCCAGGCCCAGGACATAGGCATAAGGATTGTTGTGCACCACCAGGAGGCCGCACAGGATCAGGAAATTGCCGACATAGAGGGGATTGCGGCAGAGACCGAAGATGCCGCTGGTGACCAGCCGGTCGGCATAGACCTGCTTGTTCATGCCGCCGCGCTTGATATAGGCAAAGCCGATCACGGCGCCGCGCAGGGCCTGGCCAGCCGCCAGCAGCAGGATGCCGACCCCGTCCAGCCACAGATCGGCGGCGCGCGTGCCGCCGAAATAGCGCGGCGGGAACAGCAGGAACAGGGCGATCAGCGCCAGCGGGAACACTAGATTGCGGTGCTTGAAGAAGAACGCGCCGGCCCGCGCCGTGAGCGCGCCCATCAGGCGATCGCCACGATGCCGGAGAAGTTGTACCAGAGGAAGAACGGCTCGACATGGCGGAAGCCGCAGCTCAGCAGCAGCTCCCGGTTCTCCTCGTAACGATAGGGAATGAGGACGTTTTCCAACGCCTCGCGCTTTTGCGTGATCTCGGTGCTGGAATAGCCGTTGCGCAGCTTGAAGTCGTAATAGTGCTTGATGAACAGCCGGTTGAGCATGCTGTTCGGGCTGATCAGCTTCTCGACCAGCAGCAGGCAGCCATTATTGGCCATGCCGGCCCGGATCTGCCGGATCAGCTTCTCGCGGTAGAGCGGCCGCACGAACTGCAGGGTCAGGATCAGCATGACCACCGAGGCGTCGGTGATCGCGAGGCCGTCATGGAAGTCGGCGCAGACCAGCTCGAACGGCCGGGTCATGCCGACGCTCTCCAGCTTGGCGCGCGCCTTGGCCAGCATCGCCGGCGCATTGTCGATGCCGACGAAGGTCACGTCCTGGCGGATCAGAGGGTCCAGCCCGGCGAGCGTGGTCGCGGTCGAGCAGCCGAGGTCGTAGAGCCGGCTGCCCTCGGTCGCGAAATCGGCGGCCAGCTCGCCGACCATGCGCTGCATCTCGTCGTAGTACGGCACCGAGCGGCGGACCATGTCGTCGAACACGTCGGCGGTCTGGTCGTCGAACTTGAAGTCGGTGACGAGGGGCCGGGGCTCGGCGAACAAGCGGTCGGCCTTGACCGGACTCAGCCGTTGCGGCTGCCGTGCGCTGAGCTGGCTCACCCCCGTTTTCCTTCATTGATGATGTGCAAATGATCTGGGCTTGGGGACTATCGGCGCACAGACTTACCGCAACCTTACCAATCGCGGCTGCGGCGTTGCGGCGGTTGACCATGGCCGGCCCCCTCGCCAAGCTGCCCGGCTAGCGGAACCCGACGAGGTGGGGACCATGCGCCTACTATTGGTTGAAGACGAATCCGATCTGGCCGCTTTGGTCGCTGAGGGCCTGGGCCGCGCCGGCTTCGCGGTCGACCACTTCGCGCGGCTGACGGACGCCGAGGAGGCGCTGGCCGGCGTGACTTATGACGCGATGGTCCTGGATCTCGGCCTGCCGGATGGCGATGGTCTCGGATGCCTGCGCCGCCTGCGCGCCGCCGGCAGCTCGCTGCCGATCCTGATCCTGACCGCGCGCGACGCGCCCGACGACCGCGTGGCCGGGCTGAATGCCGGTGCCGACGACTATCTGATCAAGCCGTTCTACCTCGACGAGCTGATCGCGCGGATCAAGGCGCTGCTGCGCCGGCCGGGTCATGCCCTTGGCACCAGGCTCGAGCTCGGCAACCTGGCCTACGACACCACCAACGGCCAGGCCGAGGTCGCCGGCCAGCTGCTCAAGCTCGGCCGGCGCGAGGCGGCGCTCCTGGAGAGCCTGCTGCGCCGGCACGGCCAGGTGATCACCAAGGACACCCTGGAGGGCAGCCTCTACGCGTTCGGCGCCGAGGTCGGCCCGAACGCGATCGAGGTCAATGTTCACCGGCTGCGCCGCAAGCTGGCCGATGCCCAGGCGCAGGTCGAGATCCACACGCTGCGCGGCGTCGGCTACCTGCTCGCGGAGCCTAGCGCATGATCCGCCGCCGCTGGCAATCGCTGCAGGCGCAGCTGGTCTGGCGCCTCGCGGCGCTGTTCCTGGCCGGCACCGCAATGGTGTTCGGCGGCGTGCTCTGGCAGACCCTGCAGACCCTGGACTCGATGCAGGACCGCTCGCTCCAGGCGCAAGCGGCGGATCTGGAGCGGCATCTGGCGACCGCGCCGGACGGCACGCCGCGGCTCGACCTGCCGGCCAGCCTGCAAAGCCACTATGACCAGTTCGGCCGGGCCTTCCTGTTCGCGATCTACGATGCCGCGGGCCAGGTCCTGGCCAGCTCCAGCGCTTTCGCTCCGACGCTGCTGGCGGGCGACCTGCCAGCGGGCGACCAGCCGCAGTTCTTCCAGATCGAGACCAATCCAAACGGCCCCTATTTCGGCTATGTCCGGCCGGCGGGCGCGGTCCGGATCGCGGTGGCCCAGGGCGATCTGCATCAGGATGTGCTGGCGGACAGCCTGGCCGAGGAGTGGGTGCGCAACAGCATCGGCTGGATCGGCCTGATCCTGCTCCTGGCGCTGGCGGTGAGCTTTTGGACCATCCGGCGGAGCCTGGCGCCGGTCCAGGCGCTGTCGGACCTCGCCAGCCAGATCGGCCCGCGCCAGACTGCCTTGCGCTTGCCGGAGGCCAAGCTGCCGAGCGAGGTGCTGCCGTTGGTGCGGGCGGTCAACGATGCGCTCGACCGCCTCGAGGCAGGCTTCGAGCTGCAGCGCCGCTTCGTCGCCGATGCCGCCCACGAGCTGCGCACGCCCCTGGCGGTCTTGACCGCGCGCCTCGACGGCCTGGCGGCCGGTCAAGACAAGCTGGTCCTCAGGCAGGATGTCGGCCGGATCAACCGGGTGGTCGAGCAGCTGCTCTCGGTCGCCCGGCTCGACGCGGCGCCCAGTGCCGCGCCGGTCGCGGTCGATGGTCGGCGCCTGGCGATGCAAGTGATCAGCCAGCTGGCGCCCCGAGCGCTTAAGGAGCAGCGGGTCCTGGCGCTGGTCGGCGCGGCGGCGCCCGC
>CADEGR010000020.1 GCA_902826935.1 uncultured Alphaproteobacteria bacterium | reverse complement strand
GCGATGAAGTCGAACTCGCCCTCGCTCGCCATCATGCCGGATCCGCCGCGGCGTCATCGGCGCCGGCGTCCTGGGGGGCGGCGTCCTGGAGCTCTGCGTCGGGCTCCGGAGCCGGCCGGAGCCGGCTCGCCAGGCGGTCGAGCACAGCGTTGATGAAGCCGGAATCCTCGCGGTTCAAGAAGGCGTGGGCCAGCTCGACATATTCGTGGATCACGACCTTGACCGGCACGTCCGGCCGATGGGCCAGCTCATAGGCGCCGGCGCGCAGGAAGGCGCGCAGGAGGTAGCCCAGGCGCGGCAGCGACCAGCCGGGCGACAAGGTGGCGGCGATCGCCTGGTCGAGCTGCTCGGCCTGCTGCCAGGCGCCCTCGGTCAGGCTCTGGAACCAGGCGCGATCGACCTTGGGCGCCGGCTCGCCGTCATCCAGGGGCTCCAGCAGATCGGCCAGGCGGAAGGCCTGAAACTCGGCGATCACCTGCTCGATCTCGGCGCCCGCCATCTCCGCCTGGTAGAGGGCCTGGATCGCGCCGAAGCGCGCCGCCCGCCGCCGGTTCATGCCCCGAGACATCGCTTGACCTCGAGCAGCGCAAGCGCCGCGCGCACGGCATCGCCGCCCTTGTCATTGCGCTCCGGATCGGCCCGGACCCGGGCCTGGTCGCCATTCTCGGTGGTCAGGATGCCATTGCCGATCAGCGCCTGATGGCGCAGCGCCAGCTCGGTCAGGCCGCGGGCGCTTTCGTGCGCCACGATGTCGTAATGGCGGGTCTCGCCCTGGATCACGCAGCCGAGCGCCACATAGGCGTCGAACCGGCCGCTCGCCACGGCCAGGCGGAGCGCCGCCGGGATCTCGAGGGCGCCCGGCACGGTGACCAGCTCGAAGCTGGCGCCGGCCTTGGCCAGGGCCCGCTTGGCGCCGGTCAGGAGCAGGTCGGCGAGCTCGTCATAGAAGCGCGCTTCGACGATCAGGAGATGGGCCGGTCGCGCATGCTGCGCGGAGGCTGAGGAGGAAGGAGCGCTCATGGCTTCCGATCTGCTGTGGCGATCTGCTGTGGCCCGCTCGGGCTAGCTTTGGTTGCGAAAGGCCAGCTGCCGGGCGACGTAGCGCGCCAGCATGTCGACCTCGATATTGACCGCATCCCCGACCCGCCGGTCCGGCAGGTTGGTGTGCTGCCAGCTATGGGGGATGAGGTTGACCTCGAAGCGCCGGGCGTCGGCCGCATTCACGGTGAGCGAGATGCCATCGACCGCGATCGAGCCCTTGACCGCGATCAAAGGCGCCAGGGACAGCGGCACCTCGATCGCCAGCCGGTGGCTCTCGGCGACCTGCTCCAGGGCCACGACCTGGCCGATCGCATCGACATGGCCGAACACGATATGGCCGCCCAGCTCGTCGCCGATCCGCAAGGAGCGCTCCAGATTGACCTGATCGCCGGGCTGCCAGCGGCCGACCGTGGTGACCTCCAGGGTGGCGCCCGAGGCGATCACGGTGAACCAGCCGGCGCCCTTCTCGGCGACCGTGAAGCACACGCCCGAGGTCGCGATCGAGCCGCCGATCTCGATCTCGGCCAGCGGCAGCCGGGTCTCGACCGTGATCTGCCGCCCATCGGCGTCGCTGATCCTGGCAATCCGGCCGACATCGGTGATGATACCGGTGAACATGGGGCGGGGGTCCTAAGGCTTGCCGATGGTATACGTGGCCAGGTCATCGGACGCCAGCCCCTCGCGCGGGCCCGGCTGGAATTGCAAAGCCTCGGCCAAGGCGTCGATCGCGAGTGATCCGACCGCCGCCTGGGCGTCGTTGCCGAGCACCATCGGCGCCCGGAACCAGGCGATCCGGTCGACCAGCCGGGCGCGCAGGAACGAGGTCGCGACCGCCGCCCCGCCCTCGATCAGAAGGCGCGTGATGCCGCGCGCGGCCAGCGCTTGGAGCACCGCCAGCGGGGCGAGGCCGCCCGCCGGCTCGGCCGCCACCTCGATCAGCTCGACGCCGGCGCGGCGCAGCTGCAGGGCGGCCTCGCGCGGCGCGCCGGGCGTGGTCACCACCCAGCAGGGCAGGCTGGGCGCAGCGGTCACCAGCTGGCTGGCCAGCGGCAGGCGCAGCCGGCCATCCAGCACCACCCGGACCGGCGAGCGGCCGGCCAGGCCCGGCAGCCGGCAGGTCAGCGCCGGATCGTCGGCGAGCGCGGTGCCGGAGCCGATCAGGATCGCGTCATGGCTGGCGCGCAACCGCTGGCCGCGCGCCCGGGCCGCCTCGCCGGTGAGCCACTGGCTGGCGCCGGTCCGGGTCGCGAGCTTGCCATCCAGGCTGGTCGCGAGCTTCAGCGTGACCAGCGGCCGGCCGGCCTGGACCTTGAGGAAGAAGCCGGCATTCAGCTCGGCAGCGGCGGCCGCGCCCAGACCCAGCTCGACCTGGATGCCGGCCTGGCGCAGCTGCTCGATGCCGCGGCCGTCGACCCGGGGGAACGGATCCTGGAGCGCCACCACGACCCGGCGCACGCCGGCATGGATGAGCGCCATGGTGCAAGGCGGCGTCCGGCCGTAATGGGCGCATGGCTCGAGGGTGACGTAGCAGGTGGCGCCCATGGCGGCCGCGCCGGCGCGGCGCAGCGCCTCGACCTCGGCATGGGCCCCTGGCGGCGGCCGCGTCCAGCCGCGACCCAGGATCCGGCCGTCCTTGACCACGACGCAGCCGACCGCGGGATTGGGCCAAGTGCAGCCCAGGCCCCGCTCGGCCAGCCGCAGCGCCAAGGCCATGAAGCGGGCATCGGCGTCAGCCGACGGCGACATCCCGATCGGACTCGTCGGCCATGCGCGCGATGAACTTCTCGAAATCCCGGACGCCGGCAAAATCCTGGTAGACCGAGGCGAAGCGCACATAGGCGACCTCGTCCAGCTCGGCCAGGCGCTTCATGGCGAGCGCCCCCAGCCGGCGCGAATCGATCTCGGTGTCGCCCGAGATCTCCAGCTCGCGCACGATGCCGTTCACGATCTGCTCGATCTTGTCCTGGTCGATGCCGCGCTTCCTGATCGCGATCAGCAAGGAGCGCTTGAGCTTCTCGCGATCGAACGGCGCCTGGCGGCCGTCCCGCTTGATCACCACCAGCTCGCGCAGCTGGATGCGCTCGAAGGTGGTGAAGCGGGCGCCGCAGGCATTGCACTGGCGCCGCCGCCGGACTGCGCTGCCATCCTCGACCGGACGCGAATCCTTGACCTGATTATCGTCCGATCCGCAGAAAGGGCAGCGCATCCCAGGCGAGCTCGCTAACGGTGGGCCGGCTGCGGCGCCGCCAGACCCTGATAGACCGGGAAGCGCGCGCAGAGCGCCTCGACCCGCCGCCGGACCGTGGTCTCGGCCTGGCCGTTGTCGTCGGGGTGGGCGCTCAATCCGTCCAGGACCTCGACGATCGCCTGGCCGACCTCCTTGAACTCGGCGGTGCCGAAGCCGCGGGTGGTGCCGGCCGGGCTGCCGAGCCGGATGCCCGAGGTCACCATCGGCTTTTCCGGATCGAACGGGATCGCGTTCTTGTTGCAGGTGATCAGCGCCCGGTGCAGCGACAATTCCGCCGCCCGGCCGGTCACCTGCTTGGGCCGCAGATCGACCAGCAGCACGTGGGTGTCGGTGCCGCCCGAGACCAGATCGAGGCCGCCCGCGCGGACCGCCTCGGCCAGCGCCTTGGCATTGTCGACCACGGCCTTGCCATAGCGCTTGAAGTCCGGCTGCAGCGCCTCGTGGAAGGCCACCGCCTTGGCCGCGATGACATGCATCAAGGGGCCGCCCTGCAGGCCAGGGAAGACCGCCGAGTTGATCTTCTTGGCGATCGCCTCGTCATTGGTCAGCACGATGCCGCCGCGCGGGCCGCGCAGGGTCTTGTGGGTGGTGCTGGTGACGACATGGGCGTGCGGGAACGGGCTCGGATGGACGCCGGCCGCGACCAGGCCCGCGAAATGCGCCATGTCGACCAGGAGATGGGCGCCGACCTCGTCGGCGATCGCGCGGAAGCGGGCGAAGTCGATGATCCGCGGATAGGCGGAGCCACCGGCGATGATCAGCTTCGGGCGATGCTCCTTGGCCAGGCGCTCGACCTCGGCGAAGTCGATCAGATGGTCCTCGCGCCGGACGCCGTAGGCGACCGCGTTGAACCATTTGCCGGAGAAATTGGGCGGGGCGCCGTGGGTGAGGTGGCCGCCGGCGGCGAGCGACAGGCCGAGCACGGTGTCGCCGGGCTTGAGCAGCGCCATGAACACCGCGAGATTGGCCGAGGCGCCGCAATGGGGCTGGACATTGGCAAAGGCGCAGCCGAACAGCTGGCACACCCGGTCGATCGCCAGCTGCTCGGCGACGTCGACATGCTCGCAGCCGCTGTAGTAGCGCCGGCCGGGATAGCCCTCGGCATATTTGTTGGTCAGCACCGAGCCTTGCGCCTCGAGCACGGCCGGGCTCACGATGTTCTCGGACGCGATCAGCTCGATCTGGTCCTGCTGGCGGGCCAGCTCGGCGCTGATCGAGGCGGCCAGATCGGGATCGGTCGTGGCCAGAGCGCGCTCGAAGAAGCCGCCGGCCGGCAGGGCTTCGGCGCGCGACAAGGGTTGGCTTGCGGGCATGGGTCCTCCCAGGACGTTGAGGCCAGAAGCGCTCACGCGCCGGCGCGATCGAGCTTGGCCACGCGGTCCGCGTGGCGGCCGCCGGCAAAGGCGGTGTCCAGAAACGTGATCAGGCAATCCTGCGCCACCGATTGACCGATCAGGCGAGCCCCCAGCGCCAAGACATTGGCGTTGTTGTGCTCGCGTGCCAGCCGGGCACTGCTGACGTCGTGGCACAAGGCCGCCCGGATGCCAGGGTGGCGATTGACCGCGATCGAGATGCCGATGCCGGTGCCGCAGATCACCACGCCCCGCTCCGCCTGACCCGCCTTCATCGCTGCCGCCAAGCGATCCGCCATGTCGGGATAATCGACCGGATCGGGGCGGTCGGGCCCGAGATCGAGCACCGGCAGGCCGCGCTCGACCAGCGCCTCTTTCAGGCTGGTCTTGAGCGCGAATCCGGCGTGATCGGACACGAGCGCGATTGGCAAGTCGGACATGATCGACCGCTGGCTGATGAGCTACGCCCTATAAACTGGTATGGCGCTTTATAAACTTGTATGGCGCTGCCGCAACCTCTTGTCCACGCGGTTGCCGCCCGCGCCAAGGCGCCGGCCGGCCAGGCCAGCACCCAACGCGCTCCAAGGCTACTGGGTGATCGCGCCGTCGTCGTCCTTGATCGTGCCGGCGACCTGGCGCTGGGCCAGGCTGGCGCGCTTGGGATCGACGCTCAAGAACAGCTCGAAGCGCTCGTCGCCCTCGACCAGCCGGTCGTCGACCAGGGGCACGCTGATCACCGCCTGCTGCTGGCCGGCCGCGATCGGCAGGACGCCGCGGCGCGCCTGGAAATCGGCATCGGTCTTGGCGGTGCCGTCGATGGTCGCGTAGATCAGCGCGATCGGCGTGCTGGCCGGCTCGGCCAGGCGGACCTCGAAGGTCAGCTCGCTGCGGTTCTCGACGGTCGGCGCGCTGGCGACCGTGATCAGCACCCCGCTGCCGCCCGCCGCCGCCGGCGCGGTCGCCGGCTTGGCCGGCTCGGCTGGCGCCGCCGCCACGGCGGCTTGGGTAGGCGGCGCCGGCAGGCCGAAGGCGGTATAGACCCGGACCAGCTCCGCGCCGACCTGCAGATCGTAGACGCCATTGGCCCAGTGCTTGAGCACGCCCACCACCGGCTCGCCGGTGATGGTGTCGAAGCGCAGCTCCTGCAGCGCTTCCGGCCTGATCCGCTCCTCGGCGCCGTCCGGCCGACGCAGCCGGATCTCGGTGTCGCTCTGGCCGGCGATGACCGCCTGCAGCTCGCGGCCATCGGCCAGGCGCAGCGTCGGCACGCCAGGCACCACGACCTCGCGCGACGCCGTCGCACGATCGCTCTGCGCGAAGGCTTGCACCGAGTCCCAAACCAGAGGATATAACGCAGCGAGCATCATCGAGGCGGCGACGGTACGGCTGCGCCGGCGCCACGAGCCTATTGCCAGCCGGACCGAAGGATGCGAACCACAGAGCGTCATTGCGATCTAGCCGCCAGCTGCAGAGGGCTCAGGTCCACCGGCGGGATGATGCATCAAACTAAATGCCTGTGGACATTGAGCCACAAGGTATTGGACAGAAATCTTGTGCGTCAACATAAAAACCGTGCCCCGGCTTGGCGGCGCCAGCGGCCAAAACGCCCTGCTGGCGCGTCTTTGGGGCCGGTGATCCGAGGGTAGGGACACCATGACGACGACCTTGCGCAGGTGGCTGGAGCGGGGCCGGCCACGGCATCTGGCGGTGCTTTGCGGGCTCCTGGCCCTGGCGGCGGGCAGCCCAGCACGGCCGGCCACGGCGGCCGAGGCGCCGATCGGGGCGAGCGATCGGGCTGCCCTCGAGGCGGTCCATGTGGTCACGGTGCGCGCCCTCAATCTCAGGCCGGAGCCCAGCCTCAAGAACGAGCCGCTGACCGTGGTTCAGCAGGGTGAGTACCTGCGTGCGATCGAGCGCACATTCAGCAAGGTCGACCGGGTCCAGTGGGTCCATGTCCAGCGCAGCGACGGTCAGGAGGGCTGGGTCTCCGGCAAGTATTTGCGCCCGGTCCAAGAAGCCTTGGGCGTGGTCGACGGGGCGTTCGGCTTCCTCGCGAGCCTCGGGGGCAGCGCGCCCAGCACGCCGGTCGCCGCGGTCGACAAGCTCAAGGTCGGCTTCGTCTATGTCGGCCCGGTCGGCGATGCCGGCTGGACCTACCAGCACGACCAGGCGCGCCAGGCCCTGGCCAAGCTGCCGTTCGTCGAGCGCACCGACTTCGTGCCCTCGGTGCCGGAGGATCCGGCCCTGGCGCTGGCCGCGATCGACCAGCTGGTGGCCAAGGGCGACAATCTGATCTTCACCACCAGCTACGGCTTCATGGATCCGACCATCGCCGCGGCCAAGAAGCACCCCGACGTGACCTTCATGCATGTCTCGGGCTTCAAGACCGCAGCCAATGCCGGCACCCTGTTCGGCCGGATCTACGAGGCGCGCTATCTGGCCGGGCTGGTCGCCGGGGTCGCGACCAAGACCAACAAGATCGGCTATGTCGCGGCGTTCCCGATTGCCGAGGTGGTGCGCGACATCAACGCCTTCACCTTGGGCGTGCGCAACGTCAATCCGCGCGCCGAGGTCCAGGTGCTCTGGACCGACACCTGGTACGGCCCGGGCATCGAGCGCCTGAAGGGCGAGGAGCTGGTCGCGGCCGGCGCCGACGTCCTGACCATCCACCAGGACACCCCCGCCGTGCTCCAGGTCGCCGAGCAGCATGGCAAGCGGGCGATCGGCTTCCACAGCGACATGCGCCCGTTCGCGCCCTCGGCGACCCTGACCTCGGCGGTCTGGAACTGGCTGCCGCTCTACCAGCATGTGGCGGAGACGCTGCATGCCGGCAACTGGCAGCCCGAGCAGCTGTGGTGGGGCCTGAAGGAAGGCGTGGTCGACCTGGCCCCGCTGGCGCCCGATCTGCCGGCCGATCTGACCAAGCTGGTCAACGAGCGCCGGGCCGCGATCATCGACGGCAGCTTCCACATCTTCGAGGGCCCGATCACCGACACCGCCGGCAAGATCCGGCTACCCTCCGGCAAGATCATGTCGGATGCCGATCTGTTGACCATGGACTTCTTCGTCGAGGGCGTGCGCAGCCAGCGCCGGCCGGATCCGGCCCCGGTCGTGGCCGAGGGCGCCCAGAACGGCTGATCTGGCGAAGGCTGCGCGGCTAGGCCTTGACGCCGGCCCCGAGCACCGGCTCGGCGGCCGGGTCGAGCGGCCAGCGGGCGCGGGCCGGGGCATCCTGCGGATCGGTCAGGCCGAGCCGCAGCCGCTCCTGCCCGGCCCAGGCGATCATCACGCCGTTGTCGGTGCACAAGGCGGGCGGCGGCACCACCAGGGCGAGGCCATGGTCGGCCGTCAGCCGGCCGAGCTCGGCGGCGAGCCGGCGGTTGGCGGCGACCCCGCCCGCCACCACCAGGGTGGAGACGTCCGGCCAGGCGGCGCGGGTCCGCAGGATCGCCCGGCCGGTGCGATCGCAGAGGCTGGCGAAGGCGGCTGCCTGGAAGCTGGCGCACAGATCGGCCAGGGTCGGCTGGGTCAAGGCGGCCGGCCCGAGGCGCTCGACCAGCTGGCGCAGCGCGGTCTTGAGGCCGGAGAAGGAGAAGTGGCAGCCGGGCTCGCCCAGGAGCGGGCGCGGCAGGGCAAAACGCTTGGGATCGCCCTCGCCCGCCAGGCGCTCGATCGCCGGGCCGCCCGGATAGCCCAGGCCCAGGAGCTTCGCGACCTTGTCGAAGGCCTCGCCCAGGGCGTCGTCGAGCGTGGTGCCGAGCCGGCGGTAGCGGCCCACGCCCTCGACCACCAGGAGCTGGCAATGGCCACCCGAGACCAGCAGCAACAGATAAGGAAACGCGACCCGATCGGTCAGGCGCGCGGTCAGCGCATGGGCTTCCAGATGATTGATCGCGAGCAGCGGCCGGCCGGCGACCGAGGCGATTGCCTTGGCCGTGATCAGCCCGACCAGGAGACCGCCGATCAGGCCCGGCCCGGCGGTCGCGGCGACCCCGGCCAGATCCTTGAAGCTCAAGCCGGCCTCGGCCATGACGCCGGCGATCAGCCGGTCCAGGACCTCGACATGGGCGCGCGCCGCGATTTCCGGCACGACGCCGCCGAACGGCTGATGGCGCGCGGTCTGGCCATGGAGCGCCTGGGCCAGCACGCGGCCGTCCGCATCGACCAGGGCGACGCCGGTGTCGTCGCAGCTGGTCTCGATGCCGAGCACCACGCGCGGCTTGACGGGCGTTCGCTCCGGGGTAGACAAGGCGGCCATGATCGGAGGACATAGCGGCTGCTTCAGCCGCTGACCAGAGCGCCTACCGCCAGGACCTTGCCATGACCTTGACCCTGCCCCTTCGCATCGGCACCCGCGGCTCGCCGCTCGCCCGGATCCAGACCGACATGGTCTGCCAGGCGCTGGCCGCGGCCCATCCGAGCCTGCAGGCGCCGGGCGCCCTGGAGGTGGTGGTGATCAAGACCACCGGCGATCTGGTCACCGACCGGCCGCTCGCCGACATCGGCGGCAAGGGCCTGTTCTGCAAGGAGATCGAGGCGGCGCTCCTGGACCGCCGGATCGACCTTGCGATGCACAGCATGAAGGACCTGCCGACCTGGCTGCCGGACGGCCTGGCGCTGGGCGCCATGCTGCCGCGCGCCGATCCGCGCGACGTGCTGATCACCCGGGACCAGCTGACGCTGGCCGATCTGCCGTCGGGTGCCGTGGTCGGCACCGCCTCGCTCCGCCGCCAGGCGCAGCTGCTGGCGCGGCGGCCGGACCTGAAGGCGATCAATTTCCGCGGCAATGTCGGCACCCGCCTGGCCAAGCTGGAGGCCGGCGAGGTCGATGCCACCTTGCTGGCCCGCGCCGGCATCGACCGGCTGGGCCTCACCGTGCCCCATGTCGTCCTGAGCCCGGAGGAGATGCTGCCGGCGGTCGGCCAGGGGGCGATCGGGCTGGAATGCCGGGCCGATGACGCGGACGTGCTGGCCTGCCTGGCCGCGGTCGACCATGGCCCGACCCATCTCTGCGTCAGCGCCGAGCGGGCCATGCTGGACGTGCTGGATGGCACCTGCCACACGCCGATCGGCGCCTTCGCCGAGCTGGCCGGCGGTGAGCTGCGGCTGCGCGGCCTGGTGGCGCAGGCCGATGGCCGGCGGATCTGGTCGGTCGAGCGGGTGGGTGCTGCGGCCGAGGCGCTGGCCCTTGGCCGGGATGCCGGCGCCGAGCTGAAGGCCGCGGCCGGCGCCGCCTTGCCCAGCTGAGCCCGCGCTTGGCCCCGGCCGACCAGCGCCTCGACGTCTGGCTGACCCGGCCGGAGGAGGATGCCGCGGCCATGGCGGCGGCGGTCGAGGCGCTGGGCTATCGCGCTCTGGTCGAGCCGCTCTTGCAGATCGTGGCCAAGCCGGCGGCGCCCTTGGAGCTCGCCGGCGTGCAGGCGCTCGCGCTCTCCAGCCGCCATGCCCTGCCCGCTTTGCCACCCGCGGCGCGCGGGCTGCCGGTGTTCGCGGTCGGCCAGGCGACGGCGGCGGCGGCGCGCGCGGCGGGCTGCCAGCAGGTCCTGCCGGCGGCCGGCGACGCCCAGGCGCTGGCGGCCCTGATCATCGCGCGCTGCCGGCCGGCGGCGGGTGCCATCCTGCATCTGGCCGGCCAGGACGTCCGGCCGGGCCTGGCCGAGGCGCTGGCCGAAGCGGGCTTCGCGCTCCGCCGGGTCACGGTCTACGAGGCGGTCGCGGCGCAGGCGCTGAGCCCGGCGCTGATCGCCCGCTGGCGGGCGCGCAAGATCGCCGCAGTGCTGCTGTTTTCGCCCAGAACCGCGCGCATTCTGGTCGATCTGCTGCAGGCGCATGGGTTGCACAGCTCGGTTGACACTGCCCGGGCGATATGTCTGAGTGAATCGGTTGCCGCATCCTGTCGCACTCTCGCTTGGCGCGCGCTCGAGATCGCCGCACGTCCCGATCGAGAGGCTATGCTGGCACTGCTGGGGACGGCTAACGAATCGAACGACGACCGGCTGCCATAGTGCTGAGCCTCGCCCAGCGCTCTGGTGGCGTGCGGGCCGGCGTAACTGGGTCGGCCACCGATGAGGGAATCGCCGATGTCGCGCAATAACCGGGGCAAGAGGCCCTTCGAAAGCGGTCCGGCCAAGCCAGGCGCCGGGCCGAATGCGGGCGCTGCCAGTCCGGCCGAGCCGGCGGCCCAGACTCCGGCTGGCCCGCCGCCGGCCGCGCCGGCTGGCGCGAGCCTGCCCAACCCTAGCGCGAGCAGCCCGGAGCCGGCCAAGCCGGCGGCTAGCGTCGCGCCGGGGCCTGACTCGGCGACGGCGCCGACGCCCTCGCCGAGCGACCCGCCGGCCAAGCCAGGCCAGCCGGCCGCTGCGGCCGCGCCGGCCGCGAGCAGCCAGCCTAACACCCCGACCTCGGCCACGGCCAAGCCCAGCGCCGCTTCGACCAGCGCACCGAGCAGCGTCGCCGCCAGCGCTCTGCCACCGCCGGGTCAGGCCGGCAAGCCTGCGAGCAGCGCTGCCAGCGGTTCGGGCCGGCCGCTCGCCAGCCCGACGCCCGGCGCGCTCGCCCAAGGTCCAGCCGGCCGCGGCGACAACGGTTCGGCGAGCCCGCCGCCGGCCCGCCGGGGTGGCTTTGTCCCCGGCCTGATCGGCGGGCTGATCGGCGGCGGCGCCATCGCGGCCGGGGCCGTCTTGTGGCTGAACCAGGGGCCCGGCCTGCAGCCGATCAACGACCGGCTGACCGAGCTGCAAAGCCAGGTCGCCGCGGTCGATGCCAAGGCCACTGCCGCCGGCGAGCTGCCGCCCGAGGTCAGCGGCCTGCCGGCCAAGGTCGGCGAGCTGGACAGCCGGCTGCAGCAGCTGGGCCAGCTGCCGGCCGACCTCGAGCAGCGGGTCGGCACGCTGCAGACCGATCTCGGCAGTCTCAGCAAGGGCGTCCAGGGTGCGATCGATGCCGGCACCGCGGCCCGCGATGCGCTCGCCAGCATCCAGATCAAGCTGCCCGAGCTGGAAGGCGCGGTCGCGGCCAACAGTGCTGCCCGCGAGCAGCTGGGCACGGTCGAGCAGCGCGTCGCCGCGACCGAGCAGGCCAGCCAGCAGATCGAGCCCTTGCGCCGCGCGGTCGAGGAGCAGCTGGCGACGCTCAATGGCCGGCTCGACGAGGCCCAGTCCAAGCTCGACTTCGTCAGCGGCCAGTTCCAGCGGGCGGCGGTGATGATGCTGGCGGTCGGCGACATCGACCGCGCCTTGGAGCGCGCCGAGCCGTTCGAGCCGGCGCTCGCCAGCATCCGCGCGCTGGGCGGCGAGGATCAGGCCGTCCAGGACGCCCTGGCCCAGCTGGAGCCGGTCGCGACCTCCGGCGTGCCGGATCTGGCGACCTTGCGCGCCGGCTTCAACGACCTGGCCCAGGCGGTCGAGACCGCGAGCGTGCCGACCGAGGGCATGCTCGACCAGGCGGCCAACAATCTGATGCAGCTGGTTCAGGTCCGGCCGGTGGGCGAGGACGCGGCGGGCGCCACGCCGACGGCCTTGCTGGCGCGGGCTGAGGCCAAGCTGGGTGCTGAGGATCTGCAAGGTGCGGTCGACGAGCTGGCGGCCCTGCCGGAGCCGGCCGCGGCGGCCGCCGGCGGCTGGCTGACCCAGGCCCGTCAGCGCCTCGCGGCGGAGCAGGCGGCGGCCGGCTTGCGGGCTTATGCCCGCGAGGTGCTGGCCAAGGCGTCGTAAGCGACTGTAGGCTGACACAAGCTGACTTGAGACGTCCGCGTCGCCTGCCGACGCGGCCTAGCAGGTAGGAAGATCATGGTTCGGCTGATCATATTCTTGCTTCTGGCCGTGGCTGCCTCCCTGCTGGCCGCCTGGTTCGCCAACAATCCGGGCCTGGTCGAGATCACCTGGCTGGGCGAGAAGCTGGTGACCTCGGTCGGCGTGCTGGTGTTCGCGTTCGTGATGATCGGCATCGCGATCACGCTCCTGTTCGAGGTGCTGCGCCTGCTCCGGGTGGCGCCGGCGCGCTTTGCCCGCAATCGCCGGATCAAGCGCCGCGAGCGCGGCTTTGCCGCGTTGGCCGACGGCCTGGTCGCGGCCGCGGCCGGCGACACCAAGGCGGCGCGCCAGTCGAACCGGCGGGCCGAGAAGCTGCTGGAACATGCGCCCTCGACCCTCTTGCTGAGCGCCCAGACCGCCCAGCTGGATGGCGACGAGGTGAGCGCCCGCCTCAAGTTCCAGGAGATGCTGAAGCATCCCCAGACCGAGTTCCTGGGCCTGCGCGGCCTACTCGCCCAAGCGATCAAGGACAACGACCAGGCGGCCGCCCTGGATCTGGTCGGCCGGGCCTATCGCCGGCGGCCGGGCACGCCCTGGGTGCTGACCACCCTGTTCGAGCTGCAGACCCAGACCGGCCGCTGGCAGGAGGCGCTGGCCACGGTCGCCGACATGGCGCGCTACCAGACCATCGACGTGCCGACCGCGACCCGCTACCGCGCGATCCTCTGGCACCTGACCGCCAAGGACAAGCGCGCCGCCAACCAGCCCTACGAGGCGCTGGAGCTGGCCAGGAAGGCGCACAAGCTGGTGCCGAGCCTGGCGCCGCTCGCGATCCAGGCGAGCGAGCTGGCGACCCAGCAGGGCAAGCATCGCCTGGCCCGCAAGATCGTCGAGCAGGCCTGGAAGGCGCAGCCCCATCCCGATCTGGCCAAGGCCATGGTCGCCTTGAGCCTGAGCCCGACCCCGGCCGATCGGGTCCGGATGTTCGCGCGCCTGCAGTCGCTCCACCGGGACAGCCTGGAGGGCGAGCTGGCGCTGGCCGAGCAGGCCATGGCGGCAGCGCAATGGCCGGCGGCGCGCGAGGCCCTGATGCGGGCGGTGCAGATTGGGCCCACCGCCTCGGTCTACCGCCTCCTGGCCGAGCTCGAGCAGGCGACCAACGGCGAGCCGGAGCAGATCCGGCGCTGGCTGGCGAAGGCGGTCGATGCCCCGCCCGATCCGACCTGGCTGTGCCAGAGCACCGGCGAGGCGCGCCCGGAATGGGCGCCGTTCGGGCCGGATGGCAAGTTCGACAGCCTGCGCTGGGGCCTGCCGCCCAAGCTCATGCCGATGCTGCGCGAGCATGCCCCGGCCGAGCTGATCCTGCCGGACAGCCGGCGCGGCGCCGAGATCCGGGGCGATGGCGAGGTCAGTGTGGCGCCGGTGCGCAAGGACGGCCCGGAGCCCACCGTGACCGATGCCAAGGAGCTGAATGGCGACAGCCAGCCGGCCGCGCCCGCCGCCGCCAAGGCGGTCGTGGTCGAGGACGCCGGGGTCGAGGTCGCGGCAAGGCGGCCGAGCGACGCCAGCCGGCGGGCTGCGACCGGCGCCAGCGACGCCGCCTGAGCGCGTCCGAGGGCCTCCTTCGACCAAGTGCCGCCGGCAGCGGGCCCGCTGCTGCCGCACAGCAGCTGTGCGCAGCGGGCACATTGACCGCGCCCGGCCGCCAACCGACAATTCGGTGACCAAGCACCCGGGGGGCCAGATCGTGCCTGAGCGCCTGTCCAAGCACGCCTTGCTGATCTTGATCTGCGGCTCGTCGATCGTGCTGCTGTCGTTCGGCATCCGCTCCAGCTTCGGCCTGTTCCTGCAGCCGATGACCAGCGATCTCGGCTGGGGCCGCGAGACCTTCGCGCTGGCGCTGGCGTTGCAGAACCTGCTGTGGGGCCTTGGCCAGCCCTTCGCCGGCATGCTGGCGGACAAGTGGGGCACCCGGCTGACCCTGACCCTGGGCGGCCTGCTCTATGCCGCCGGCGTCTATCTGATGTCGGTCACGAGCGTCCCCTGGATGTTCCATCTCTCGGCTGGCGTGCTGATCGGCCTGGCGCTGTCCGCCACCGCCTTCGGCATCGTGCTGGCGGCGGTCGGCCGGGCGGTGCCGGTGGCCCATCGCTCGACCTGCCTGGGCATCGTGACCGCGGTCGGCTCGCTCGGCCAGTTCCTGCTGCCGCCGATCGGCCAGGCCTTCATCGCCACCTATGGCTGGTCGACGGCGCTGCTGCTGATGGCGTTCGGCGCGCTCGGCATGGTCGCCCTGGCCCAGGCGGTCAACGCCCAGGGCAGCGGCACGCTCGGCGCCGACGAGCAGACCCTGCGCCAGGCGCTGGGCGAAGCCAGCAAGCATCCGAGCTACGTCCTCCTGACCGCCGGCTTCTTCGTCTGCGGCTGGCATGTCGCCTTCATCTCGGTCCATCTGCCCGCCTATCTGGCCGATGCCGGGATCTCGACCGGGGTCGCCGCCTGGTGCCTGTCGCTGATCGGCCTGTTCAACGTGGTCGGATCCTACAGCGCCGGGGTGCTGGGCGGCCGGCGCTCCAAGAAATATCTGCTGAGCGGCCTGTACGCCGCCAGATCCGTGGTCATCCTGGCGTTCATCCTGCTGCCGTTGACCGCCGGCTCGGCGCTGCTGTTCAGCGCCGCCATGGGCCTCTTGTGGCTCAGCACCGTGCCGCTGACCTCCGGCCTGGTCGCCCAGATGTTCGGGCCGCGCTACATGGGCACGCTGTTCGGCATCGTGTTCTTCAGCCACCAGATCGGCAGCTTCCTCGGGATCTGGCTGGGCGGCGTGCTCTATGACCGCTTCGGCAGCTATGACGGCATCTGGTGGGCTTCGATCGTCCTGGGCCTGGTCGCCGCGTTGATCCACTGGCCGATCGACGAGCGCGCGGTCCTGCGCCTGCGGCCCGAGCCGCTGGCCTAGGCCGCAAGCCGGCAGCCCCGCGCCGACCATGCGGCGTCCCCTCGACGGCCTTCTGGTGGTCAGCCTGGAGCAGGCGGTGGCGGCCCCCTACGCGTCCTGCCGCCTGGCCGATGCCGGTGCCCGGGTGATCAAGCTGGAGCGGCCGGAGGGCGATTTCTGCCGGCGCTACGACGATTTCGCCAAGGGCGCGTCGTCCTATTTCGTCTGGCTGAACCGCGGCAAGGAGTCCTGCCGGGTCGATCTGACCGACGCGGCCGATCGGGCGCTGGTCCAGGCGATGCTCGCCAAGGCCGATATCTACATCCAGAATCTCGGCCCCGGCGCAGCGGAGCGGCTGGGCTTCGGCAGCGCAAGGCTGCGCGCGGAGCGGACCTGCCTGATCACCTGCGACATCTCCGGCTATGGCGACGACGGCCCCTACCGCGCTCGCAAGGCCTACGACCTCCTGGTCCAGGCCGAAAGCGGCCTCGCCGAGGTCACCGGCCCGCCCGAGCAGGCATCAAGGGTCGGCGTCTCGGTCTGCGACATCGCGACCGGCATGCATGCCTATGAGGCGATCCTGGAGGCGCTGCTCGCCCGCGCCAGCACTGGCGAAGGTGCGGCGATCCAGGTCTCGCTGTTCCACAGCATGGCTGACTGGATGAACGTGCCCTACGTCCAGCACGCCTATGGCGGCAAGACGCCGGCCCGGCTCGGCCTCGCCCATCCCTCGGTAGCACCCTACGGCCTGTTTCGCAGCGCCGAGGGGGCGGGCGTCCTGATCTCGATCCAGAACGAGACCGAATGGCAGAGCTTCTGCGCCGGCGTGCTGGACCAGCCAGCGCTCGCAGGCGACCCCCGCTTTGCCAGGAACCGTGCGCGGATCGAGCATCGCGCGGCCCTGGACGAGGCCGTGCAGGCCAGCCTTGGCCGCCTGCCCCAGGCCGAGATCCTAGCCCGCCTCGATCGCCACCGGATCGCCTATGGCCGGCTGTCGACCCTGGCCGAGCTTGGCCAGCATCCGCAGCACCGCTTCGTCACGATCGACAGCCCCGGCGGGCCGCTCGAGCTGTTCGCGCCGGCCGCCCGCTTCGCTGGCGAGGAGCGCCGCTTCGGTCCGGTGCCGGCGCTGGGCGAGCACGACGCCGCGCTGCGTGCCGAATTCCAGCCGGCGGGCGAGGCCGGCGCCGGCTAAGCCACAGGTGGCGGGCCGGCGGTGAACAAACTTCCGGATCGGGATCTTTTTCTCCAGCGCAACTTCGCCGTATAGTGGGCGGATCAAGCAAGAAGGCGGTGCTGGCGGGAGCTGGTCGCCGCGCCAACAGGGGGGCAATAGCATGAAGCTCTGGGCAGGGGCGGCGCTGTGCGCTGCCGCGGTCATCGCCCTGACGCCGGCGGCCTGGTCGCAGGAGCACGTCAAGTGGAACGATGACGGCACCGTCGATCTGATGCTCGGGCCGGACTACGACGACACCGTGATCAAGGTCCAGCAGAGCGATCTGGGCTCGCTGTTCGGCCAGGACCAGCAGCCGTTCGAGGGCGAGGAGATCACGGTCCTGACCTTGGATTCCGGCCCCAAGGGCGGCATCTCCGGCCCGCTCCAGGCGTTCCGGCCGGTCTGGGAGGAGCTGACCGGCGGCAAGGTCGACATCGCGCTGACCCCGATCACCGACCTCTACGCCAAGATGATGCTCGATCTGCGCCAGGGCACCGGCCTCTATGACGCCATGATCGTCGGCGCCTTCTTCTATGGCGACCTGATCGCCGGCAAGTACATGGTGCCGATCGACGACTACATGGCGAGCGGCGAATATCCGCAATGGACCTACGACTCCATGCCGCCGTCCTTGCGCAACCTGTACACCTGGAAAGGCGTCGGCTACGGCGTGCTCAACGACGCCGACGGCCAGGTGCTCTACTACCGGCGCGACGCCCTGACCGACCCGAAATGGCAGGCCGAGTTCAAGCAGACCGCCGGCTACGACATGCCGGTGCCGCCCCAGACCTGGCAGCAGGTGCTGGACATCTCCAAGTTCTTCGCCGGCAAGGACTGGGACAAGAACGACGCCGAGCCGGATCACGGCACGGTCCTGCACCTCAAGGTCGGCGAGCAGGGCCACTATCACTTCCAGTCGTTTTCGGCCCCGTTCGCGATCACGCCGGGCGACAAGGTCGACCAGTATCACAATGTCTACTGGTTCGATCCGACCAACATGAAGCCGCTGATCAACAGCCCCGGCCACGTCAAGGCGCTGGAGCTGCTGCAGGAGCTGCACAAGACCGGCCCGGCGGCGCAGGTCGGCTGGAGCCTGGGCGAGGCCTGGGACTACTTCCTGCGCGGCAAGTCGGTGTTCGCCTTCAGCTGGGGCGATGTCGGGGCGCTCTGCCAGGACGAATCGCGCTCCAAGATCAAGGGCAACTGCGCCTCGGCGGTGCTGCCCAGCTCGACCGAGTACTGGGATCACCAGAATCAGGCCTGGGTGAAGACCGACAAGCCGCAAAAGGTCGGCAACACCACCGGCGGCTCCTGGCACGGCGTGATCTCGTCGTTCTCGGACAGCCCCGAGGCGGCCTACTCGTTCCTGTCGCTGATGTCGGTGAAGCCGGTCTCGATCTGGATGGCGCAGCATGGCTGGGACGGCGTCGATCCGGGCTACAGCTACCAGATGCTGGAGCCGAAGGGCGAGGCCAAGCTCGACGACTACGTCCAGGCCGGCTGGGCCGAGGCGGACGTCAAGGAATATCTGGACGCCTACTACGAGACCTACAATGCGCCGACCATGCTGACCTATCTCCGGATCGAGGGCGCGCCGGAATATTGGGACATCATGGACAAGAACCTGTCGGCGGCGATGAGCGGCAACAAGACCGCCCAGCAGGCGCTCGACGACACCGCGGCGACCTGGGAGGAGATCACCAACCGCCTCGGCCGCGACAAGATCCAGCAGCAATATCAGGACTCGATCGGCTTCAAGCCCTGATCAGAGGTCAGCGGCACAGCTCCCGGCCGGCGTCGATGCCGGCCGGGCGCGCCGCCTCGCCCGGGATCCGCTAGGATGCGCTGGACCAGCCGGATCAAGTTCGTCTTCCTGCTGCCCGCGGTGCTGTGGGTGCTGGTGTTCACGATCTTTCCGCTCGGCTACTCCTTGTTCCTCAGCGTCCACCATGTCGAGCGCGAGGTCGTGGTCACCGGCCGCGAGCAGGTGCCGGTCCTGAACAAGGACGGCCAGCCGGTGCTCAAGAAGAACGGCGAGCCGCGCACCAAGACCGTGGTCAAGCGCGAGCTGTCGACCACCTTCACCTTCGCCGGCCTCGACAATTTCCTGCGCGCCTTCCGCGATGCCGAGGTCGCGACCTCGGTCCGGATCACCGCGATCTTCGTCGGCGCCGCGGTCGCGATCGAGATCATGCTCGGCCTGGCGCTCGCCTGGCTGTTCAACCGGCGCATCGTGGCCCGGCCGGTGCTGCGCTCGATCATGATCCTGCCGATCTTCGCGACCCCGATCGCGGTCGGCTACCTGTTCTTCACGATCTTCTACGAGGTGGGCGGCCCGCTCGCCTTTCTGGGCGTGCCCTGGCTGTCCCACCCCGATTGGGCGCTGGCCTCGATCATCCTGGTCGATATCTGGCAGTGGACGCCGTTTTGCTTCCTGGTGTTCCTGGCAGCGTTGCAAGGCATCCCGGACGAGCTGATCGAATGCGCGGCGCTCGATACCAACTCGGAATGGGATCTCTGGCGCGAGGTGGTCCTGCCGCTGCTGCAGCCGGTGATCATCCTGGTCCTGCTGCTCCGCCTGGCCGAGGCCTTCAAGCTGTTCGACATCGTGGCCACGCTGACCAAGGGCGGCCCCGGCATCGCGACCCAGTCCTACAGCTATCTGGCCTTCACCCGCGGCTTCAAGCTGAACGATTTCGGCTATGCCTCGGCGATGGCCTTCCTGCTCCTGATCGTGGTGATGATCGTGGTCACCGCATTCTTCAAGCGCTTGAGGCGAGCCTATGAGTAGCGAGACGCCCGAGCGCGCCAAGGCGGTCCGTCAGCGCAGCTCGATCAGCGACGCCGTCTGGTCGCTGGTCGCGATCGTGGTGGCCCTGATCTTCTTCTTCCCGCTCTACTGGGCGATCTCCAACAGCCTGCGCCGGCCGGCCGAGACCTTCACGGTCGCCGGGCTCGGCATTCCGTTCGTCGACTTCACGCCGACGCTCGAGAACTGGCGCTCGCAGGTCATGGTGCCCGAAGCCTATGCCGCCTTCACCAACAGCACGCTGATCTCGCTGATGGCGGTCGCGATCGCCCTGGCGCTCGGCCTGCCGGCCGCCTATGCCCTGGCCCGCTTCAAGTTCTTCCTGATCCCGAACAAGGATCTGACGGTCTGGTTCTTGTCGCAGCGGATCCTGCCGCCGGTCGCGACCGCGGTGCCGTTCTTCATCGTGTTCTCGTTCTTCGACCTGCTCGATTCCCGGATCGCGCTCACCTTGGTCAGCGCCACCTTCATCCTGCCCTTCGTGGTGGTGATCGTGCGCCAGACCTTCTACGACCTGCCGATCGAGCTGGAGGAAGCCGCCCTGGTCGATGGCGCCAGCCACTTCACCGCCTTCTGGCGGATCGCGATCCCGCTCGCCATGCCGGCGATCGCCGCCTCGGCCCTGATCATGTTCGCCTTCGCCTGGAACGAATATCTGTTCGCCGTGATCCTGACCGTGAAGGATGCCGCGACCATGCCGGTGCACATCGCGGGCGGCGTCGATACCCGGGGCGTGCAGTTCTGGTTCGTGGCGGTGCGCTCCCTGATCGCCATGATTCCGCCGGTGCTCCTGGCGCTGCTCGCCCAGCGCTACATCGTGCGCGGCCTGACCTTGGGCGCGGTCAAAGGCTGAGCAACGCCGCCGGCTTTGCCGGCCTTCATGTTGCAGAACAGCAAGCCTCGTCTCTGCTCAGCCGCTGCGCAGTTCCGCCTAAATCTTCGGCACTGCGACTAAATCATTAAAATGTCATAATTTAGTTGCAGGTCGTCTTGGCGGCCGAGCTGTGCAGCCGTGCAATGCTGCGTTGCAAAAACGCGACTTCAAGATCGGACCCGGCCGGCTCATATGGGGAGGGTGCCGGACAACTTGCCAACCTTTGGAGTGGCACCCGGCCTTGAAGGAGTGATGACATGGCTACCTATAACAGTACCCACGACTACCCGGCGATCAGCGGCTACCCGGAGAATCCGGATGCGCGGCAATGGCTGGCGCACCAGCTGGGCCGCCTGAGCGCCTGGGCCGAGCGGCGCCGCCTGTACCACAGCACCGTCGCCGAGCTGATGATGCTGAGCGAGCGCGAGCTGGCCGATATCGGCATCGGCCGCGGGCAGATCCGGGAGATCGCCCTCGACGCCGCCCGTGCCGGGCAGCGCTAAGCCGGCAGCGCCTGCCGCCGGTTGTTCCGGCCAGGGCGACTGCTCACCAGGCTGGACCGAGGGTCGCTGCGCCGCAGCCGCCTTCGGTCCGGCGGCTTAGCGCCCTCGCCGCTCCCCGTTTCCTTGAGCCACCGCGTCGGCGCTACGGCACCGGCACCTGATCGAAGATCTGCTGGAGCAGATCCTCCGGCGTGACGCCCACCGCCTCGGCGGCGTAGCTGGTCAGGATGCGATGGCGCAGCACGTCCATGCCGACCGCCTTGATGTCCTCCGGGGTGACGAAGCTGCGCCCCCGGATCAGGGCGTGGGCCTTGGCCGCCAGCGCCAGGTAGATGGTCGCCCGCGGCGAGGCGCCGACCTCGATCTGATCGGCGAAGTCCAGGCCGACCCCGGCCGGCTCCCGGGTCGCGAACACCAGATCCACGATATAGCGCTTGACCTTGGGGTCGATGTAGAGCCCGTCCACGGTCCGCCGCAGGCGCAGGATGTCGGCCGCGGTGGCGACCGGCTCGATCCGGGTGGGCGGCTGGTTGTGCGCCATCCGGTCCAGGATCAAGAGCTCCTCGTCGCGGCTCGGATAGCCGACCTTCAGCTTCAGCATGAACCGGTCGACCTGGGCCTCGGGCAAGGGATAGGTGCCGTCATGCTCGAGCGGGTTCTGGGTCGCCAGGACCAAAAAGGGCTGCGGCAAGGGCAGGCTGTCCTCGCCGATCGTGACCTGGCCCTCCTGCATCGCCTCGAGCAGCGCGCTTTGCACCTTGGCGGGTGCCCGGTTGATCTCGTCGGCGAGCAGCAGATTGGCGAAGATCGGCCCGCGCCGGATCTTGAACTCGCTGCTGCCCGGCTGGTAGATCAGCGTGCCGACCAGATCGGCCGGCAAGAGATCGGGCGTGAACTGGATGCGCTGGTAGTCGGCCTTGAGCGCTTGGGCCAGCGTCGTCACCGCCAGGGTCTTGGCGATCCCGGGCACGCCCTCCAGGAGGACATGGCCATTGGCCAGGAGGCCGATCACCAGGCCTTCGAGCATCGCCCGCTGGCCGATCACCACCTCGCCCATGGCCGCGAACAGCCGCTCGACCAGCGCCTGATCCTCGGCTGTCAGCGGCGCGCCCGGCCCGTCGGCGTGGCTGCGCGCCAGATCGGCGGCGGGCCCCAGCGCCTGGGCCGCAGGTCCTTGATCATTCATTGGCGTTGCCTCCCCCAGAACAGATATGCGTTCCCGGGGCCACTGACCACATCCGGCCGCCGGCCAAAGCTCAAGGCGGGGGATAGGTCAGCCGGAGCAGGATCTGGTCGCCATCCTGCTCGTCCATCGAGACTGCCTGGATGCGGCTCGCCTGGCCGGTCAGCGCGATCTTGGCGATGACCTCCTGCAGCGCGGCCGGCTTAGGGGCCAGGGTCAGCGTCCAGTCATCCGGCTGGCCGCTCAGCGCCAGGGTGAAATCCCGCTCCAGCCGGGTCCGATCGCCCGCCAGCGCCGCCAGGAGCGGCCCGATCGAGGCCTGCAGCAACGGCTCGTCCTGGAGCGCCAGGCGATACTCGCCCTGGTCGTTGGACACCGTCACGCTGTCGGCATCGATCTGGTAGAGCGCGGTCTTGGGCGACAGATCCTGGCGGATCAGCTTGTCGGGCGCCTCGTAGCTGAGCGTGCCCTCGGTCACCAGCGGCGCGTCGAGGAGGGCCAGACGCCGCTCCTCGACAAACCGCGCCTCGGCGGATTTGACGCCCTGCAGCTGCTGCAGCAGGGCGTCCAAGGAGAACTCCGCCGCCGCGGCCGGCCAGGTCAGGCCGAATGCGAGCCACAGCACTGCTTGCAGGGCAAGGCGGCCTGGCTGCGGGCCTGATCGGCGCTCGGTCACGGTGGCGGCGTCCCCTCCAACATTCTTTGCCCGCTCTTGGGCGGCTTGCCGCGCCTGCCTTGGGCGCGGGATCGCTACTTGACCGCGGCTGGATCCTGCAGATAGGCGATCACGTTGGCGATGTCCTCCGGCTTCTTCAGGCCGACGAAGGCCATCTTGTTGCCGGGGATCTTGCCTTTAGGATTGGCCAGATATTCCGACAGCGCCGCCTCGTCCCAGGTGATCCCGCTATCCTTCATCGCGCTGCTGTACTTGAAATCGGCGACCGAGCCGGCCGGCCGGCCGACGATGCCGACCAGGTTCGGCCCGACCCGGTTCTTCGCCTCTTCGGCGACATGGCAGGCCTTGCACTTGGCGAAGACCTTCTTGCCGGCGGCCGGATCGCCGGCCGCCGCGGCGACCCCGCTGCCGGCGGCGCAGGCCAGGCCAACCATGAAGATCGCGACTGGAAGCCTCATCAGGATTTTCCTTCCGATTGTCATCGACAAGCCACCCTCAGCCCGAAGCAGCGGCTGCGCAGGCTCGCGTCCTGACGCTACCGGCCGGGCAATGAACCAGAGCTTAATGTCACTCCAACTTGCCCGGCAAGATGCGGCAGAGGCGGCAAAATTGCTGCCGGTGCGCCGCGGTCTGCGAGACGGGCCGGCCTGCTCAACGCGGTGGCCGGCCCGTCGGTTCCGCAGCCTGGCCTAGAAGTCGAACTGGTCGATGTTGCTCTTGCTGTAGATGAAGGGCGCGCCAAGCAGCACCTCGCTGCCGTTGACGATCGGCAGCTTGCCGAGCCGGCCGGCCTCGACCTCGGTCGCACCCGCCTGCAGCTTGCCGTCCGCGACCGCGCGCATCACCTGGACCGCGGCATAGCCCAGATCGACCGGGTTCCAGAGCACCACCGACTTGACGCAGTCCGCGGCGACATAGGGCTTCATCGCGTTCGGCGTGGCCAGGCCCACCACCGCGACCTTGCCGCAGAGCTGGGCTTGGGTGACCGCCTCGGCCGAGGCCGGGGTCGCGACGCTGGTCATGCCGAACAGGCCCTTCAGCTCGTCGCCATATTTGTTGAGCAGCGTGGTCGCCTGGTTGAAGGACAGGATGTTGTCCTCCTGGGCCTCGACCGTCTCCAGCCACTTCATGTTGGGATGGCACTTCTCGGCATAGGCCTGCATCTCCGCGATCCAGCGCGCCTGGTTGGGCGTGGTGAAGGTGCTGGTCACGATCGCGAAGCTGCCGTCCTCGCCGATCTCGGCGGCCATGGCGTCGACCATGGACTTGCCGATGCCGTTGAACTCGGCCTGGTTGACGAACCATTCGCGGGCGTCGGGCTGCGAGTTGGCGTCATAGCCGACCACGTGGATGCCCTGGCCCAGCGCCTTCTTCAGGACCGGCGCGATCGCGACCGGATCGTTGGCGGCGAACAGCAGGCCATCGACGCCCTGGGTGATGAAATTGTCCAGGAACGTGATCTGGTCGTCGATGTTGGCCTCGGTCGGGCCGTCGGTCTTGACGTTGACGTTGCCCAGCTCCTTGGCGGCTTCCTGCATGCCCTGGGTGGTCGCCGCGAAATAGCCGATGCCGATCAGCTTGGGCACGTCGACCAGCGTGATCTCCTTGCCGGCCAGATCCTTGGCCCCGGTCGGCGCGCCGCCGTCATAGGGCTTGGGCGTCACCGTGGCCGTGGCGCCGGCTTCGCAGCCGAGCGGATTGACCGCCAGCTCGTCGGCGCCGTCCCAGCGATCAGCCGCCTGGGCCAGCCCGGCGACCAGGCACAGCCCGGCCACCGTCGTTGCAGTCTTCAGCATGGAAAGCCCCCTGTTGGTCATTGCAGTGCCCCGGGCCGGTTCTGGCCCGCGGATCCTATTCATTACCGCTGCGGCGGCGTTGAATAAAGTTGGTCAAGAGGATCGAGAGGATCAGCACGATGCCGATCACCACGATCGTGGCGTCGCCCTTGACGCCGGTCAGCGCCAGCCCGTTCTTCAGCAGCTGGATCATGATGAAGCCCAGCACCGTGCCGAGCATGGTGCCGGTGCCGCCGAAGATGCTGGTGCCGCCCAGGACCACCGCGGCGATCACGTCCAGCTCCAGGCCGGTGCCCATGTCCGAGCGGGTGGTGCTGACGCGCGAGACGAAGATCACGCCGGCCAGGCCCGCCATGGCGCCCGAGAAGGTGTAGATGATCAGCTTGTAGCGATCGACCGGAATGCCCGAGAAGCGCGCCCCCACCTCGTTGTGGCCGATCGCGTAGAGGCCGCGGCCGAAGGGCGTGCGGGCCAGGATCACCGCGGTGATCACCACCGCGACCGCCAGGATCCAAAGCTGGGTCGGCACGCCCCAGACGTCGCCCTGGCCGAGCTGGAAGAACCAGTCCGGATAGCCGCGCACCGAGCGGGCCTGGCTGATGCCCTCGGCCAGGCCGCGATAGAAGGCGAGCGTGGCGAGCGTCATGATCAAGGGCGGCACCCGGACCCGGGTGATGAACCAGCCATTGGCGAAGCCGGCAAGCGTGCCGACCCCGAGCGCCATGACCATCGCCAGCGGCAGCGGCACGCCCAGGTTCTTCCAGCTGTAGCCCAGCACGATCGCGCACAGGCCCAGGATCGAGCCGACCGAGAGATCGATGCCGCCGGTGACGATGATCAAGGTCATCGGCAAAGCGACCAGCCCGACCTCGGCCATGAGCCGGCCCTGGTTCAGCAAATTGCCGGTGGTCAGGAACTTGTCGGTCTGGGCCGCGAGGAAGATCAGGGCGATCACCAGGATCACCGCGAGCAGGACCTCGTGGCGCAGCAAGGCCGGCTGCCAGCCCTTGCCCTGCTTCTTGGCCGCGGCGTCGAGGGTCGCCATGCTCAGCGCCGCCTCGCCTGGCGCCGCCGGCGCAGCAGGTCGGCCAGCACCGTGACCAGGATCAGCGCGCCTTGCACGGCGCGCAGCCAATAGGGCGAGAGGTTGATGAAGATCAGGGACGAGCCGATCGCCGCCAGCAGCACCGCCGCCAAGGTCGAGCCGATCACGGTGCCGGCCCCGCCCAGGATCGAGACGCCGCCGACCACCGAGGCGGTGATGATCGTCAGCTCCAAATTGGGCGGCACGGTCGATTGGATCACCGCCAGCTGGGTCGCGAACAGGACGCTCGCGATGCCGACGAACAGGCCGTGGATCAGGAACACCATCATGACCGTGCGGCGCGGCGAGATGCCGGAAAGGAGTGCTGCTTCGGCATTGCCGCCGACCGCGTAGATCGAGCGGCCGGCGGCGGTGTAGCGCATCCACCAGGCGGCCAGGATGGTCAGCCCGACCATGAACCAGATCGGCATGGGCACGCCCATGGGCCGCAGCTGGGCCAGCGCGTAGCCGGCCGGCAGGTTCGAGATCCAGGCCCCGCTGGTGACGCTGATCAGGCCGCCCTTCAGGATGCTCAGCATGCCCAGCGAGACCACGATCGAGGGCATGCGCAGATAGGCGACCAGGTAGCCCATGAACCCGGTCACCAGCACGCCGATCAGGAGCGGCGCCAGCCAGGCGACGATGATCGGATAGCCATTGACCGCGAGCGTGCCGCTGATGGTCGCGAGCACGCCGATCAGGGAGCCGACCGAGATGTCGATATTGCCGGAGATGATCACCATCGACATGCCGATCGCCGCGACCGCGACATAGGCGTTGCCGAGGAAGATGCTGGACAGGTTGCGCTCGGCGATGAAGCGCGGGTTGAGGCTGCCGACAATCAGGAAGATCGCGAGGATGCACAGGAGGAGGATCATCTCCTGGCCGCCGACCAGCCGCTTGAGCTGGGCGCCGAGCGCGTTGCTGGAGCCGCGGGCGAGGCTGGCGGTGCTCATGCCGGCACCGCCGCGCCAGCTTCGGCGGCCGCCGCATCGTCGCTCATCATGGCCGCGGCGATCGCCTCCTGGCTGGCGGCGTCGCGCGCGAACTCGGCGACCAGCCGGCCCTCCCGCATCACCAGGATGCGATCGCTCATGCCCATGATCTCCGGCAGCTCGCTCGAGATCATCAGGATCGCCAGGCCCTTGGCCGCCAGCTCGCTCATCAGCCGGTGGATCTCGGCCTTGGCGCCGACATCGATGCCGCGGGTCGGCTCGTCCATGATCAGGATGCGCGGCGCGGTCGCCAGCCACTTGCCGAGCACGATCTTTTGCTGATTGCCGCCCGAGAGCTGCTCAACCACCTGGTCGCGGCTGCTGGCGCGGATGTTGAACTGGCGGATGCTGCGCTCGGCGAGGTCGGCTTCGGCGCCTTGGTCGACGAACGGCCCCTGGCGCAGCCGGCCGAGCACCGCCATCGAGACGTTGTGGCACAGGCTCATCGGCCGGATCAGGCCCTGGCTGCCGCGGTCCTCAGGCACATAGGCGATGCCCAGGCGCTTGGCGGCCCCGGGCGAGCCGACCCGGGCGGCCTCGCCGGCGATCAGGATCTCGCCGGATTCGGCGGGCGTGATGCCGAAGATCACTTGCGCCAGCTCGCTGCGGCCCGAGCCGACCAGCCCGGCGAGGCCGACGATCTCGCCGGCGCGCAAGGTCAGGCTGATGCCGCGGGTCAAAGGCTGGCGGCGCAGCTCGCGCAGCTCCAGGATCGGGTTGCCCAGCTTGGCCACGCTCTTCGGGAACAGCTGGTCGATGGTCCGCCCGACCATCATGGTGATCAGCTCGTCGCGGCTGGTGGCGGCGGTCACGCGGGTGCCGACATAGGCGCCGTCGCGCAGCACCGTGACCCGGTCGGACAGCTCGAACACCTCCTCCATGCGATGGCTGATATAGACGATGCCGACGCCGCGCCCGCGCAGCATCCGGACGATCCCGAACAGGCGGACGACGTCGGCCTCGGCCAAGGCGGCGGTCGGCTCGTCCATGATCAGGATGCGGGCGTTCTGGGACAGCGCCTTGGCGATCTCGACCCGCTGGCGCTGGCCGACCGAGAGGCCGCCGACCAGGCTGCTGACGTCCAGATCGTGGATCTCGAGCGAGGCCAGGATCGCCTCCGCGCCGGCCCGCATCTTTTGCCAGTCGATGGCGCCCAGGCGGGCGCGCGGCGGGTGGCCCATGAAGATGTTCTCGGCCACCGACAGCTCCGGGAACAGGAGCAGCTCCTGGTAGATGGTGGCGATGCCGGCGGCCTGGGCGTCGAGCGGCGAGGCGAAGGCGGCCGGCTGGCCGTCGATCAGGAGCTGGCCGGCATCGGGGCGGTGCACGCCCGAGACGATCTTGATCAGGGTCGACTTGCCGGCGCCGTTCTCGCCGAGCAGGGCATGGACCTCGCCCGCGCGCAGCTCGAACGCCACCTCGCGCAAGGCGCGCACGCCGGGGAACGACTTGCTCACACCCTGGAGCGCCAGCAACGGCGACGGCTCGCCGGTCAGCAAGCGCGTCGCCAGTCCTTGGCCGGCGCGGATCGGACCGCCGCCATCTGAGCCCCCCGTTTGTTGTAGTACCTTTGGCTTGTCAGAGAACCTGCCGCAGCCAGGCCGCTTCGACAATAGGGCGCATGCGACGCTCCGCTACGCACCGGCGCAGCCGCCGCGCCGCCTGGCGCATTTCATGCGCCGGTCCGGCTACTCGGCTGCGCCGCCTGGCGCAGCTGGTGCGCCAAGGGGCAGCAGCAGAAGGTCCTGATCGTAGTAGCGGCCGCCATGGTGCAGCGCTTGCGGCTCGCAGCCATAGGGCCGGAAGCCCTCGGCGAGATAGAGCGCCCGGGCAGCGGTGTTCAGGCTGGCGACCGTGGCATGCAGCTGCAGCACCCGGCCGCGTGCATGCTCGATCACCGCCCGCACCAGCGCCCTGCCCAGCCCCAGCCGGCGCGCCGATGGCGCCACATAGACGCCCCAGAGGACGCCTTTGTGCCGCTTCTTGGCCTCTGGCGGCTGCCGGAAGCCGGCGACGCCGACCAGGTGGCCGGCGACGAAGCCGCCGAACACCGTGCCGCTGGCTAGGCGCTGCTCGAACGCCGCCAGCGGCAGGCCCGCCTCCTCCTCGTAGCTGGCCGCGAACTCGCAGCCATGGCGGGCCAGGCCATCCAGGCGCAGCGCCTGGTAGCTGGCGGCATCGGCCGGGCCGAGCAGCCGCAGCGTGACCGCGCGCCCGGCCGCCGGCAGGGGATCGACAGAACGCAACGACTTGCGCTTGGAAGACGCCAGGGAGGACATGGCTGGGCTTGGCTCTCGCTGCGCCGATCTCGGTCCTGGGACGGGATCGGAAAATGGCTCCATCGAATGGCCGAAGCCTTCGAACGACGACTTAATCGCGCGCGGTTCGTCGCGTACGTCGTCGCCGGAGCTGGGTGCAGCAGATCGCCATGGCCGGCACCATAACCGCGATGGTTGATCGCGGCAAGCGGACATTGCAGCGGCCCAAGCCGTTGTTCCGGCCAGGCTTTGCGACTAGCCTCTGGGACGGCGGCAGCGCGACAATCGGGAGGATTAGCCATGGCCCAATGCGCCTTCATCGGTCTCGGAATCATGGGCTACCCCATGGCCGGCCATCTCCAGGCCAAGGGCCATCAGGTCGCGGTCTACAACCGGACCGCCGCCAAGGCGCGCCAATGGGTCGAGCAGCATGGCGGCCGCCACGCGGAGACGCCGCGCCAGGCGGCCGAAGGGGCCGAGTTCGTGATGCTCTGCGTCGGCAATGACGACGACATCCGGAGCGTGGCTTACGGCGATGACGGCGCGCTGGCCGGCCTTGCCGAAGGGGCGGTCCTGGTCGACCACACCACCGCCTCGGCCGACATCGCGCGCGAGCTGGAAGCCAAGGCCAAGGCGACCGGCAAGGCCTTCATCGACGCGCCGGTCTCGGGCGGCCAGGCCGGCGCCGAGAACGGCGTGCTGACCGTGATGTGCGGCGGCGAGAGCGCCAGCTTCGAGCGGGCGCAGCCGGTAATTCAGGCCTATGCCCGGGCGGTGACGCTGCTCGGGCCGGCAGGCGCCGGCCAGCTCACCAAGATGGTCAACCAGATCTGCATCGCCGGCCTGGTCCAGGGCCTGTCCGAGGCGATCGCCTTCGGCCTGAAGGCCGGGCTCGACATGGACCAGGTGATCGGCGTGATCTCGAAAGGCGCCGCCCAGTCCTGGCAGATGGAGAACCGGGCGCCGACCATGATCAAGGGCAAGTTCGACTTTGGCTTCCCGGCGGTCTGGATGCGCAAGGACCTGAAGATCTGCCTGGAGGAAGCCGACCGCAACGGCGCCTTGCTGCCGATCACCGCCCTGATCGATCAGTTCTATCACGAGGTGGTCGATGCCGGGGGCGCGCGCTGGGACACCTCCAGCCTGATCACGCGGCTGACCCGCAAGGGCTGAGGCACAGCGGTTCGACCGCAAGAATCGGACGGCCCCGGCCGCCGTCTCCGGCTAGACTATGGCTCGGCTGGCAGCGTCGCCTGGGCGCGCCAGCGGGTCGTACCGGAGGTCGGCATGAAAGCGCTCGGTGCCATGGTGGTCGTCATCCTCGCTGCTCAGGCCGCCGGGCTGGCCCGCGCCGAGCCGCTGCTGCAGCCGGGTCGCTACGAGGTCCGCTCACGGCTCGAGCTGCCGCATCTGGAGCGGTGGGCGATCGACAAGAAAAGCGCGATCTGCGTGCCCGCGACCCGCCCGGCCGATGCGATCCCGCTGCCGATCCTGGCCGAGAACAGCCCGTTCGCGGGCTGCGTCGCGCAGGCGGTCCGCCGTGCCGGCGACCGCCTGGACTACCGGGTCGTCTGCCCTGGTCGGGACGCGGCCCGCGCCGCCGCGACCTACCGGCTGGCGGAAGGCCGCTTCCGCGGCCGGATCGACATGGTCATGGGCGCCAAGAACATGACCATGACCGAGCAGCAGACCGGCCAGCGCGTCGGCAGCTGCGAGGTTGCCCAAGGCGCAGCGGACTGACGCTGCCGAATTGCGGCGGCGGCCGGGTGGCGCCAGGACGCCCCGGGGCATCACCGAGCAGGGTCGCATTTCGCGTAATGCGATTGAAATCGCCGTTGGGTTCGACCAAGCTGCACAGCACCGCCGGTGGTAATTCGCGCGGTTCTGGTCTATGCAAGGCGCGACCGACGATGAAATGGACCCGCCATAGTCATTGCCGGGCGTCTGTGCGCGGCGGCCTGAGCAGCCTCTTCCTGCTGGCGCTCGCGGCCTGCGAGCAGCAGCCCGTGGCGCCGCCCAAGGACTTTGTCGGCTCGCTCGGCACGCTGGTCATCGACGGCAATCAGAACGACGAGTTCCGGTTCATCCCCGGCGAGCCGCCCTTGGGCGAGCTCGCGACCGGCCCGTCCGATCAGAGCGGCTTTGCCGAGATCCTCAAGGTCACGACCAGCCAGCTGCCGGCCGGCCTGTTCGATCTCCGGCTGGAGGCGCCCACGCAGCAGGCGATCCAGCGCAACCAGCCCTGCTGGCTGCATTTCCTCGCGCGCACCCAGACGCCGCAGGCGGACAGCGCCGAGGCGCGGATCGGCGTCGCCGTCCGCCTGGCCGAAGGCCGCCGGCGCGACCTCCGGTCCGAGGCGATCTATGTGCCCGCCAGCTGGACGCCGATCGACCTCGCCTTCAAGGTGCCGGTCGATCTGCCCGCGGGTGCCGCCAGCGTGGTGTTCGGGCTCGGCAGCCAGCCGCAGGCGGTCGAGCTGGCCGGCCCGTCCTTGCGCTGCTTCGATCCCGAGGTGGCCCTCGAGCGGCTGCCGGCGACCCGCTTCAGCTACACCGGCCGCGCCCTGGACGCGCCCTGGCGGGCCGCGGCCGAGCAGCGGATCGACACGCTGCGGCGCGGCGATCTGCATGTCGAGGTGGTCGATCAGGCGGGCCAGCCGGTCGCCGGCGCCGACGTCCAGGTCCAGCTCAAGCGGCACAGCTTCGGCTTCGGCAATCTGATCGACGCCGAGCTGCTGGCCGGCCAGGGACCGGGCGGCGGGCCCAGCCAGTATAGTGGCGAAGAGACCGCTCGCTACCGGCAGCTGCTGGGCGAGCTGTTCAATCTGGTCGCGTTCGACAATGGCATGAGCTGGAGCGCCTGGGCCGATCCGACGCAGCGCCGGGTGACCGAGGACGCGCTGGCCTGGGTCGACTCGCTCGATCTCCGTCTGCACGGCCACAGCCTGGTATCGCCCCGCTGGCGCGATCTGCCGGCCGATGTCCAGCTGCTGAAGGGCGAGGTCGAGGTCCTGCGCAACGCGCTGCGCCTGCGGGTCAAGGAGATGGTCAGCGACTTCGGTGGCCGAGTCGCGGCCTGGCAGGTGGTCGACCAGCCGCGCGAGCGGCATGAGCTCCTGGACGTGCTGGGCGCCGACGAGATGGACGAGTGGTTCAAGATCGCCCGCGCCACCGCGGCCGAGCCGCGGCTGATGGTGAACGAGACCGAGGTGCTGGAAGGCGACCAGCTGGCGAGCCTGGTCCAGCTGGTCGAAGGCTTGCGGGCGCGCCAAGTGCCGATCGACAGCATCGGCCTCGAGCTGCATGTCGCGAGCGCGCCGCCGCCGCTCGAGCTGATCGAGGCGCGGCTCGACCGGCTGGGCCAGCTGGGCCTGCCGGTGTTCATCACCGCCCTCGACATCGACACCACCGACGACGCGCTCCAGGCCGACTATCTGCGCGATCTGCTGACCCTGTTCTTCAGCAGCCCGGTGGTCGAGGGCGTCCTGCTGGAGGGCTTCTGGGCCGGCCGGGCGCAGCGCCCCGCGGCCGCCCTGTATGGCCAGGACTGGACCATCAAGCCGAGCGCCGAGGCCTATCGCAAGCTGGTGTTCGAGCAGTGGCGGACCGACCAGCTGGCGACCACGGATGCGAGCGGCGTGGTGACCATCACCGGCTATGTCGGCGACTACCAGATCAGCGCCCGGCGCGGCGAGCAGAACGCCAGCCAGGCGATCAGCCTGCCGGCCCAGGGCGCCAGCATCACGTTGCGGCTGCCCGGCGAGTAGCGCTCGCCGTCAGACGAACACGCTGGTCTTGAGGTGCTCGGCCAGGCGGAGCGTCAAGGCGACGATGTTGAGGGTCGGCGTAACATCAGCCGAGGTCGGGAACACCGAGCTGCCGGCGACGTAGAGATTGCTCAGGCCGTGGACCTTGCCATTGCGGTCGACCACGCCCTGGCCCGGATCGTCGGCCATGCGGGTCGTGCCGATATGGTGGTAGCCCGGCTGGATGTAGCGCGGCTGGCCGTCGTCCTCGGCGATCTGCAGCCGGCCGTAGCCGAGCCGGCCCAGCTGCTGCGCCATGCGCTCGCGCAGGTGGTTCAAGGTGCGCAGATCCAGCTCGTTCAGGCGCCAGTTGAGGCGCACCCGCGGCATGCCGAGCGGATCCTTGGCGTCGGCGAGCGTGACCCGGTTCTCGGGGTCCGGCGCCTGCTCGCTCTCGCTGCGCAAGGCGAGCTTGCCGCCGCCCCGAGCCCAGCCGAACAGCTCGTGGCCGACCTTGTCGGTCAGCCAGCTGGTGACCGGGCCGATGTCCTGCACGACATTGCTGACCTGCTGGCCGAAATTGGGCGGCAGCTTGAGCTGGGCGAGGGAGCTGAGGATGGTGCGCAGCGACATTTCGCCGGCGGTCGCCGAGGTCGGCCGCAGCTGCAGGCTGCCGCCCAGCACCTTGGCCTCGGCCTGGGCCTCTCGGGTCAGGCTGATGTGGAACACCATGGCGGTGTCCGGCGGCACCGGCTGGTGGTCGGTATAGAGCGCGGCGTTGAAGTTCGGATCGGCCAGGACCAGCTCGCCCAGATGGAAATGGCCATGCTCCATGAAGTAGCGGCCGACCTGGTCGCTGCGGTTGCCAAGCCCGGCCGGCTCGACGCTGTTCGAGGCCAGGAGCAGCCGGGCGTTCTCGATCCCGCCGCAGGCGAGCAGGTAGGTCTTGGCCTGGACGGTGAACGAGCGGCCGGTCAGGGTCTTGATCCTGGCCTGCTCGACGCTCTGGCCGTCCTGGCCCGGCACCAGCTCGATCAAATTGCTGTTCAGGCAGATCGTGAGGTTCGGCGCCGCCAGGAGCTGGTCGCGGTAGCGCTCGCCGAAGCGGGTCGGCGGGCTCTCCTGGAACGGCGCGTTATGCAGGCCGCTCGCCTCGTCGAAGTTGAAGTAGGGCAGCGGGAAGCGACCTAGCCAATAGGCCGGATCGATCTCGATCTTGCCGATCTCGATCAGCTCGGCGGCGCGCGCGTAGTAAGGCTGCAGGGCCTCGAGCCCGAACGGCCAGCCGCTATTGGGCACCCAGTCGCGCCGCTCCAGGCTGATCGGATCGAAGGGCCGGGAGAGGCCGCCCCAATGGTTGGTCGAGCCGCCGAAGAAGCGCAGCCGGGTCTCCTCGTCGATCGCATAGGGCAGGCCCTGGACCTCGCCGTCATAGAGATCCTGGACCGGGTCCTCGAACTCGAAGCCGCCGGATTCGATCAGGAGCACGCGGATGCTGCTGCCGGCCAGGGTCAAGGCGGTGGTGATGCCGGCGGCGCCGGCGCCGAAGATGCAGAGATCGGTCTGCAAGGCCTCGCCTTCGGGCAGCTCGCGTCCATCGAGGAGCATGCAGAGACCTCAAGCTGGCAAATTTTGAACCGCAACTCGACCGGAGATTTAGTCCCGGCCCGCTGGCCATGGTGGTAGACCGCGCCCCGGGGTGATGCAAGCAAATCGCGCCGGCTGGCTCAGGCGATCAGCGCTGCCTGCAGATGCTCCGCCAGGCGGAGCGAGAGCGCCACGATGGTCAGCGTCGGGGCGCCGCCGCCGCCGGTCGGGAAGACGCTGCTGCCGGCGACGTAGAGGTTGGCGAGGCCGTGCAACTTCAGATTGCGATCGACCACGCCGCGGGTCGGATCGTCGGCCATGCGCGTGGTGCCGATATGGTGCCAGCCGCCGTCGATGAAGCGCTGCTCCTCGGCCGGCGCCAGACGTACCCGGCCAAGGCCTTGCCGGCCGAACTCGGCCGCGACGAGCGTCCCCAGCCGGCCGAGCGCCGCCCGGTCGTAGGCGGTCGGCCGCCAGCTGAGCCGCGCCCGCGGCAGGCCGAAGCGGTCGCGCGTGGGGCCGAGGGTGACGCGGTTGTCCCAATCAGGCACCAGCTCGCCGACGCTGCGCAGGGACAGCGTCGCCGGCGCGCCCGTGGCCGGCGGCGGGTGCCGGAGCCGGTGCTCGACCAGCCGGACCAGCTCGCTGCCGACCGCGCCCGGATCCTGCAGCATCGCGAGCAGATGGCGGCCCAGATGCTCGGGCTGACGGCCGAGCCGAAGGGCGGTGAGCACGCTGCGCAAGGCGCGCTCGCCGGGGCTGGGCAAGCCGGGCCGGAGCTTGAGCGCGGCCTGCGGCAGGCCGGCCTCGCGCTGGGCTGACGGCGTCAGCTCGAGATGCAGGGTCAAGCCCGCCTCGCCCGTGGTCGGCAGGATCTCCAGATAGGGCCGGGCCAGCGCCGGGTCGGCCAGGGCCAGCTCGCCCAGATGGAAATGGGCGTGGTCGGTGAAGTAGCGGCCGACCAGATCGTGGCGGTTGCCGAGCCCGGCCGGCTCCGCCTGGTTCGAGACCAGGAGCAGCCGGGCGTTCTCGATGCCGCCGCAGGCCAGGACATAGGCGCGCGCCCGGACCCGGAAGCGGTTGGCCTGCAGGGTCGCGAACTCGGCTTCGGCCAGGGCCTGGCCGGCCGGCGCCGGGGCCAGGCGGATGCAGGTGCTGTTCAGGCAGACCGTGAGGTTGCCGGCCTGGGTCAGGGGCAGACGATAGGCTTCGCCGAAGCGCGTCGGCGGGCTGATCTGGAAGACCGTGCTGGCAAGCGCGCCCGCGGCCGCGAGCGGCAGGCCGGCAAAGCCGAGGCGCCTGCGCCAGGTGGCGAGGTCGAGCTGGACCGGGCCGAGCTGGCAGAGCTCGGCGGCCGGACCGTAATAGGGCGCCAGATCGAGCGGCGTGATCGGCCAGCCGCTGCCCGGCACCCAGTCGCGCTGGACGAAGGTCATCGGGTCGAGCGGCCGGCAGAAGCCGCCCCAATGGTTGCTGCAGCCGCCGACATAGCGCAGCCGCATCTGCTCCAGCTCGTAGGGGAGATCCTGGCTGTCGTCCTGGCTCAGCGCCTGGACCGCCGGATCGAAGGCAAAGCCGCCGGATTCGACCAGCAGCACCTTGAGGCGCCGGTCGCGGCAGGCGAGCGCCAGCGCGATCCCGGCCGGGCCGGCGCCGATGATGCACAAGTCGGTCGCGAGCGTCTCGCTTTGCGGCAGGGCGCGACCGTCGATCAGCATGCCGAGCAGGCTCCGCAGTGCAGGCGGCGCACCGCCAGCCGTCAGGCTCCGGCCCGACGGAGCCCTGCTGATAGATTCAACCTATGCGCAAATCAACAGATGGCTGCCAGCAAATTCAGTTGCGCTCGGGGCCGCTGTCGGCACGCAGCGCTGCTCCAGTCAGGCGTCGGTTGAGGTGGTCGGCCAGGCGCAAGGCGAAGGCCACGATGGTCATGGTCGGCACGCCATGGCCGCCGGTCGCGAACACCGAGCTGCCGGCCATGTAGAGATTGTCGACCTCATGGACCTTGCAGTTGCGATCGACCACGCCGGTGCGCGGGTCCTCGCTCATCCGGGTGGTGCCCATATGGTGCCAGCCGCCGTCGACGAAGTGCGCCGGCCGCTCCAGCTCGAGCTTGACCCGGCCCAGTCCCTGCCTGGCGATGGCCTCCGCGAAGATCTGCCCAGTCGTGGCCATGCTCCGCTGGTCCAAGTCGCTCAAGCGCCATTCCAGCTTGGCGATCGGCACGCCCAGGCGGTCCAGCTGGTCGGTCAGCGTGACCCGGCTCTCGGCATTGGGCACCTGCTCGCCGACCAGACGCAGCGCGAAGAAGTTGTTCTCCTCGGGCACCTCGGCGTAGTCGCCGCGCAGCTGCCGGCTCAAGGTCTCGGTCACCGGCCCGAGATCCTGGATGATGTGGCCGATATGGCTGGCGAGGTGATCCGGATAGGTGCCGCGCTTGAACGCCTCCTTGATCAGGCGCAGCGAGGTCTCGCCAGGCGTCGGCTCGCGGACATGGAACTGGACCGCCTGGTCGGCGATCCCGGCCCGCTGCCGGGTCGCCAGATCCAGGGCGACGTGGACATTGCAGCCGATCTGGTCGCCCTCGGGCGGGATCTCCAGATACGGCTTGGCATCGAAGCCATCGGCGATCCTGATATGGCCCAGCTGGAAATGGCCATGGTCCATGAAATGCCGGCCGACCTGGTCGTAGCGGTTGCCGAGGCCGGTCGCGACGGTGCGGTTGGAGGCCAGCAGCACGCGGGCATTCTCGATGCCGCCGCAGGCCAGCACGAAGGCGCGGGCCGCGATCGTGAAGCGGTTGTCGGCCAGGGTCGCGGCCTCGGCATGCTCGACCGCCGCCCCGCTCTGGCTGTGCAGCCGGGCGATCGTGGTGTTCAGGCAGATCGTGACATTGGCCGCATCGACCAAAGGTGCCCGGTAGCTCTCGCCGAAATTGGTGAAGGGCGCGATCTGGAAGCTGACATTGCGCAGGCCGCTGTCCGCGCCGAAATCGGCGGTGCCATGCTGCCAGCGCGCGGCCAGATCGGGGGCTGGCACCTCCACCTCCGGCAGGCCGCACAAGCGGGCCGCCGCCGGATAGTATGGATCGAGGTCGGCCCGGCCGATTGGCCAGCCGCTCTTCGGAATCCAGGGCTTGGCCTCGAAGGTGTCGGGATCGAGCGGCCGGCAATAAGCGCCCCAATGATTGCTGCAGCCGCCGAAATAGCGCAGCCGCATGGTCATCAGATCATAGGGCAGATCGGGCGTGTCGGCGCGGTAGAGCTCCTGGACGTCGACATCGAAATCGAAGCCGCCGGACTCGACCAGCATGACCTTGAGCGGCCGGTCGCGCAGCGCCATGGCGAGCGAGATCCCGGCCGGGCCGCCGCCGACGATGCAGACGTCGCAGGCGAGGCGCTGGCCATCGGCCACGGTCCGCCCGTCGATCAGCATGAGCCTTTCCGCAGCTGCCGCACGCCCAACTCACAGCTTATGAGAAGCACAGTTGACCCATGCTATAGAGCGATAATCCGGCAGCACCAACAGAGAATCCGTGGCGCGGCAAGCCGCGCCACGGGGCTGTTGCTCAATAGGCAAATTCAGTGAAGATCGGGTCGACCGAGCCCTGCCAGCGGCCGTGAAACAGCGCGAGCTTTTCCTCCGCCGGCGTCCGGCCGCACTCGGCGACGGCGCGCAGCGCGGTCAGGAACTGGCGCTCGTCCTGGGCCGCCCAATCCTCGGCGGCGCGCGCCTTCAGCCCGGCGTCCGCCAGCTCGAGCATGGTGCGCGCCAGATCCTGCACCGTGCGGTCGCGAAACGGCGTCGCCAGCGCCTGGCGCGGCACCTCGGCGCGCAGATAGGCATGCTCCTCGATCGTCCAGTCGCGCACCACGTCCCAGGCGGCATCGAGGGTCGGCTGGTCGTAGAGCAGGCCGACCCACAAGGCCGGAAGCGCGCACAGCGAGCGCCAAGGGCCACCGTCGGCGCCGCGCATCTCGAGGAAGCGCTTGAGCCGGACTTCCGGGAACAGGGTGGTCAGGTGGTCGTTCCAGTCGCCCATGGTCGGGCGCTCGCCCGGCAAGGCGGGCAGCCGGCCGGCCATGAAGTCCCGGAAGCTCTGGCCGCTCGCATCGATGTAGCGGCCATTGCGGTAGACGAAGTACATCGGCACGTCGAGCGCATGGTCGACATAGCGCTCGAAGCCCATGCCCGGCTCGAACACGAAGGGCAGGATGCCGGTCCGATCGGGATCGGTATCGGTCCAGATATGGCTGCGATAGCTCAGATAGCCGTTCGGCTGGCCCTCGGTGAAGGGCGAGTTGGCGAACAGCGCGGTCGCGATCGGCTGCCAGGCGAGGCCCACCCGGAACTTCTGGATCATGTCGGCTTCAGAGGCGAAATCGAGATTCACCTGGATGGTGCAGGTGCGCAGCATCATGTCGAGGCCGAGCTGGCCCATCTTCGGCATGTAGGCGCGCATGATCTCGTAGCGGCCCTTGGGCATCCAGGGGATTTCGGCGCGCGCCCATTTCGGCTGGAAGCCCATGCCGAGCATGCCGATGCCGAGCGGCTCGGCCACGGTGCGCACCTGATCGAGATGCTCGTGGACCTCGTAGCAGGTCTCGTGCAGGGTCTGGACCGGCCGGCCCGACAGCTCGAACTGGCCGCCCGGCTCCAGGCTGACATTGGCCTTGTCCCGCTGCAGCGCGATCGGCCGGCCATTCTCCAGGATCGGCTGCCAGCCAAACTGGCTGATCAGGCCGTCCAGCAGGCTGCGGATGCCGCGCTCGCCCTCATAGGGCAAGGGCCTGAGGTCGCCATGGGTATAGGCGAACTTCTCGTGCTCGGTGCCGATCCGCCAGGCGGATTTCGGCTTGCAGCCGTCGGCGATGAACTCGACCAGCTGGCGGCGCTCGGTGATCGGGGCACCTGGTTCTTGTGACGGGCCTGACATGCCTGGCTCCCGGAAATGTCTAGAACAGGGAGCCCAGTTCGCCTGCCCGCGTCAAGCGGCGCGCCATGCACAACAGCTGGACGGGGATGCGCTGGATGGGCGGCAGGGCGGCGCTGGGCCATTGACCGGCGCCGCGGCAGCCGCGACAAGATGGCGCAAGGCCGCAAGCGATCGAGCCAGCAGAGGGGCAGCGCGACCATGAGCAAGCCTGAGGTCCTGGAGCTTTTGGACGTGCATCCAGGCACGACCGCCACGCTCGCCGAGCGCTACCAGCTGCATCGGCTGTGGCAGGCGCCGGATCAGGCGGCCATGGTCGCCGAGCTGGCGCCGCGGATCCGGGCGGTGGTGACCAACGGCATCTTCGGCATCAAGGGCGAGCTGATCCGCAGCCTGCCGGCGCTCGAGATCATCGGGGTGTTCGGGGTCGGCGTGGACAGCTGCGATCTGGAAGCGGCGCGCGAGCGCGGGGTGCGGGTGACCAACACGCCCGACGTGCTGACCACCGGGGTCGCCGAGCTGGCCATGGGCATCCTGCTCGATGTGGCGCGGCGGATCAGCTACAACGACCGCTATGTCCGGGCCGGCCGCTGGACCAAGGAGGGCGACCCGCCCTTGAGCTCGTCGCTCGATGGGCGCCGGCTGGGGATCCTTGGCATGGGCCGGATCGGCCAGGCAATCGCGCGCCGGGCAGAGGCGTTCGGCATGACGATCGCCTATGGCGGCCGCACCGCCAAGCCAGGGCTGGCCTACCCGTTCCATGATGATCCGGTGGCGCTGGCGGCTGCGAGCGACGTCTTGATGGTATGCTGCGCCGGCGGGGCGGCGACCCGCGGCCTGGTCAATCAGGCGGTGATCGAGGCGGTCGGTCCGCAAGGCTGGCTGATCAACGTCGCGCGCGGCTCGGTGGTCGACGAGCCGGCGCTGGTCGCAGCCCTCCTCGACGGCCGGCTAGGCGCCGCCGGGCTCGACGTGTTCGCGGCCGAGCCGGAGGTTCCGGCGGCCCTGTGGCAGCTCGACAACGTGGTGCTGCAGCCGCACCAGGGCAGCGCCTGCGAGGAAACGAGGGCCGCCATGGGTCGATTGGTGCTCGAGAACCTGGCGGCCCATTTCGCGGGCAACACGCTGCCGACGCCGGTGGTCTAGGCGCCGCTCTTGGCCGATCGGCTAGAAGGCGAAGCGCACGCCGACCTGCAGACCATTCACGATGTCGTCGTCGCCACCGCCCGAGTTGCGATCGAAGTTCAGGTACCGGTAGCCGACATAGCCGGTCGCCTGGTCGGTGAAGCCAACCTCGTAGCGCACGTTGGCATCCACGACATGGTCGGCATTGCCGAAGGTCAGGATGTCGGGCGAGTAGAAGATGTTGCCGACCACCGCCATCGGCCGGCCGGCGCGCAGGTTGAACCTCGCCTCCGCGCCAGGGGCCAGCGCCACCACGTCGTCGCCACCTTCCAGCAGGCCGAAGATCGCCTTGCCGCCGAAGCGGAAGGTGACCGGCAGGCCGGCATCGACCGACGTCGGCACCATCACGGCACCCTGGGCGACGATATCCCGGTCCTCGCTCAGGAGCAGCCCCAGCGACAAGTCCTGGCCAGGCAGACCGACCGCCCGGGCATCGCGGGTAAAGATGGCCTCCAGCGCATCCTGATTGATCGACAGATCGACGTCACTACCTCTCAGGTAATCAGTGGTTGATTGTGCCTGCGCTGCAACTGGCGCCAACGCCAGCATTATCGCGCTGCCCATCAGAAGTGCCTGCTTCATATCGCGTTCTCTCCCTGCGAATGTTAGCACCTGTGCAACGCGAGCCGCCGTGCGTGGTTCCTCCAGCTCACGTCCGGACTGTGCTCAGGATCAGGATCTGTGACCATGCAGCAACAGCCCGAGGTGCCGTTTGATCTGGCCAGCCTTACCGCTCATCTCGAGCAAGCCCTTGGCCCGCTGGGCGCGCTGCAGGCCCTCGAGGCGATCGGCGGCGGTCAATCAAATCCAACCTATCGTCTAAGCTACGGCACTCAAAACATAATTCTACGGCTGCAGCCGGCTGGCGAGATCCTGCCCTCGGCCCATGCGGTCGATCGCGAGTACCGCGTGCAGGCGGCGCTGGCGGACAGCGCGGTGCCGGTGCCGCGCATGCTGCATCTGTGCACCGACCGCAGCGTGCTGGGCCGGATGTTCTACGTCATGGAGGCGCTGGACGGCCGGGTGTTCCACGATTCCGCGCTGCCGGGCGTGACCCCGGCCGAGCGGGCGGCGATGTATGATTCGATGAACGACGTGCTGGCCCGGCTGCATCTGGTCGACTGGCAGGCGCTGGGGCTTGCGAGCTTCGGCAAGCCCGGCAACTACTTCCAGCGCCAGATCGATCGCTGGACCCGGCAATGGCAGGCCTCCAAGACCCGCGAGATCGCCGAGATCGAGCAGCTGATCGCCTGGCTGCCGGCGCATCTGCCGGAGGGCGACGACGTGACCACGATCGTCCATGGCGACTACCGGCTGGGCAATCTGATGTTCCACCCGAGCGAGCCGCGGGTGATCGCGCTGCTCGACTGGGAGCTCTCGACCCTCGGTCATCCGCTGGCCGACCTGGCCTTCAATTGCCTGTTCTGGCACGCGACGCCCGCGATGTATCACGGCATCGCCGGGCTCGACCTCGCCGCGCTCGGCATCCCGACGGTCGAGGATTACGTCGCCAGCTACTGCCGGCGGACCGGCCGCAGCAGCGGCATCACCAGCTTCCACCTGGCGTTCTCGATGTTCCGCTTCGCGGTGATCTTCGAGGGCATCGCGCAGCGCGCCCGCCAGGGCAATGCGGCCAGCGCCGACGCCGATCGGGTCGGCGGGCTCAGCGTCGCCTTCGCCAAGCTCGCCTGGGGCCTGGTCGAGCCCACCGCCTGAGCGGGCGCGCCCGGCCAGGATCGCCTTAGCGGTTGGCCCTGCCCCGCCGGAAGGTTACAATTTCTCCATAAGCAACAAGCAACAGGGGAGGCAACGCATGCTGAAGCTCGGAGTGATCGTGGCCGCGGCGAGCCCGCTCTTGCTGTGGAGCGGCATGGCCGCTGCCGAATGCTCGGCGGAAAACTGGAAGGACTGCGCGGGCAAGCCTTGGGTCGATGGCGACACCATGGAGACGCCGCTGGGCAGCAAATGGTGGCCGAACGAGCAATGGGGCGCTGACGACGAGGCCGGCTCGACCAACTGGTTCACCAAGCCCGAGGTGGTCAAGCGCGGCCTGGCCGAGACCAAGGAGGGCAAGGTCTACAAGCTCGGCCACGAATACAACGACAAGATGCCGCTGTTCGGTCAGCGCAAATGGGTCTTGCGGATTCCCGGCACGCCCAGCGGCGGCCCGTTCGGCGGCAATAGCGTGGTCTGGCACGACGACTTCCTGGCGACCGAGATCAGCCAGGTCGGCACCCAGTTCGACGGGCTTGGCCATATCGGCGTGCAGGTCGGACCCAATGGCGAACGCGACAAGATGATCTTCTACAACGGCCACAAGGAGTCCGATTTCGCGACCGCCTATGGCCTGACCAAGCTCGGCGCCGAGAAGCTGCATCCGATCGTCGGCCGCGGCATCCTGTTCGATTTCGCGGCGGCGCGTGGCGTCGAATCCATGAAGAAGGGCGAGTGCGCCTCGATGGACGACGTCAAGAAGGCCCTGGAGCTGCAGGGCATGGCGGACTTCAAGTTCATGGAGGGCGACATCGTCCTGTTCCGCTATGGCTGGGAAAGCCACTGGGAAAACCCGGCGGTGTTCAATGACGGCCAGCCTGGCATCTGCCTGGACGTGGCCCGGTGGGTGGCCGAGGAGATCAAGGTCGGTGCCACCGGCGGCGACAATTGGGCGGCGACCGACCCGGTGCCCTATCCGGACGAGCCCGGCTGCGTGTTCTGCCTGCACCAGTTCCTGCAGACCCGGCACGGCATCGTCAACCAGGAGAACCTGGCGCTCAAGCAGCTGGCTGACGACAAGACCTATGTCTTCACCTACATCTTCAGCCCCTCGCCGATCACCGGCGCGACCGGCTCGAACGGCTCGCCGATCGCGATCCGCTAGCGCCCCCGCGCAGCAAACGACCTGGGCCGCATCCGCGGCCCTCTTTTTTTGGCCAATGGACTTAACCTGAGCGTACAAACTGCTCTATACGCACACCGATCGTCGCTCGCGGTGGGCGGCAGTTCACTTTGAGGATGAGGCAGGATGGCAAGCTTGGTCCGCATGGCGGCGTGGCTCTGGCTGGCCCATGGCATCGCCCCGGCCTGGGCGGCCGACGCGGTGCCGGTCATGGCCGCGGGCGACGCGCTGCTGGCCGGCATCAGCGCGCCGCTCCTGGGCGCGCCGCATCTGATCTTCATGATCGGCCTCGGCCTCGCCGCCCTGCGCCTGCCCAAGCCCTGGTATCTGCCGGTGGCCTTCGTCGCGGCCAGCCTGGTCGGGCTCGCCTTCCGGGTCGGCGGTGGCGATCTGCCTTATGCCGGCACGTTGGCGGCGCTCTCGATCCTGGGGCTGGGTGCCGTCCTCTTGATGAACGTCGGCCTGCCGCTGTCGCTGTGGTTCGCGGGCGCGCTGATCGCCGGCATCATCCACGGCTATCTCTATGCTGGCGCCATCCTGGGGGCCGGGCCGGTGCCGCTGGTCGCCTTCGTGGTGGCCTGCGTGATCGCCCAGATGGCGCTGATCGTGGCGGTCTCCTCCATCATGGAACGGCTGGGCGCCGGCTCGGAGTCCGGCAAGCTCGCCTGGCGGCTAACCGCGGTCGTGGTCGCGGCGGTGGGCCTGGTGCTGTCAGCCTCGGCCGTCATGGCGATTCTCGCGGGCGCATGAGGGCCGCCCAGTCTGGCGGGAGCGGTCCGTCCGGGCGCAGGCCGCCGGTCCAGCCGGCCTCCGGCAGGCTGATCGCCGCGGTCGGCACCAGCACCTGCCAGGCTTGGCCGAGCGGCCAGATCGTCTGCAGATAGGTCTTGCCGGCACTGGGCGCGCCCAAGATGGCGGCCCCGGCATGCCGGCGGAGCAGTGCCGCCAGCGCTTCGGCGCTGCTTGCGGTGGCGGGTCCGATCAGCACGGTCAGCCTGCCGCGAAACGGCTGGCCAGCGGGAGCCGGCACATCCAGCAGCTCGACCTGACCGGCCGCCGCCCGGCGCATGGCACCCTTGATCCCGCCGGTGAACCAGCCGGCGACCTTGAGCATGCGGGCTAGATCGCCGCCCTGATTGGCGCGCAGATCGAGCACCAGGGCGCCTTGCCCGGGCAAGGCCGCCGGCAGCTCCTGGAGCACGCGGCGGCCGAAGCGGTCCAGAGCGATCAGGCGGGTGGCGGCATCGAGCTGGATGACCTGGCCGAGCGAGGGCAGCGAGCTCGCCCAGCGGATGCGATCGCTGTCCGGCGGTGGCAGCGGCTGCAGCAGGCTGGCCGGCAGCGAATCGGCAAGGCCGGCCCGCAGGCAGGCTTCGCCTTCGCCGCAGCGGGCCTGCAGGGCGGCGAGATGCCGGCCGATCTCTTCGGTCGAATGGAGTGTCGGGGGTTGCGCGGCCTGGCCGGCGCCGACGGCCGGTAGCGGCGGCAGCGCCAGCCAGGCCCAGCCCAGCGCCGCCGCCGCCGCTCCGCGCCATGGGCTCAGTGGCAGTAGTTCATCGCACCTTCGAGCGTGACGCCCCAAGGCTCGTCGCCGACCTGGTCGATGGTCTTGACCAGCTGGCGCGTGCGCACGTCGATCACGGCGACCTGATCGGTGTCGCTCAAGGCGACATAGAGCTTGGTGCCGTCGGGCGTGGTGACGCCGGTCTCGGGCGTGCCGGGCAGCGCGATCTCGCCGGCAGCGCTGAGGCTGGTGAGGTCATAGACCATGGCCTTCTTCTCGGCCCGGCTGAGCGCGAAGGCGGTCGTCTCGAACCAGCCGGTGTTGACGCCGGTGATGTCCTCGGCCGACGGCAGGGTCGCCACCACCGACTGATCCGCGGTCGCGATGATCGACAAGGTCGCATCGCCATTGTTGGGCACCAGCATGTAGCGGCCATCGGCGGTGCTGTAGGCGCGCCAGGGCAGCTCGCCCAGCTCCAGCGTCTTCTTGACCACGCCGGTGCGCAGGTCGAGCACCGCCAGGCGATTGCCCTCGCCATGGGCGGCGAAGCCAAGCCGGCCGTCGGGCGTCCTGGTGACGTTGATGATGCCCTGATACTCGCCATCGGCCGGCTGCCGGCTGGCGACCTCGACCGGCGGCGCCACCTGGATCTCGTCGACCACCCGGCCGGCCGCCACGTCGACCACGCTAACATGGTTGGCGCCGAGATTGGCGACATAGAGTCGCTTGCCATCAGGGCTGAAGGTGAGGTTGTGCGGCTGGCTGAGGCCGGTCACACGATGCAGCTCCCTGCCCTCGGGCAAGGCCACCAGCGAGACCGCGCCGGCGCCGATATTGCCGATCGCGAGGGTGTGGCCGTCGGGGCCCAGCTCCATATGCTCGGGCTCATGGGCGAGCGGCATGGTGCGGCTGGCGCCGCTGGCCAGATCGACGATCGTGATCGTGTCGTCGGCGGTGTTGGTCGCGACCATCTGGTTGGTGATGTCGGAGACCGCGACCTGATGGGGCACGTTGCCGACCGGCAAGGTGGCGACGACCTGGTCGGTGCGGATGTCGATCACCGCGATGCTGGCCGAGGCCCGGTTCGGCACGAACAGCGCATGCTGCACGTCGATGCCGGTCTCGGCGCCGACGGCGGTGCCGAGCGACGCGCTGAGGGCAAGTGCGACGAGGGACGATCTGGCTAGCGACGACATGGAGCCTCCCGTTGGCTGCGGCCCATGCCATTTGCGATGCACGCCCGCCGCCCCTCTGGCGCGCCGGCGTCGCAAGCTTGCGCCGGACCTCCCCGTCCGGCGGCACCGCATCTGGCTCCCCGGCGACGATCGGTCTCCTGGCTTGCGGGTCGCTGCCTCGGGTCCAGCCTTCCCAGTTGCCCAGTGGCCAGCGCGGACGCGAGGCTCGCCGCTCACAGTTGCGGGGGCAGCCACGGATTTGGCCGCGATCGGCCGCACCGTGTTCCCGTCGGTTCCTCTCGAACCATCGTCACCAAGGTTTGGTGTACGCCGCAAGCAGGGCGCTGCGCAAGCGAGCTGCGTGGGCGGGCCGGGGGCCTCAGCCGGGGCCGAGCCGGGCGGCGGCCATGGTGGCGGCGCGCTGGCCGGAGCGGATCGCACCCTCGATGGTCGCCGGCAGGCCGGTGTCGGTCCAGTCGCCGGCCAGCCACAGATTGGCATAGCGCGTCGTGGCGGCCGGCCGGCGCGCCACCTCGGCCGGCGTCTGGGCGAAGGTCGCCCGCTTCTCCTTGACGATCCGCCAGGGCGGCAGCGGGTCCGGCGGCAGGCCGAGGGCCATGGCGGTGTCCCGCCACAAGGCCGCGGCGATCTGCTCGGCCGGAGCCTCGGCCAGAGCGTCGGCGGCGCTGACCGTGATGCTGACGAGGCCGTCGCGCAGGAACAGCCATTGCGCGGTGCCGCCGATCAAGCCCAGCACGCGGTCGCCTGCGGCCAGCTGAACCGGTGCTGGCAAGCGGAAATGACCGTTGACGATGGCATGATGGGTCGTTGGAACCGGCAGCTCCGGCAGCAGGCCGCGGCAGGGCTCGGGCGGCAGCGCGAGGATCACCTGGTCGCCCGGCGCCACGGCGAGCTGGCGCTCGGCGAAGGCGAGGCCGGCGACCCGCTGGTCAGCCAGCTCCAGCGCCCGCAGGCGGCTGCCGAAGGTGACGCTGGCCCCCTGCCCCGCCAGCTGGCGCAGGGCTGGCTCGACCAGGCTCGCGGCCAGGCTGTCGCGCACGATCAACGGCCGGCAGCCGGCGCCGCCCAGGGCGAAGCTGTCGCGCAAGGCGGCCCAGAGCAGCTGCGCCGATGCTGTCTCCGGCGGGGTGTTCAAGACCGCGGTGGCCAGCGGCTCCCAAAAGCCGATCCAGGCGGCCGTGCCGGGGGTGAGGCACTCGGCCACGGTGGCGCCCGGGCCGGCGCGCGCCAGGCGCCAGGCGGCGAGGTAGTCGGCCAGATGCGTGCCGGGCACGCGCCGGCCGGCGGCCAGCAGCCAGAGCGGCAGGCGGCCAGGATTGGGCCGGAGCGTCCAGCGCCGGCCGCTGGCGAGATCGAGGAACGGGAAGCGCGCCTCGGCCGGGCCGATCAGGCTGTCGCCAGCGCCGATCGCGTCCAGATAGCCGAGCGCGGCGTGATTGCCGCTGAGCAGCAGATGGTTGCCATTGTCGATCACGCAGCCAAGCTGGCGGTCGAAATAGGAGCGGCAGCGGCCGCCGGCCTGGGGGGCGGCCTCGTGCAGCGCCACCGCAATGCCGCGCCCGGCCAGGGCCACGGCGGCCGCCAGGCCGGCGAGCCCGGCGCCGACCACATGGACCCTCGGCACCGGGTTCAGCGCAGGCTGTGCCGCAACCCGAGCCAGAGCCGCTCGAGCTTGCCGATCCGCAGCGGCCGGTCGAAGCGCTGCCAGCCGCGCTCGATCAGGCGCGTGAGCGTCAGCCGGTAGACCGCCATCATCAGGAGGGCTGGCTTCAGGCGCTTGCGGTCGCCGGTCGCGAGCAAGCGCTCGGCCTGCTCGAAGCAGCGCTCGGCCCGGGCCGCGAGCGCCCGGCAGACGCCGGCGAGGCGGGGATCCGCGAGCAGCCGCGCCGGATCCTCGCCGTCCAGGCCATATTGGTCGAGCAGCTCGCGCGGCAGATACAGGCGGCCGCGCGCGGCGTCCTCGGCCAGATCGCGCAGGATGTTGGTCAGCTGCAGCGCCTCGGCCAAAGCGAGCGCACCCCGATCCAGCTTGCCGCCGCGCTGCTCGAACACCGCCATCGAGAGCAGGCCGACGGTGCCGGCGACGCAGCGGCAATAGCGCTGCAGCCGGGCCATGGGCGGGGCGCGCATCTGCTCCAGCGCGTCCATGGTCATGCCCTCGATCATCGCCAGGAACTCGGCCTTGGGCAGGGCAAAGCGGGCGACCGGCGCCTGCAAAGCGAGCGTGGTCGCCCGAGTCGGCCGGCCGCGATAGAGGGCCTCGATCTCGGCCCGCCAGGCGTCCAGCTCGGCGAGCTTGACCGCGACCTCGCCCGGCTCGTCGGCGACGTCGTCGACCTCGCGGCAAAAGGCGTAGATCGCGAACATCGCCTCGCGCTT
>CADEGR010000019.1:46232-48782 GCA_902826935.1 uncultured Alphaproteobacteria bacterium | reverse complement strand
TCGCTGGGGGCGTCGTTGACGTTGGTCACGGTCAGCGTGAAGCTGTCGCTCACGCTCGCGCCATGGGGATCCTGGGCGGTGACCACGACGGCGAGGCTGCCGACATCGCCATTGGCAGGCGTGCCGCTGAAGGTCCGGGTCGCGGGATCGAAGCTCAGCCAGGCTGGCAGCGGACTGCCATCGGCCTGGCTGGCGCTCAGAGTCAGGTGGTCGCTCGCATCCAGATCGGTGAATGCGCCGGCCGGCAGCGTGACGCTGAAGGCGGCATCCTCGGCTGCTGTCTGATCGGCAAGCGGCAAGGCCACCAAGGGGCCGTCATTGCTGCCGGTGATGGTCAGGGTGACCGTTGCGGTCGCGGCCGGGCCATGCTCGCCTTGGGCCTGGTAGCGGAGCGTGACGGTGGCCGACTCGCCGAGCGCCAGGTGATCAAAGGCGCTGCCCGGATCGTAGCGCAGCATCCCGTCCACGAGGCTGACCGTGCCGCCGCCGCCAACCACCTCGGCATCGATCAGCCGCGCGCTGTCATCGTTCGCGGCAACGTCGATCAGAACCGCATCATTCTCGCCGGTGGCGGCGCTGTCGGGTCTCAGCACAATGCCCGGGCCGGCATCGTCGGGCCTGCCACCGTCGGGCCTGGCCGGATCAGCGGCAGCCGGCGCGGCTGCTATTGCTGGCTGGGGCTCGAGGCCAGCCTCTGCGGCAATCCGCGAGCCATCGCCCAGCGGGTTCAGATCGGCCGGTTTGGCCGGACCGGCGGCCGGCTCGACCAGATCGATCGGCCGATCAAGCGGAGCGGCGACCACGAGCGGATCAGCCGATGCTTGCGGCAGCACCGTCGGCGCCGGCATCGCGGATGCCAGTGGCAAATCGCCGATCCGGACATGGCCAAGCGGCACCCCGGTCGACGTCGTCGGTCCGGCCAGCACAGCCCCGGCCGGGGCGCCATGGCGCATGGCTTCGCTGGCCGTTGCCAGACTGCCGTCATTGGCCGTGCGGCTGCCGAGATGCAGGCTGGCGATGTCCGCCGGCGCCGTCCGGGCGTCGTTGGGCTGCCTCGCATCGTGTCGGCGCGGCCGCAGGATGCCCGCCAGACCTTGCTCGTCCTGGTCAGCAGCCAGGTGGCTGGCCGACGTCTCGAGAGGGGGCTCTTGCTCGGCAGTCATGGCGGCGCATCCGATCGTTCGTGGCCCAGCGCAATATCGGCTGTGGCAGGGTCCATCATTGGCGCCGCGCGTTAATTCTCCGTTCATGGTTGCCGTTAAGATCGGCTAAGGCTGATCCGGCTTGACGCCGGCGCGCGGTCCTCCGGACTCGCTGCCGCCGGCCGGATCGCTGATAATGAGCCGCAATGGCCGACGCGCGGGGGCGACCGATCGGCGCTATGTTGAGGATCGAACGGTCTGGGATCGATGACGGCACGAGGGGACGATCGCGCGGCGCCAGCCATGGACCGGCGGCAGGCGGCCAGCCGGGAGCAGCGGCCGGTCGAGGTCATTCTGGCGGACGATCATCCGCTGCTGCTGCGCGGCCTGCGCCAGCTGTTCGACGAGGATGAGCGCTTCTTGGTCCTGGCGACCGCGACCGACGGCGAGCGGCTGCTCGATGCCGTGGCGCGATTCGGCGCCGATGTCGTGGTAACCGGCTGGGTCATGCCCTATCTGGATGGCGCCGGCGTGCTGCGCGCCTTGCGCGAGCGGCCAGGGGCACCGCGGGTCGTGGTCTATTCCGGCTTGGAGGATCCGGAGCTGCCGCGCGAGGTCAGAGCACTGGGCGGGGCCGGCTTCTGCTCGAAGCAGCAGCCGCCGGAAGCCTTGCTCGAGACGGTGGTCGCGGTCGCGGCTGGCATGATGGTCTTCCCCTATTTGGCAGGGGCCACCCCAGCCGACCCATTCGCCCAGCTGACCGAGCGCGAGACCGGCATCCTGCACGCGCTGGCGGCCGGTGGCACCAGCATCCAGCTCGCGGATCGCTTCGGTATTTCGCCCAATACGCTGAAATTTCACTTGAAAAATCTCTATGCCAAGCTCGGCGTCGGCAATCGGACCCAAGCCGTGGCCCTCTATCTGTCGCACGCCCCGAGGCGCTGACCTACCCATCCGGGTAGGTCAGGCCCTACTCCAAAGACAGCGGCAGCCCCTCCTCCGGAGTGTTTTGCTGTGCCGGGACCGCCCCTAAGCTTGCTTCAAGAATAAGGGACGGCTCGACAAAGGGTGACCTCATGTTGGCGACGATTCCGCCGAATTCCCCGCTCTTCGTCTATGCGCTGCGTCAGGTCAGCGAGGCCGCCGCTCGGGCCGCCTACGACTGGATCGGCCGCGGCCGCAAGGAGGATGGCGACGCCGCGGCGGTGCATGCGATGCGTGAGGTCATGGCTCAGCTCGGCATCGATGGCGTGGTCGTCATCGGCGAAGGCGCCAAGGACGAGGCGCCGGAGCTATATAAGGGTGAGCGGGTTGGCGACCCGGAGCGCGAAGCGCGCTTCGATATCGCGGTCGATCCGGTCGAGGGCACCAGCTATCTAGCCAAGGGCATGACCAATGCCATGGCGGT
>CADEGR010000019.1:32128-46132 GCA_902826935.1 uncultured Alphaproteobacteria bacterium | reverse complement strand
ATCCGGTCGAGGGCACCAGCTATCTAGCCAAGGGCATGACCAATGCCATGGCGGTCATCGCGCTCGCACCTCTGGGCACGATGTTCGATCCCGGCCCCTGCTTCTACATGGAAAAGCTAGCGGCGGCGCCGGCCGCGCGGGGCAAGATTGATCCGACCGCGCCCACCGGCGAGCGGCTGCGCCAGCTGGCGGACGCGCTGGGCAAGCCGGTGTCGGAGCTTACCGTCTATGTCCTGGAGAAGCCGCGCCATCGGCCGCTGATCGAAGCGATCCATGAAGCCGGCGCCCGGATTGCGCTGTACCCGGCAGGCGACGTCGCCGGCGCCGTCATGGCGGCGATCCCAGGCTCCGGCATCGACGCCCTCATGGGCACCGGCGGCACGCCCGAGGGCATCCTTGCCGCCTGCGCGATCCGGGGTCTCGGCGGCACCTTCCACGGCCGGCTCGACCCGCAATTGCAGACCGAGACCATGGCGGTCCGCCGGGCTGGGCTCGATACCGAGCGCTGGCTGACGCTCGAGGAGATGCTCCCGAGCAACGATGTGTTCTTCTGCGCCACCGGCATCACCAGCGGCCTCCTGACGGAAGGCGTCGAGCGCCTGGCCACGGTCGATCGGTTGCAGACGCTGATGGTGGTTGGCCGGACCGGCGAGCGGCAAGTACTGACCTCGTACTACCCGCGCGCCGCGACTGGCCATGCCCAGGAAGGGAGATAAGCCGATGCCACATAATCGTGTTCAGCCTCACGTCATCCTCGGCATCGTCGGCGATTCCGCGACCGGCAAGACGACCCTGACGTCGGGCATCGCCGAGATCCTAGGCAAGGATCGGGTCACCACGATCTGCACCGACGACTATCACCGCTACGCCCGTGCCGAGCGCGCCAAGGTTGGCATCACCGCCCTCGACCCGCGCGGCAACTACATCGACATCATGGAGCAGCATCTGCGGCTGCTGCGCCAGGGCCAGCCGATCCTGAAGCCGATCTACAATCATGACGGCGGCACGCTCGATGCGCCCGAATATGTCGTGCCCAAGGCCTACATCATCGTCGAGGGCCTGCTTGGCTACGCCACGCGCAACATGCGCGAGTGCTATGACGTCAAGGTTTATCTCGAGCCGGCCGAAGACCTCAGGATCCGCTGGAAGATCCAGCGCGACATGGCCAAGCGCGGCTACACCCGCGAGCAGGTGCTGGCCGAGCTGGAAAAACGCAAGACCGACAGCCCCGAGTTCATCCACCCGCAGCGCACCTTCGCTGACGTCATCGTGAGCTTCCTGCCGCCCGAGGATCATCCGGAAGAGTCGGGCGCCATGCTGAATGTCCGCCACACCCTGCGGCCGACCTTGCCGCATCCGGATCTGTCGCCGATCCTGGAGTCCGGAGCCCGCAACGGCATCCACCTGGAGTTGGCGCGCGATCGCGACGGCAAGCCGGTCGACCGGCTCGAGATCGCCGGTCACATCGACGACCGCGCGGCGCGCCGGGTGGAAGACCGCCTGTGGCAGCTGGTGCCCGAGGCGAGCCATCTCCGCGACAATGTCGGCGCCTTCACCGACCGCGCCAACCACCCCGGGATGAGCCATCCTTTGGCGTTGACCCAGCTGCTGCTGGCCTACCACATGGTCAAAGCCGCGATGGGCGTGAAAGCAGTTTGAGGAGCCAGACGATGACGAGCCACCACAGCGACGTGCCCCATGCCGAGATGGCGAACGCGATCCGCGCGCTGGCGATGGATGCGGTCGAAGCCGCGCAATCGGGGCATCCTGGCATGCCAATGGGCATGGCCGATGTCGCCACGGTGCTGTTCACCCAGTTCCTGAAGTTCGACCCCAAAGCCCCTCACTGGCCTGATCGCGATCGCTTCGTGCTGTCGGCCGGCCATGGCTCGATGCTGCTCTATGCGCTGCTGTACTTGACCGGCTACGAGGACATGACCCTCGACGAGATCAAGAACTTCCGGCAGCTCGGCTCGCGCACCGCTGGCCACCCCGAATACGGCCATGCCGCCGGCATCGAGACCACCACCGGGCCGCTCGGCCAGGGCATCACCAATGCCGTCGGCATGGCGCTGGCCGAACGCATGCTGGCCGCGCGCCATGGCGCCGAGCTGGTCGACCACTTCACCTACACGATCGCCGGCGATGGCTGCCTGATGGAGGGCATCAGCCACGAGGCTTGCTCCTTGGCAGGCCACCTGAAGCTCGGCCGGCTGATCGTGCTGTTCGACGACAATGGCATCTCGATCGACGGCTCGACCGACCTCGCCTGCTCGGACGATGTGATCAAGCGCTTCGAGGCCTATCACTGGCATGCCGTGCGCGTGGATGGCCATGATCCGGCGGCAGTTGCGAGAGCGATCGAGGCCGCCAAGCAGGATCCGCGGCCTTCCCTGATCGCCTGCCGGACCGTGATCGGCTTCGGCGCGCCCAACAAGCAGGGCACCGCGGCCACCCACGGCTCGCCGCTCGGCGCCAAGGAGATCGAGGCCGCGCGCAACCAGCTCGGCTGGCATCATCCGCCCTTCGTCGTGCCCGACGAGATCCTGGCGGCCTGGCGCGCCGCCGGTGCCCGCTCGACCGAGGCTCATAGCGCCTGGCAGTCGCGGCTCCAGGCGACCGAGAGCACCAAGCGCGCCAGCTTCGAGGCCGCCCAGCGGGGCGAGCTTGCGGCTGGCTGGCAAGCGGCCTTCCTGGACTACAAGCGCCAGCTGGCCGAGCAGCAGCCTAACGAGGCGACCCGCAAGTCCAGCCAGAACGCGCTCGAGGTCCTGACCAAGGCGATCCCGACCCTGGTCGGCGGCTCGGCCGATCTGACCGGCTCGAACAACACCAAGACCGCGGTCACCAAGCCGGTCACGGCTCAGGACTATGGTCAGCGCTACATCCACTACGGCGTGCGCGAGCATGCCATGGCGGCAATCATGAACGGGATTGCGCTGCATCGCGGCTTGATCCCCTATGGCGGCACCTTCCTGATCTTCAGCGACTACTGCCGGCCGGGCATCCGCCTCTCGGCGCTGATGGGCCAGCGGGTGATCTACGTCCTGACCCACGATTCGATCGGTCTTGGCGAAGATGGCCCGACCCATCAGCCGATCGAGCATCTGGCCGCTCTGCGCGCGATCCCCGGGCTGCACACCTTCCGGCCGGCCGACGCGGTCGAGACGGCGGAGTGCTGGGCCTTCGCCCTGGAGCATGCTGAAGGGCCCTCGGCCATGGCGCTCAGCCGGCAGAACCTGCCGACGCTGCGGAGCAGCCATCGCGAGGACAATCCCTGCGCCAAGGGCGCCTATGTCCTGGCCGAGGCCGACGGCAAGCGGGCGCTGACCCTGCTATCGACCGGCTCGGAAGTGCATCTGGCGGTCGCCGCCCGGACCAAGCTGCAGGCCGCCGGCGTGCCGACCGCGGTGGTCTCGATGCCCTGCCTCGAGCTGTTCGAGCAGCAGGACCAGAGCTATCGCGACCAGGTGCTGGGCGCGGCGCCACGCCTCGCGATCGAGGCCGGCATCGAGATGGGTTGGACCCGCTATGTCGGCAGCCCCGAGAACATGGTGGGCTTGAGCAATTTCGGCGCGAGCGGACCGGCCCAGGCGCTCTATCAGCATTTTGGCCTGACCGAGGAGGCGATCGTCGCCAAGGGCCAGGCGCTGGCGCGGCGCAAGGCGGCGGCATGACGCCCGGCCGCCTCGACCTGCCCGCTGCGTTCTCGACCGCATCGAGGAGATCACCATGTCCCTGATCACCCTGCGCCAGCTGCTCGACCATGCGGCCGAGCATGATTACGGCGTGCCAGCCTTCAATATCAACAACATGGAGCAGCTGCTTGCGATCATGGGCGCGGCCGAAGCGACCAAGTCGCCGGTGATCGTCCAGGCCAGCCGCGGCGCCCGCTCCTATGCCGGCGATCAGATGCTGCGCGCCATGGTCGAAGCCGCGGCCGAGATGCATCCGACGATCCCGATTTGCCTGCATCAGGACCACGGCAACAACGACGCGACCTGCCTGTCGGCGATCCAGCATGGCTTCACCAGCGTCATGATGGACGGCTCGCTGGAGGAGGACGGCAAGACCGTCGCGTCCTACGACTACAACGTCGACATCACCCAGCGGGTGACCCTGCTCGCCCATGCGGTCGGGGTGTCGGTCGAAGGCGAGCTCGGCTGCCTGGGGTCGCTCGAGACCGGCGGCGGCGAAGCCGAGGATGGCCAGGGCGCCGAGGGCAAGCTGGAACGTGATCAGCTCCTGACCGATCCCGACCAGGCCGCCGACTTCGTCCGGCGCACCAAGGTTGATGCGCTGGCGGTCGCGATTGGCACGTCGCACGGCGCCTACAAGTTCTCGCGCAAGCCGACCGGCGACATCCTGGCGATGGACGTGGTCAAGGCGATCCACGAGCGGCTGCCCGGCACTCATCTGGTGATGCATGGCAGCTCGTCGGTGCCGCAAGCGCTGCAGGATCTGATCAACGCCTATGGCGGCGCCATGCCGCAGACCTATGGCGTGCCGATCGAGGAGATCGTGACCGGCATCCGCTACGGCGTGCGCAAGGTCAATATCGACACCGACTGCCGCATGGCCATGACCGGCCAGTTCCGCAAGGTGGCGAGCGAGAACAAGGCGGAGTTCGATCCGCGCAAGTTCTTGAAGCCCGCCATGGATGCCCTGCAGGCGCTGTGCGCCGAGCGCTTCGAGCAGTTCGGCACCGCCGGCAAGGCCGAGCGGCTGCAGCCGATCTCGCTCGCGGCCATGGCGGCGCGCTACCGCTCGGGCGCCCTTGATCCCAGGATCGACGCGGCCCGGGCGGCCTGACCCGAATTCGCCGCGACGCCGACCGTACTGAAGGGAGACATCAATGTCGTCGAACACCGTCACCGGAGCCGATCGCTACAAGGCCGGCGTCATGCCCTACAAGAAGATGGGCTATTTCGAGCCGGACTACGAGCCGAAGGACACCGACGTGATCTGCTGCTTTCGGATCACCCCGCAAGCCGGCGTCGATCCTGAGGAAGCGGCCGCCGCGGTCGCTGGCGAGAGCTCGACCGCGACCTGGACGGTGGTCTGGACCGACCGTCTGACCGCGTGCGAGAAGTACCGCGCCAAGTGCTTCCGGGTCGACCCTGTGCCGGGCAATCCCGAGCAGCATTTCGCCTATATCGCCTACGATCTGGACCTGTTCGAGCCGGGCTCGATCGCCAACCTGACCGCCTCGATCATCGGCAACGTGTTCGGCTTCAAGCCCTTGAAGGCGCTGCGCCTCGAGGACATGCGAATGCCGGTCGCCTACCTCAAGACCTTCCAGGGTCCGGCCACCGGCATCGTGGTCGAGCGCGAGCGGCTCGACAAGTTCGGCCGCCCGCTCTTGGGCGCCACCGTCAAGCCGAAGCTCGGCTTGTCCGGCCGCAACTATGGCCGCGTGGTCTATGAGGCGCTCAAGGGCGGCCTCGACTTCACCAAAGACGACGAGAACATCAACAGCCAGCCCTTCATGCACTGGCGCGACCGGTTCCTGTACTGCATGGAGGCGGTCAACCGCGCCCAGGCGATGACCGGCGAGGTCAAGGGCACCTATCTCAACATCACCGCCGGCACCATGGAGGACATGTACGAGCGCGCCGAGTTCGCCAAGGAGCTGGGCTCGGTGATCGTCATGATCGATCTGGTGATCGGCTATACCGCGATCCAGTCGATGGCCAAATGGGCGCGCAAGAACGACATGGTCTTGCACCTGCATCGCGCCGGCCACGGCACCTATACCCGCCAGAAGACCCATGGCGTGAGCTTCCGCGTGATCGCCAAGTGGATGCGCATGGCGGGCGTCGACCACATCCATGCCGGCACCGTGGTCGGCAAGCTCGAAGGCGATCCCAACACCACCAAGGGCTTCTACGACATTCTGCGCGAGGAGCATAATCCGGTGGCCTTGGAGAACGGCCTGTTCTTCGACCAGCCCTGGGCGTCGCTCAACAAGTGCATGCCGGTTGCCTCGGGCGGCATCCATGCCGGCCAGATGCACCAGCTGCTGCACTATCTGGGCGAGGACTGCGTCCTGCAGTTCGGCGGCGGCACGATCGGCCACCCCATGGGCATCGCCGCCGGTGCCACCGCCAACCGGGTCGCCCTCGAGGCGATGATCTTGGCCCGCAACGAGGGCCGCGACTACCTGGCCGAAGGGCCGGCGATCCTGGCGGCTGCCGCCAAGACCTGCTCGCCGCTGGAGCAGGCGCTCGAGGTCTGGAAGGACGTCACCTTCGACTACGCCTCGACCGACACGCCCGACTTCGTGCCGACCCCGACGGCCGCCTGATCAGGAGCAGCATCCATGCGGATCACCCAAGGCACCTTCTCGTTCCTGCCCGATCTGACCGATCAGCAGATCACTAAGCAGATCCGGTACTGCCTCGACAAAGGCTGGGCCCTCAACGTCGAGTACACCGACGACCCGCATCCCCGGAACACCTACTGGGAGATGTGGGGCGTGCCGATGTTCGATTTGCGCGACCCGGCGGGCGTGCTCTACGAGGTCAACCAGTGCCGCAAGGCGTTTCCCGACACCTATATCCGCCTGAGCGCCTTCGACGCCTCGCCGGGCTGGGAATCCATTCGCCTGTCGATCATCGTGCAGCGCCCGAAGGAAGAGCCCGGCTTCACGCTCGAGCGCACCGAGCATGAAGGCCGCCGGATCGGCTACCGCACGCGGGCCTATTCGGCCAACAAGCCGGTCGGCGAGCGCTACTAGCAGCGGAGATGGGCCAGATGCAGCCGGTGGCAGACGAAGGTCGTCCGGAGTCGGTCAACCTGCAGGCCGTGTTCGAGCAGTCCGGCATCGCTGAGGTGCTGGACCAGCTCGACCGCGAGCTGGTGGGTCTGGTCCCGGTCAAGACCCGGATCAAGGAGATCGCAGCGCTCCTGCTCGTGGACAAGCTGCGCAAGGAAATGGGCCTGGTCAGCGAAACGCCGACCTTGCACATGTCGTTCACCGGCAGTCCGGGCACCGGCAAGACCACGGTCGCCTTGCGGATGGCCAATATCCTCCATCGGTTGGGCTATATCCGCTCCGACCATCTGGTGACGGTCACCCGCGACGACCTGGTCGGCCAGTATATCGGCCATACCGCCCCCAAGACCAAGGAAGTCCTCAAGCGCGCCATGGGCGGCGTCTTGTTCATCGACGAGGCCTACTACCTCTACCGGCCGGAAAATGAGCGCGATTACGGCCAGGAGGCGATCGAGATCCTGCTTCAGGTGATGGAGAACCAGCGCGACGATCTGGTCGTGATCCTGGCCGGCTACGCCAATCGCATGGAGCGCTTCTTCTCGTCCAACCCGGGCTTCCGCTCGCGCATCGCGCACCATATCGACTTCCCCGACTACTCCGCCGACGAGCTCTTTGAGATCGGCCAGCTGATCATGGGCCAGCAGAACTACCGCTTCACGCCGGCCGCCGAGCAGGCGTTCCGCGACTATATCCAGCAGCGCATGCGCCAGCCGCATTTCGCCAACGCCCGCTCGATCCGCAATGCCCTGGATCGCGCCCGCTTCCGCCAGGCGACCCGCCTGTTCGAGCGCCGGGCGGAGCAGCTGACCGCCGAGGATCTGATGACGATCGAGGCCGACGAGCTTAGGGTCAGCCGGGTGTTCGAGGGCGGCATCGCCTCGGACCGCACCCGCGAGGAGCTGGCATGAACGACGACGTCCTGATCGCGCCCTCGATCCTGGCAGCCGACTTCGCCCGGCTGGGCGACGAGGTCCAGGCGGTCGACCAGGCCGGTGCCGACTGGATCCATCTGGACGTGATGGACGGCCATTTCGTGCCGAACATCACCTTCGGGCCGGATCTTGTGCGGGCGATCCGGCCGAGCTCGAAGAAGCTGTTCGACGTGCATCTGATGATCGCGCCGGCTGATCCCTATCTCGAGGCCTTCGCCAAGGCTGGCGCCGATCTGATCACGGTGCATGTGGAGGCAGGCCCCCATCTCGACCGCTCGCTCCAGGCGATCCGCGCCATGGGCAAGCAGGCCGGCGTGTCGCTCTGCCCGGCCACCTCCGAGCAGACGATCGCCCATGTCCTGGACAAGCTCGATCTGATCCTGGTGATGACCGTCAATCCCGGCTTTGGCGGTCAGCAATATATCGCGGCGATGGAAGAGAAGATCCGTCGCCTGCGCGCCATGATCGGGCCGCGCCCGATCCGGCTCGAGGTCGATGGCGGCATCAACGCCGAGACCTCGGCGCGCGCGATCGCGGCCGGCGCCGATGTCCTGGTCGCCGGCTCCGCGATCTTCCGCACCAATGATTATGCCGCCGCGATCAGCGCCCTTCGGCATTTGCCGGTCGCCTGATCGGACAGCCCTTGATCAGACCGGCTGTGCGGGCGGCCCGTCGGTCTTCACCACCTCGACCAGGACATCAAGGTTCGCTGAGACCCCGCCTGGCCCGCTGAAGCTGCCGGTGATCGGCAGGGCGCTGGCAGGATCGCGCGCGACCGCGACCCGGATCAAATCGACCCCGCCATAGAGCGCGTTGGTGGGGTCGAACTCGACCCAGCCGGCCCCCGGCAGATAGACCTGCAGCCAGGCGTGGGTGGCGCCGCCACCGCGTGGGCCGCCTGCCGCGCCATTCTCACCTGGATCGAGCGAGGGCACGTAGAGATAGCCGCTTGCGAACCGGGTCGCCAAGCCCAGCACCCGCGCCGCCTCCATCATCAGCACGGCGAAGTCTCGGCAGGTGCCGCCCTGCTGGATCGTCATGAGCGGCGACTGGACGCCTTCCTCGTAGCGCTCGCCATAGGGCAGATCATGGGCGATCGCCTGCATCAGCCCGGTCAGGATCTCCTGCGTCCCCTGGGCATGCAGATTGCCGCCCAGCACCTCATGGACCCAGCGATCGAGCCGGCCTTCGGGATCGGCATACTGGCGCATGATGTAGGGCTGCAGATCCGGCCATTCGTGGGGCTCGTAGTTGAACGGCCATTGCTCGGCGAACGGCTCGAGCGGCAGATGCGGCGCATCGAGACCGCGGTGGTCGATCGCCAGCTCGCTGTCGATCAGCAGCTCCGGCGTCTCGCCGGCGAATTCGGCGATCGCCACCGAATTGCCGAAGACGTCATGCAGCCAGCGAATCGCCGCCGGCTCCGGCACGATGGTCAGGCCAGCCTGCAGCAGCCGCAGATCGTGGCTGTCGCGGGGCCGCAGCATCAGCCGGTGCCGGTCGGGCAGCACCGGCTGGCTGTAGCGATAGTGGGTGCGATGCTTGACGGTGTAATAGGTCATCGGGATCGGGCTCCGCGGCCTGCTCGAAGTGAGGTTGGCAATTCGGGTGGATGGTCGGGAGAGCGGGATCAGCGCTCAGGCTGGTCTTGGTCGTCGCGCGCCCGTTCGATCATCCGGTCGCATTGCGCGTCCTTGGCCAGGCCAAGATCAATCGGCGGCAGATAGGCCAGGATCGATTTGGCATCCAGGGACACCGCCGGGCTCTTGAAGGTGCCCTGCACCAGGATGTTGGAGCGCAAGCTCAAGAGGCTGATATCCTTGGGATGCGGCGCGATGGTCAGATCGAGCGCTTCCTTGGCGAAGTTGATCTTGCCACCGCCCTCGACCAGGGTGTCGTCGGTGTCGAGCACGAACATCTTGCTGGTCGCCAGGCCGTCCTCGACCGCAAGATCGCTGACCATGCAGCGGATCCGGACCGGCGTATCCTGGCCCAGATAGAGGCCCAGCGACTCGGCCGCATCCAGCCCGACCAGCTCGATCAGGAGGCCGCTCACCGTGCCCTTGGTCATGACCAGGTAGATCTGGCCATCCGCCGCGCCCAGCATCTCGTGCAGCGATCGGCCAGCGCCGGCGAGCCTGACTCGCCCGTTGACCATGCCGCCGGTTTCCTGGGCAAAACGCGAGCCCTGCAACGCATCCTTCAGGCGCAGATCGCGCACCGAACCCTGGGCCTCGATCTTGGGCGGATCCTGGGTGCCATCGAGGGCGATCTGCAGATCGATGTTCCCTTGGGCGATGCCGAAGCGGGCGGGCGTCAGCCGCAGCACGCCGTCCTTGAGGGTTGCTGCCAGGGTCAGATCGTCGATCGGCAGATCGGTCGCCTGGATGCGCTCGGCGGTCAGCTTGACCTCGCCATTGGCCGCCTGCAGCCGCGGCAGGTTGATCGGCTGGTTCGGGATCAGAAGGTCAGGGTCGTCATTATCGGGCGCATTGGGGTCGCCGCCGATCAGACCTTCCAGATCCTGCAGGCGCAGGGCCTGCGAGCGCAGATCGCCGCTGAAGGCAAGCGGCTCCTGGCCGCCATCGACGGTCATGGTGCCGCTGAGGTCGCTGCCGCCCAGGCGCCCGCTGAAATCGGAGAAGCGCCAGAGCTGCTCCTCGTGATAGAGCCGCCCAGCCAGCTCGTAGTCCGGCGTCTTGGGGGTCGGCAGGCCGATCAGGGGAAAGACCTCGGCCAAATCGGGGCCGGTGATCCGCATGGTCAGATCCAAGCCCTTGAGCTGCAAGGGTGCGGTCAGGGTGCCGTCGATCTGCAGCTTGGTCTCGCCGAAGGTCAGATCCAGATTGACCGGATAAGGCTTGCTGGCGTCCTGCAAGGTCGACAGCGTGCCGGCCGAGAGCGCTAGCTCGTAGGGCTTGCCAGCCAGCTCGCCATTGCCGCTGACCTTGGTCTGATCGCCCTCGCTCCCCTCACCCAGCACCGTGTTGACGTTGCCAGCAAGCTTGGCGCCGCGACTCTGGTCGACATAATCGAACACGCCATCGCTGATCTGCAGCCGGCCGATCACCGGAATCTCCGTGCGGTCGTCGGGCACCACGGCCTCGGTCGCGACATCGGCCTCGACATTGCCGGGCGATTGCCAGTTGGCCTCACCCTTTTGGTTGCGCACCAGATGCAGGACCGGCTTGGCGAGCGTCACTTCCGGCAGCACGACCTGCCCCTGCAGCAGCTGCCAAAGATCGATCCGCAGCACCAAGCGCTCGATCCGCGCCAGATAAGGCTCCTTGAGCCAGGTGGGATTGCCGACCGTCAAGCCTTCGATGGTGATCAGCGGGCGCCACGAGGGCTGCCAGCTGATGTCGCCTTCGATCGTGATGTCGCGGCCCGCGCTGCCGGTGGCCCTGGTCTGCAGCCAGCTGCGCAGCCAGTTCGGATCGAACATCAGGACCAGGATCACCAAGGCGCCGATCAACACGCCTGGGATCAGAAGCAGCAGCTTAAGGGCGCGCGACATCGCCCACTCCCGCTCCTCGGTCAGCTGCCATCCGCCTTGTCCTAGCCAGTTCAGTATCCAGGCGTTGCAGCAAGCTGCCCTGCGCCCCATGCCTCATATGGCGGGTGAACGTCCTGATGCCGGCACGAGTTCCAGCGCGGCCTCAGCCTGCGGGCGTTTCGGTGGCTATCTCTGGCCGGCGCTTACGGCACGCGGCCGACATTGTCGGCGACGTAGGCACCCCGCTGACCGAGCGGCTTGGCCCGACCCGTGGTCGTGTCCTGGGCGGTCTGGTGCTCCATCTCGGCATTGAGCTCGGCGCCCAGGAGTGCCACGAACGCGCTGATCCAGAACCACATCATCAAGATCACCACGGCGCCGAGCGCGCCATAGGTCTGATTGTAGCTGGCGAGGTTGGAGACATAGATCGAAAAGCCGAGCGAGGCGCCGATCCAGAGCAGGCTCGCAAGCACCGCGCCGAGGCTGACCCAGCGGGTCTTGGGCACATGCCGGCTGGGCCCGTAGCGATATAGCAGGCCAAGGCAGAAGGTGATGAACAGCGCCAGCACGCACCAGGGCGCCACCTTGACCAGGATCCGGGTCAGGCCGCCCAGCGGCACCAGGTTGAGCACGACCGGCACTAGCACGATCACGCCCAGCGAGAAGATCGCCGCGAACATGATGCCGATCGTGAACAGGAAGGCGAGGCCGTAAAACTCTACGATGCCGCGCTTTTCATACTCGCGGTAAGCGATGTTCAAAGCGCTCATCATGCCGCGCACGCCAGCGCCAGCGCTCCAGAAGGCGATGGTGAAGCCGACCAAGGCGCCGATGCTCAAGCTGGGCGTGGCGGTCGATGCCACCGCTGAGAGCTGGTCGTTGACCAGGCGCCAGGCATCGTCCGGGATGATGCCGCGCAACATCACGAACTGCTCACGCACCGCGCCCGGATCGGCAAAGATGCCAAACACCGAGACAAACGCGCTGATCGCCGGGAAGGTCGCCAGCATGGCATAGAAGGCGACGCCCGCCGCGGCGAAGGACACATTGTCCTTGCCCATCTGCTCCCAGACGCGCCAGCAGATGTCGCGCCAGCCAAGCGCCGGGATCTCGCTGGGCCAGCGGGCGTCGCGGCCACGGCCAGGCTGTGCCGCCATCAATGATTGCTCCCGATCATCCGCTGCAATATCCGCCATCTGCCACGACCACCCCATCCATGCCGCCGCCGGCTATCGAACCCTCACGGTCAGGCATCGGTTCCCACATGGTGCCGGTGCTCAGTCCAGCGTGCGCCGGTAGCGCACCAGTGCCACGATCGCGACCACGCCGGCAAAGGCCGCGATCGGCCACAGCTCAGGCAGCAGCTCCGGCCAGCCATTGCCCTTGAGCAGAATGCCCCGCACGATCCGCAAGATGTGGGTCAGGGGAAAGGTCTCGCCCAGCAGCTGAGCCCAGTCGGGCATGCCGCGGAACGGAAACATGAACCCGGACAGCAGCAAGGACGGCATGAAGAAGAAGAACGTCATCTGCATCGCCTGCATCTGGTTTCGGGCCAAGGTCGAAAAAGTGTAGCCCAAGGCGACATTGGCGGCGATGAACAGCAAGAGGCTCACCAGCAGCAGGGTCAGCGAGCCGAGCATCGGGACCGCGAACAAGAGCTTCGCCGCGACCAGGATGATGCCGACCTGGAGCAGGCCGATGCCGATGTAGGGCGTGATCTTGCCGAGCATGACCTCGGCCGGGCGCACCGGCATGGCGAGCAGGTTCTCCATGGTGCCGCGCTCGACCTCCCGGGTGAGCGCCAAGGCGGTCATCAGGATCGTGCTCATGGTCAGGATCACGCCCAAGAGGCCGGGCACGATATTGTATTGGGTGATGCCTTCCGGATTGTAGCGCCGATGCGTGATCAGCTCGATCGGCCGCTCCCCCGGGGCCCGATCGCCAAGGGCGCCGGTCAGCTCGTCACGCAAGCCGCTCTGCACCAGCTCGCCGAGCGCCGCCAGGGCGTTGCTCGCGACCGCGGGGTCGGTCGCGTCCGCCTCGACCAGGAGCTGCGGCTGCTCGCCCCGGACCAGCGCCCGCTCGAACCCGACCGGCACGGTCACGACGAAGGACACCTGGCCACCCGCCAGCAGCTCCTGGGCGGCCGCCTCGCTGGGCGCCGTGGTCGCGATCGCGAAGTAGCGGGAATTGACCAGCGCCGCCACGATCGCACGGGTGAATGGCCCTTGATCGGCCGCGATCAGCGCGGTCGGCAGGTTCTTGGGATCGGTGTTGATGGCATAGCCGAACAGGATCAGCTGCATGATCGGGATGCCCACGATCATGGCGAAGGTCATCCGATCGCGCCGGGTCTGGATCAGCTCCTTGACCAGGACGGCGGCGATCCGGCCGAAGGACAGCCCGCGGCTCATGCAGGCAGGCCCTCGGGCTGCGCCATCAGCCGGATGAACACATCCTCGAGGCTGGTCTCCGCCGGCGCGAGCTCGATCCGCCCAGCAGCCGCCAGCGCCTGCAGGCTCGCAGCCAGCGCCGCGCCATCGGCGCCGACCACATGCAAGCCGCTGCCGAAGGCCGCCACTTGCTCGACCCCGGGCAAAGCGCGCAGGGTGTCGACCAGCGCCGCCTGATCGGGGCCGCGGACCAGCCAGGTGCTGAGGCGCGACTGGCCGATCACCTCGGCGACCGTGCCGCGCACCACGATCTTGCCTTGCGCGATGTAGACGATGCGATGGCAGCGCTCGGCCTCGTCCATGTAGTGGGTGCTGACCAGGACGGTCAGGCCAGCCGCGGCCAGC
>CADEGR010000019.1:21115-32028 GCA_902826935.1 uncultured Alphaproteobacteria bacterium | reverse complement strand
GTGGTCTTGCCGCTGCCGTTCGGCCCGAGGAAGCCCACGATCTCGCCGGCCCGGACATCGAGGGCCACCTGGTCGACTACGGTCTTGGCGCCGAAGCGCTTGGTCAGGCCGGTGACCTCGATGACGTTCACGGGGCCCCCTCCTCGGCCAAGTGGACGGTCACCGGCTGGCCGACCTTGAGAAAGCCGGCAGCGCCTTCGGGCCGGGCCTCGATCTTGAAGACCAGCTTGGCGCGGCGCTCGACGCTGAAGATCACCGGCGGCGTGAACTCCGCCTCGGTCGCGATGAAGCTGATCCGGCCGGCGAGATCCGGCGCGCAACCGTCGCAGCTGAGGCGCACCGGCTGCGCCAAATGGAGCGCCGGAAGCTCCGGTTCGGCGACGAAGAAGCGGATCTTGCGACGCTCAGGCGACAGCACCGACACCAGCGGCCGACCCGCCAGGACGACCTCGCCGGGCTGATAGAACACCTCCTCGACCAGGCCCGCCTCCGGGCTGGTCACGGTCCGCTGGCGCAGCCGCCACTCGGCTTCGGCCAAGGCGGCGCGGGCCGCATCAACCGCCTGCTCGGCCGCGGCGATCGCATCGCTGCGCGCCGGCAAGGCCGCGACCTCGCGCTCGCGCGCCAGGGCGTCGGCGCGCGCCTTGGCCATCTCGGCCGCCATGCGCGCCTGATCGAGGGTGCTTTCCGCGACGACCCGGCCGCTGCGCAGGGCCTGCAGCCGCTCGGCTTCGCGCCTGGTGGTGGCGAGGTTGGCCGCAGCCTCGGCGATCTGGGCGTCGATCACCGCGATCTCCTCAGGCCGCCGGCCGCGCCGCAGATCGGCCAGCTGGGCGGCCGCCCGCGCCAGCTCGGCCGCCACCTGGTCGCGCGCCGCGGCGGCTCCGGCCGGGTCGAGCCGGGCAACCGGCTGGCCGGCCGTCACCTGATCGCCGGCCGTGACCAGCAGCTCGGTGATCTGACCACCTTCGGCCGGGCCGAGCCACAGATAGTCGCCCTCGACATAGCCTTCGACCTGGAGCGGCCCGGCCGGCTCGTCCTGGCCACAGGCGGCCAGGAGCGCCACCAGGCCGAGCCCGGCGCAGACCGGCCGCCACCGGCCCGTCCCGATCACGGCCGCCCGCCCGCGTCGAGCCCCGCATCGAGCATGGCATCGAGGTTGCGCCGCAGGACCGCCTGGATCAGGCCGATCCGCTCGGGCGTGTAGCTGGCCCAGCCAAGGCGGCGCTGGGTGGTGGCTCGGGCGACCCGGAACACCAGGATCTGGCCCACGATCGTGAACATCTCGGTCATGATCACGGGATCATCCGGCGGCCGGCCGCGCAGCCGGCCGAGCAGCTGGCAGGCCAGGCCGTGGACCTGAAGCATGACCCGCTCATAGAGCACGTCGAAGGCCGGCGACGGGTCCATCTGCTCGCGGATCACGAAGCGCGCCCAGCGCTCCGCCCCCGGCGTGCCCAGCAGTAGGGCGCTGATCCGCTCGATCAGGCCATGCAGCATCAGGCGGAGCTCGGCGGGTGCGAGGTCGTCGCGGGCAAGGGCCGTGCGCAGCGCCTGCAGCACCGGCTCGATGCGCTCGCCGACCTCCCCCGCCAGCCATTCGGCGGCGGCCTGGTAGACGCCCTGCTTGCCGCCGAAATGATAGGGGATCGCAGCCAGGTTGACCCCCGCCTGCTCAGCCAGGAGACGCGTGCTGGCGCCGTCATAGCCATACCGGCCAAACACGTCGATCGCCGCCTCGAGCAGGCGCGCCCGGGTGTCGCCGCCGCGCTCGCGCTGGGCGAATAGGCCGACTTGCTTCTTGACCATGAAGCAGTCTCAGTCGAACGATTGAGTTAGTCAATCGATTAGTTCAATGTGTTGACCTGCCGGGAGCCGGTTCAGCGATTTGGAACCCGCTCTTCCGTCAGGAGTTGTCAGGTGCTGGCGCGCCATCGAGGCGGCGGCCGGCAATGCTGTGGTTGGGAGGGCGCCATGCCGCATGCACTATCGATTGGCAAGGGCGGCTGGCTGCTCCGGCTCGGCGCGGTCTGCGGCCTGGTGGTGCTGCTCGATCGGCTGGTCGGAGGCCGTGGGCGCGGCGGGCCGCGGGTGGCGATTTCGCCCAGTCAGCGCCTGCGCCGGCAGGCGGTGCGGCCAGCCGGCCCGGCGGCGATGGCCAGCCCGCCGCCGGGCTGGGACCGGGTCGACGAAGCCTCGGACGAATCGTTCCCGGCCAGCGATCCGCCGGCCTACTGAGGCGGGTCGCAGCCGCCGCTTGCCAGGCGATGGCAAACTAAGTATGTACTCACTAACATGCGTAACAAGCTGACCAGGCCCACGCGCCTCAGTCACGAGGAGCGCCGCGTGGCGATTGTCGCAGCGGCGGTGCCGTTGTTCGCCCGCAAGGGCTTCGCCGGCGCCACGACGCGCGAGATCGCCCGTGATGCCGGCGTGTCCGAGGCGCTGGTGTTCCAGCATTTCCCGAACAAGGTGGCGCTCTACCAGGCGATCCTGGCCGAGGGCTGCCGCGGTGAGCCGGCGCTGGAGCAGCTGCGGGCCTTGCCGCCGTCGACCGCGACCCTGGTCCAGAGCACCAGGCTGATGGTCGAGCATCTGGTGATGAAGAGCCTGGGCTCGCCTGAAGATGGCGATATCCGGGACCGCCTGATGGCGAACAGCTTTCTCGAGGATGGCGAATATGCGCGCCTGGTCTCGGCCTGGATCGAGGCCGAGATCTTCCCGCTGTTCGAGGCGAGCCTGGTGGCGGCCGAGCGTGCGGGTGATCTGAAGCTGCCGCAGGGCCGCGCGGTCAACCTGTTCTGGTTCGGCCATCATGTGGCGGCGATGATCGCCTTCGCCCGCTTGCCGCCCAGCTGCGCGATGCCCTATGCCGGCGACATTGCCGCCGTGGTCGAGGACGCCGTGCGCTTCATTTTGCGCGGCACCGGCCTCAGCGACGCCACGATCGAACGCCATCTGGCGCCGGCCGGGTCCCGTCGGACCGAGCCGCTCCCATTCGTCGTCCAACCATCACCCCTCAAGCCGTAAGTCGAGCAACCATGGCCACCACGTTTGATCCAACTGTTGAGCCCGCCGGCGAGACCCGCAAGCCCGGCACCCGCCGCGGCCATATCGTCCGGCTGATCATTGTCGTCCTGATCGTTGCCCTGCTCGGTGGCGGGCTTTGGTACTTCAACGAATTCCGCAACCAGGCGATCGCCAATTTCTTCGCCGGCAACGTGCCGCCGCCGACCGCGGTCACGGCGGTCAAGGCCGAGACCGCCACCCTGCCCCGCTCGCTGGCCGGTATCGGCTCGCTGAGCGCGATCCGCCAGGTCCAGGTCACGGCCGAGGCGGCCGGCCGGGTCGTGGCGATCCTGTTCGAGCCCGGCGCCGAGGTCAGCCAGGGGCAGGCGCTGGTCCAGCTCAACGACGCGCCCGAGCGCGCCCAGCTGGCCAGCTACCAGGCCCAGGTGCGCCTGGCCCAGGCCAATCTCCGGCGGACCCGGGAGCTCGCGACCCGCGATTTCTCGACCCAGGCCTCGCTCGACCAGAACCAAGCCCTGCTCGAGCAGGCGAATGCCGACATCCAGCGGGTCGAGGCGCTGATCGCGCAAAAGGTCGTGCGGGCACCCTTCGCCGGCCGGCTGGGCATTCGCCAGGTCGAGATCGGCCAGTATGTCAGCCCGGGCACCGAGCTGGTGACCTTGACCGACCTGGACCGTCTCTATGTCGATCTGACCGTGGCCGAGCAGGAGCGCCAGCAGCTCAAGCTGGGCCAGGAGGTCGACGTCACGACCGACGCCTTCCCGGACCGGGTGTTCAAGGGCGAGCTGACCACGATCGAGCCCCAGATCGATCCCAGCACCCGCGCCATCCAGGTCCAGGCGACGCTCGACAATCCCGAGCAGCTGCTGCTGCCGGGCATGTTCGCCAACAGCCGGATCCTGCTGCCGGCCGGACCGGCGATGGTGACCCTGCCGGAGACCGCGGTCGCCCATTCGCTGTATGGCGAATCGGTCTTCGTGATCCGCGACAATGGCACCGGCAAGGACGGCGCGCCCCAGCAGAAGGTGGTCCAGACCTTCGTGCGGACTGGTCTGAGCGCGGACGGCAAGGTGGCGATCCTGGAGGGCGTGCAGCCGGGCGACCAGGTGGTCAGCACCGGCCAGTTCAAGCTGCAGAACGACGCGCCAGTGCGCGTGGTCACCGACACCGCGCTGCAGACTCCCGCCAGCCCGCCGCGCCAGTAGCGCCAGGACAGTCTCGTCATGCATTTCACCGACATCTTCGTCCGTCGGCCGGTCCTGGCGACGGTCGTCAGCCTGCTGATCCTGCTGATCGGCGGGCGCGCCTTCTTCAACCTGCCGGTCCGGCAATATCCCGAGATCAAGAACACCGTGATCACGGTCACGACGTCCTATCCTGGGGCGTCGTCGGAGCTGATGCAGGGCTTCATCACCGTGCCGATCGCCCAGGCGGTCGCCGGTGCCGAGGGCTTGGACTACCTGACCTCGACCACGATCCAGGGCACCAGCACGGTCCAGGCGCACATCCTCCTGAACGAGGATCCGAACGTCGCGATGACCGACGTCATGGCCAAGGTCAACCAGGTCCGCAGCGTGCTGCCGACCGAGGCCGAGGATCCGGTGATCACCAAGACCACCGGCGATCCGACCGCCGTCATGTATATCGGCTTCTCCAGCCAGAAGATGACCGGGCCGGCGATCACCGACTATCTGACCCGGGTGGTCCAGCCGCTGCTTGCCACGATCGAGGGCGTGGCATCGGCCGAAATCCTGGGCGGCCAGCCATTCGCCATGCGGATCTGGCTCGATCCGATCCGGATGGCGGCGCGTGGGGTGAGCCCTATCGACATCGGCCAGGCGCTGCAAGCCAACAACTACCAGGCCGCCGCTGGCCAGACCAAAGGCTACTTCACGGTCGCCAATGTCCGCGCCGACACCGACGTGCGCAATGTCGACGAGTTCCGCAAGCTGGTGATCAAGGCCGAAAACGGCGCCTTGGTGCGGCTGGAAGAGGTCGCGACCCTGGAGCTTGGCGCCCAGAGCAGCGAGTCCTCGGTCGCCATGGACGGCAACCGCGCGGTCTTCATCGGCGTCAACGCCACGCCGAACGGCAATCCTTTGGACATCGTGGCGGGAGTCCGGGGGATGGCGCCGACCATCGAGCGCGGTCTGCCGCCGTCGCTCTCGATGGACATCGTCTATGACAGCACGAAGTTCATCAACGCCTCGATCGCCGAAGTCCGCAATACCCTGACCGAGGCCGTGCTGATCGTCATCGTGGTGATCTTCCTGTTCCTGGGCTCGGTGCGCTCGGTGATCGTGCCGGTGGTCACGATCCCGCTTTCGATCATCGGCGCCGGTGCTCTGATGCTGGCCGCGGGCTTCAGCCTCAATCTGCTGACCTTGCTCGCCATGGTCCTGGCGATCGGGCTCGTGGTCGATGACGCGATCGTGGTCGTGGAGAACGTCTACCGGCATATCGAGGAGGGCCGGACCCCGCTCCAGTCCGCCCTGATCGGCGCGCGCGAGATCGCCGGACCGGTGATCGCCATGACGCTCACTTTGGCGGCGGTCTATGCGCCGATCGGCTTCCTGTCCGGCCTGACCGGCGCCTTGTTCCGCGAGTTCGCCTTCACCCTGGCGGGCGCCGTGATCGTGTCGGGCATCGTCGCCTTGACCTTGTCGCCGATGATGTGCGCGAAGCTGCTGTCGAGCTCCAGCCAGCATGGCCGGTTCGCCCGCTTGATCGATCGCACTTTCAGTGCCCTGACCCGCTGGTATGGCCGGCGGGTGCACAACACCCTGACCTACCGGCCGGCGGTCGTGATCTTCGCCCTCGCGGTGCTGGCGAGCCTGCCGTTCATGTTCCTCAACATCACGGCCGAGCTGGCGCCGGAGGAGGATCAGGGCATCCTGTTCGCGGTCACCAAGGGTCCGCAGAACGCCAATATCGACTACATGGACGCCTATGCCGACCAGGTCGACGGCATCTTCACCTCGTTCCCCGAGCACGACACCCGGTTCCTGGTGAGCGGCATGGATTCCGGCCCGAACAGCGGCTTCGCCGGCATGCTGCTCAAGCCCTGGGACGAGCGCACGCGCTCAGCGAGCACGCTGCAGCCCCAGGTCCAGGCCAAGCTCAACGACGTCACCGGGCTGCAGGTCTTCGTGTTCAACTTGCCGCCGCTGCCCGGCAGCGGCCAGGGCCTGCCGGTCCAGATGGTGATCAGCTCGCCCGCGGACTTCGAGCAGATCTTCAACGTGATGCAGGAGCTCAAGAAGCGGGCGCAGGCAAGCGGCCTGTTCATCGTCAACGACAGCGACCTCGCCTTCAACAATCCGATCGTCCAGGTCGAGATCGACCGCAACAAGGCGAACGATCTGGGCATCACCATGCAGGAGATCGGCAACTCGCTGGCCTTGCTCCTGGGCGGCAACTACGTCAACCGGTTCAACCTGCAGGGCCGCTCCTATCAGGTGATCCCGCAGGTGCCGCGCGCGCTGCGCCTGGCGTCCGAGGACCTTGGCAAGGTCTACGTCAAGACCCGAACCGGTGCGCCGATCCCGCTCTCGACCGTGGTCAAGATCAGCTCGGCCACCGATCCGAACGCGCTGACCCAATACAACCAGCTGAACTCGGCGACCTTCTCGGCGGTGCCGATGCCGGGGGTCGGCATGGGCCAGGTGATCGACTTCCTGCGCGCCCAGGCGGCCGAGGTGCTGCCGGCCGACTTCCGCTACGACTTCCTGTCCCAGTCGCGGCAATATGTGCAGGAAGGCAACCAGCTGACCGTGACCTTCGTGTTCGCCTTGGTGATCATCTATCTGGTCCTGGCGGCGCAGTTCGAGAGCCTGCGCGATCCGTTCGTGATCCTGATCAGCGTGCCGATGTCGATCTGCGGCGCTCTCCTGCCCCTGTTCCTCGGCGCCGCGACCTTGAACATCTACACCCAGATCGGCCTGGTCACGCTGATCGGCCTGATCAGCAAGCACGGCATCTTGATGGTCGCCTTCGCCAACGAGCTGCAGCGCAGCCAGAATCTGGACCGGATCACGGCGATCGAGGAGGCCGCCAAGGTCCGGCTGCGGCCGATCCTGATGACCACGGCGGCGATGGTCACCGGCCTGTTCCCGCTGCTCACGGCGAGCGGCGCTGGTGCTGCCAGCCGGTTCTCGATCGGCCTGGTGATCGTCGCCGGCATGGCGATCGGCACGCTGTTCACGCTGTTCGTGCTGCCGACGGTCTACAGCTTCCTGGCGGGCGACCACCGGCCGGCGCGCCGGGCCAAGGAGGAGGCGGAGCTGAAGGAGGTGCTGCTGCCGTCCAATGCCTGAGCGCCAGGCACCCCAGGCTGCGGCTGCCCGGATCGGTCAGCCATTGACGCCGGCGCCCGCCCAGACCATGGTCCTGGTAGGTTGGGGTGCGGCTCGCAGCGGGCTGGACGGGAGTGGGAACCATGGGATCATTTAGCTTCGCGCACTGGGCGATCGTGCTGGTGGTCGTCTTGATCGTCTTCGGCGCTGGCCGGCTGCCCAAGACGATGGGCGACCTCGCCAAGGGCGTGCGCGCCTTCAAGTCGGGGTTGAAGGATGACGAGGTCGAGGCCGGCGCGGACCCGATGATCGAGGCCAAGCCTGGCGAGCCAGTCCGGCGCGCGTGAGCCGGGCCTGCCCCGACCGCGGCCTGGCTGCGCCAACCTGGGGCTGACCGCAGCTAACAAGAAACGATCAATGCCCGCCGTCCAGGGCCGCCATTTGCGGCCGGACCGAGCGGGCCAGCTTTTTGGGGACGAAACCATGCAGGCAGCGTCAGCATTGACCTCCGCTTGCTGCCGCGCCGAGCCGCCGCGACCGGCGGCGGCCCAACGGCGCAGCCGCTAGCGCTACTGGCAGCAGGTCGGTCAGGCGGCCGGATGCCCGGCGGCGCATGCTGCATGACGTCATCACCCTGCCCGCTTCGTCGGCAGCTGCGCTGGCGCGCCCGTCGCCGTGATGGATGATCTCCTCCTCTTCGCGGCGATCGGCTTTGCCGCCCAGCTGATCGATGGCGCGCTCGGCATGGCCTATGGCGTGACTGCCTCGACCGCGCTGCTCAGCGTCGGCACCCCGCCGGCCGTGGCCAGCGCCTGCGTGCACGCCGCCGAGGTCATGACCACAGGCGTCTCGGGCCTGGCCCATTGGCGGCTCGGCAACATCAATCCGCGCATCTTCGCCCGCCTGGCGCTCCCCGGTGCCATCGGCGGCGCCTTGGGCGCTTATATCTTGACCAGCATCCCGGGCGAGCGGATCCAGCCGTTCGTCAGCGCCTATCTGCTGATCATGGGCGTCATCATCTTGTGGAAGGCGCTGCATGAGCGGCCGCAGCAGCCGGTCGAGCCGCGCTCCTACACGGTGCTGGCCCTGGGCGGCGGCTTCCTCGACGCGATCGGCGGCGGCGGCTGGGGGCCGATCGTGGCCTCGACCCTGATCGGCAACGGCCATGAGCCGCGCTATACCATCGGCTCGGTCAATGCCGCCGAGTTCTTCGTCACCAGCACCGTCTCGGCCGCCTTCATCATGACCATCGGCCTATCGCACTGGCCCATGATCACCGGCTTGATCGTGGGAGGTGCCTTGGCAGCGCCATTCGCCGCCCTGGTGACCCAGAAGCTGCCGGATCGGCCGTTGATGATCCTGGTGGCCGTGCTGGTCATCCTCTTGAGTATCCGCGGCCTGATCGCCCCCATTGCTGCCCTTTTCACCTAGCAGATCAAATCGCCATAGGCTGTTTTCTGTGAAATCATCATGCCGGCTAGCCACGCCGACAGTTGCTGCGGCGGCGCACAAGCTTAGCAAAACAAGATCTTACGATGATTATTTGAACCTGGCCGATGATGACTATTGACTGGCAGGCTGCAGCATGGCAAAGGGCAGGCCTCTTGGACTGATCCGAGAGCCTGGGGTGGAAGCGCAGCATGCCGCAGCGACCAGTTCGTGAGGGGCGCCATCGGCGTGATCTGTCTGCCCCTCTGGCGCTGCCGTCACCATTGACCTATATGTCGAAACCGATTGCATGCATGTTCACCTCTTGCGTCAGGTCAGCCGGCCTTCGAGAGCTAGGACTGCGCCATCGCCGCCGCCTGCCAGGTCGGCCGGAACAACCAAAGCTCACAATCCTCGCCGCCCGCGAATCCAAGACGCCGCCTTTGGCCGGCGCAAGTCGATGACGCGGTCGTAGGAGATCCCTCGCACCATGCCCTTCGCCCTCCTTCGGCGCTGGCTGCTCGGCATGCCGCTCGATCCGCTGCATGCGGACACGCGGCGCAAGATCGCTCTGGTCACCTTGTTCGCCTGGATCGGCCTGGGCGCGGACGGCTTGTCGTCCGCGAACTACGGTCCGGAGCAGGCGGTCCTGGCGCTCGCCGAGCACCGCGAGCTCGGCCTGTTCCTGGTGATCATGACCGCCGGCACGGTGGCCTTGATCGCGGCCGCCTACATGCAGGTGATCGAGCTGTTTCCGTCCGGCGGCGGTGGCTACAAGGTCGCCAGCCAGCTGCTCAATCCCTATGCCGGCGTGGTCGCGGGTGCTGCGCTCGTCATCGACTATGTGCTGACCATCGCGATCTCGATCGCGGCCGCGATCGACGCGATCTACAGCCTCCTGCCGGCCAATGTCGACGACACCAGGACGCTCGCCGGCATTGGGCTGCTGACGCTGCTGGTCTGGCTGAACCTGCGCGGCATGAAGGAATCGATCGCGGTCCTGGCCCCGATCTTCTTCGGCTTCCTCCTGACCCACGGGCTGATGATCCTGTTCGGCTTCGCCATGCAGGTCGACGAGCTGATCATGCTCGTGCCGCGCAGCATTGATGACGCGGCCACCATGAGCGCCGAGCTCGGCTGGTTCGCAGTGTTCGCGATCATGATCAAGGCCTATGCCGTCGGGGCCGGCACCTATACCGGCATCGAGGCGGTCTCGAACAACGTCCATACCCTGGCCGAGCCGCGCATCATGACCGGCCGCCGGACGATGATGCTGATGGCGGCCTCGTTGGCGGCCACGGCCGGCGGCATCATGCTGCTCTATCTGATCTGGAACGTGCAGCCGCAGGACGATCAGACCCTCAATGCGGTGACCTTCCGGGCGATCCTCGACGCCTCCTGGTTCGCCGGCACGGCGTTCGAGGAATTCATCATCTGGCTGACCCTGGCGCTGGCCGCGGCCCTGCTGCTGGTCGCCGCCAATACCGGCTTCCTCGGGGGCCCGGCGGTCATGGCCAACATGGCGATCGACCGCTGGGTCCCTAATGCCTTCGCCGACCTCTCCAGCCGGCTGGTGACCAAGGTCGGCGTGCTGGTCATGGGCCTGGCGGCGCTCGCCATCTACCTGGTCACCAATGCCGATGTCCGCACGTTGGTCATCCTCTACAGCATCAACGTCTTCCTGGCGTTCTCGCTGTCGCTCCTGGGCCTGGTCCGCTACCGCTGGCAGCAGCGGGCGGCGCGGGAGCAGCGCTCGCGCCTGGTGATCTCGGCGACCGCCGCCCTGATCTCCTGGCTGATCCTGATCGCGCTGGTGGTCGGCGAGTTTAATGCCGGCGGCTGGCTGGCGCTGGTCACGACCGGGCTGCTGGTCGCCCTTTGCATGCTGGTCCGCCGGCATTACGAGAAGGTCTCGACCGCGCTCGCCCAGGTCGACGAGGAGCTGATCCAGCGCGGCCAGACCCAGTATGACCAGACCGCGGGCGAGCCCGACCCGGCCGATCGGACCGCCGTGCTCCTGGTCAGCGCCAATCTCGGCGCCGGCATGCACACCCTGCTCGCGGTCCAGCGCCTGTTCCCCAGGGTGTTCCAGAACTTCATCTTCGTCACCGTCGGCGAGGTCGATGCCCAGAGCTATGGCGGCGAGCTGGCGGTCCGCCG
>CADEGR010000019.1:0-21015 GCA_902826935.1 uncultured Alphaproteobacteria bacterium | reverse complement strand
CTGCATCTCCTGGGCTCGCCGATGATGATCCTGCCGATGCTGCTCGAGCTGGAGCCGCGGCCCAAGGCCAAGCCGGCCAAACCGGCGCGGGCCGCGCCCTCGCCGGTGCTGGCGACGACGTCGGACGGCACGTCAGCGGTCGCGGACCCATCGGCGGCACCCGCCGAGCCGCCCAAGCGCGGCGCTGCCTAGCGCAGGGTCCGTTCGATGGCGGTCACGGCAGCGGCTCGCAGATGATGCAGCCCGGTTCTAGTGCGGCGAGCCAGATCACCAGCAGCAGCACCGCCGAGATGATGAAGAACAGAAGCACGCTCTCCGGCTTCTTCGGGATTGGATCATTGGCGCCGCAATGGATGCATGTCTTGACCGAGGATGCCAGCGCGTTCTTGCAGATCTTGCAGCTGGTGAGCTTGACCTCGTCGGCCATGGCGATCGACCGCCTTCAGCCCCGCGCGTCAGTGCGCAGAGGTTGGGCCTGGCCAGATTTATCGCACCAACTGCAAGCTCTCCGAGCGCAATACCAAACGGCCATAATGCCAAACGCCAAGAACAGGGTTGCGACTAATTCATCTGACTATCCAGTATAGACAGATCCGACTGGAAATTGTAGCTTTAAAGGCGATTGACGGAAGGCACTTCAACCTGGCATAGAGCCTGGTTTCACGTCTCGGCTGCATTGCGGCCGGCGGCGGTCCGTCCAGCTACTCGCTCGCGCGCATCCGGACATAGCTGCCAGGCGCGGGCTCGAGCGGCCGGAGCTTGCCCGCCCCGATCGCCCGCGCCGGCACCTTCTTGCCGCCATGGCGGGCCAGCCAGGCGTGCCAGTCCGGCCACCAGGAGCCGTCATGCCAGGTCGCCTCGGCCAACCAGGCGTCAGCCTCGGCCGGCAGCTTCGGACTGAGCCAATGGCCGTATTTCTTGGCGGCCGGAGGGTTGATCACGCCGGCGATATGGCCAGACGCGGCCAGGACGAAGCGCTTGGGTCCGGCGAACAGCTGGGTGCCCGCGTAGCAGGAGCGCCAGGGGGCGATATGGTCCTCCTTGGCGGCCATCAGATAGGTCGGCGTGCGCACCTCGGACAGGTCGATCGGCACGCTGTCCAGGCGCAGGCCGCCCGGCACCTTGAGCAGGTTCTTCTGGTAGACCTCGCGCAGGTAGAACAGGAGCATCGCCGCCGGCAGGCGGGTCGAATCCGCGTTCCAGTAGAGCAGATCGAACGGCGGCGGCTCACGCCCCATTAGGTAGTTGTTGACCACGAACGACCAGATCAGGTCGTTCTCGCGCATCATCGCGAACATGTCGGCCATGTGGTGGCCTTCGAGGTAGCCCTTGTCGGCGATGTGCTTGGCCATGCTGGCGATCTGCTGATCGTCGATGAACACGCTGACCTCGCCGACCTCCTGGAAGTCGAACAAGGAGGTCAGGAAGGTCGCCGAGGCGATCCGCTGCGCCTCGCCCTTGTGGGCGAGATAGGCGAGCGTCGCGGCGGTCAGGATGCCGCCGATGCAAAAGCCCAGGATGTTGACCTGCTCCTCGCCAGTCGCCCGCTCGATCGCCTCGAGCGCCGCCAGCGGGCCCTCCAGCATGTAGTCGGCGAAGTCCTTGCCGGCGAGCTCGCGCGAGGGATTGATCCAGGACACCACGAACACGGTATGGCCCTGGTCGACCAGATGCTTGATGAAGCTGTTCTTGGGCTGCAGGTCGAGGATGTAGAACTTGTTGATCCAGGGCGGCACGATCAGGAGCGGCCGCCGGTGCACCTGCTCGGTCGTGGGCGCGTACTGGAGCAGCTGCATCAGCTCGGTCTGGAAGATCACCTCGCCCGGCGTGGTCGCGACATTGCGGCCGACCTCGAAGGCGTCGAAGTCGGTCATGCTGATCTGCAGCCGGCCCTTGCCCCGCTCCAGATCGGCCAGGAGATGGGTCAGGCCCTCGACCAGATTCTGGCCGCCGGTTTCCTGGGCGCGCTTGAGGACGCTGGGATTGGTCAACGCGAAGTTGCTGGGCGAGATGGCTGAAACGAACTGACGGGTGTAGAACTCGACCTTCTCCTGCTCCTTCGGATCCAGGCCCTCGACCCGCTTGGGCAGGCCGCGCAGCCAGCGGGCGGTCAGCAAGTAGGACTGCTTGAGGTAGTCGAACAGCAGGCTCTCGTGCCAGGTCGCGTCCTTGAACCGGCGATCGCCCTTGTCCGGCTCGATCACCGGCGCTGCGGCCTCGCCCCGGCTGCGCTGCAGGATGGTCTGCCACAGGCCCAGCTGATCCTGCCAGAACTGCATCTGGGCCTCGGCCAGCTTGCTCGGATCGGCCATGAGGCGCGCGCTATAGTCGAAGAACGCCTTGCCGATGGTGGCCGGGTCCATGATCGAAAATTCATGCTCGCCGGCGGCGCCGGCCTGGCGCTGCCAGAACGCCTCCACGACCCGCCGGCTGTGCTCGGCCAGGCGCTGAAATTGGTCCGCCAGCTGGGCCGGATCGGGGGAGTCGCGCTCGCTCATGGTCGATCCCTGCAGTGCGTTTTGAGGCGTTGTCGGGGTCGGGGCGACCAGCGCCCGGCCCGATCCAGCACCATAGGCGCAAGGCGCGCGCGGCGCGAGCCGCCAGCAGCCGATTGCGCGAATTGCCGCTGGCGCAGCGGACAAATGGTTGCGAACTCGGCAAAACTGCCCTTACGATACCGGACCAAGGCCAGCAGGGTGGCTTCAGGTCAGGCCGGATGGGCAAACGACCCGGCGGTCGGGGAGCGCGGCGATGCGGTCGTCATCTTGGCGGAGCTGAGGGTCCAGGGCCTGACCAAGCGCTACGGCCAGGTGCAGGCCGTGCGCGGCATCGATCTCGAGGTGGCGAGCGGCGAGTTCTTCGTGCTGCTGGGCCCGAGCGCCGCCGGCAAGACCACCACCTTGCGCGCCATCGCCGGCCTGGAGCGGCCCGATACCGGCCGGATCATCATGGCCGGCCGCGATCTGACGACCACGCCGGTCCAGGGCCGCGGCATGGCGATGATTTTCCAGACCTTCGCCCTCTATCCCCATCTGAGCGTGCGCGCCAACTTCGCCTATCCCTTGCGCCGCAAGGGCGTGGCAAGCCGCGAGATCGACCGCAAGGTGGCGGCGATCGCGGCGCAGCTGCGCATCGCGCATACCCTGGAGCGGAAGCCCGGCACCTTGTCCGGCGGCGAGCAGCAGCGCCTGGCGATCGGCCGGGCCCTGGTCCAGGAGCCCGCTTTGCTCCTGCTTGACGAGCCGCTCACCAACCTCGACGCCAAGCTCCGCCACGACACCCGCGCCGAGTTCAAGCGGCTGCATCGGGAGCTGGGCATGACCATGGTCTATGCCACGCCCGACCAGCTGGAAGCGCTCAGCATGGGCGAGCGGATCGCGGTCCTGCGGGAGGGCCTGGTGGTTCAGACCGGCACGCCGGACGAGCTCTATCTGCGGCCGCAGAACAGCTATGTCGCGACCATGGTCGGCGCGCCGCCGATGAACCTGGTGCCGGCGACCGTGCAGGCCGGCCCGCCGGCGCCGGTGATCGACCTGCCCTTCCTCCGGCTCAGCCCGCCGCAGGCGCCGGCCGCACTCGAGCCGGGGGCCGAGCTGCTGGTCGGTATCCGCCCGCATGATCTGACGCCGGCCTTGGACGATCGGCCGGGCCCGCGCTTCCTCGCCCGGGTCCAGCTCACCGAGCCCTTGGGCGACGTCACCGTGCTCGATCTGGCGGCCGGCGGCCAGATCCTGAAGATGGTTCTGCCGGAGGCGGAAGCGCTGGCCTACGGCGTCGGCAAGGAGCTGCCGGTGCGGCTGGTCAGCGAGCATGCCCATTTGTTTGATCGCGCCTCGGGGCAGGCGCTAATTTGAGGCAACTGGACCGGGCCAGAAGCCCGGCCGAGCTTGTGAACAGGAAGGAGCTGGGATGATGTTGCGACCGCGGACAACGGCTTGGAGCCAAGCACTATTGAGCGGGGCGTTCCTGCTCGGGCTGAGTGCCGGCGGCGCTTATGCCGCCGATATCACGATCACCATGGCAGCGCCCGACTGGCCGCCGACCCGGTTCATGAAGGAAGAGTTCGACAAGAGCTACAAATCGCCGGATGGCCACACCACCAAGCTCGACATGGACTTCATCCCCTGGCCCAGCTTCTACGAGCGGGTCGCCGCCTCGCTGACCTCGGGCGAGCAGAAATACCAGATGATCGTGACCGACAGCCAATGGCTGGGCTCGTTCGTCGAGGGCGGCTACTACATGGATCTGACCGAGCTGATGAAGGCCGATCCAGAGCTGACCGCGATCATGAAGGACCTGCACCCGGTGCTGGTCTCGGCCTATTCGACCTATCCGCACAAGACCAGGCAGCAGCTGGAAGAGGCGGGCGAGTGGCCGGCGGCGGACACCCACTATTACGGCTTCCCGCAGTTCCCCGACACCTACGTCACCTACTACCGCAAGGACCTGTTCTGCCACGAGGGCGAGGCCAAGGCGTTCCAGGAAAAATACAGCCGCAAGCTGCCCTGCAGCTACGAGGACTGGCAGGACGTCGACTGGACCGACTGGAAGAACATCGGCGAGTTCTTCCAGCGGGCGAAGGGCGCCCCCTTGGGCGACGGCACGGCCGATGACGATTTCTACGGCATCGCGTACCAGGCCGGCAAAGGCTACGACTTCTCGACCATGGCGGTGAACGCCTTCATCTGGCAATACGGCGGCGGCATCTGGGACGAGACCCAAGCCCCCACGGGCCAGGCCGAGGGCGTGGTCAATTCCGACATCGCGGTCAAGGCGTTCGACCACTATCTGTCGATGCTGCCCTTGATGCCGCCGGTCGCCAAGACCGGCCAGATGGACATCTTCGTGGTCCAGGACCTGTTCATGCAGGGCAAGGTCGCGGCGATCATCGACTGGGTCGGCCTGGGCGAGCCGGTGCTCGATCCCAAGACCTCGACCGTGTCCGACAAATCCGCCTTCGGTCCGGCGCCCGGCCTGCGCAAGGAGGACGGCAAGATCGACCGGACCGGCAATATCGGCGGCCAGCCCTTCGTGCTCACCACCTGGAACAGCGACGAGGTGGTCAAGGAGGCGCTGAACGTCGTGAAGTGGTGGCTGAACCCGGAGACCCAGAAGAAGTTCGTCGCCAATGGCGGCCAGTCGGGCTTGCGCAGCGTCATGGCCGACCCCGAATATGACGGCCTGCGGCCTTGGAACCGGGCGCACAAGGAAATGCTGGATTGGCAGCGGGACGTCTGGCACATCCCGGAGTTCTTCGAGCTCCTGACCCAGCAGCAGGAGGAGTTCGACAAGGCGATCACCGGCCAGATCTCGGGCAAGGAGGCGCTGGACGCGGTCGCCAAGTTCCAGCAGCAGACCCTCGAGGACGCCGGCAAGATCGAGTAGCGCTTTGGGCCCGGGCCGAGCCCCGGGCCCACCTTCCCTTCACGCAGGACGTAGATCGGAACCGATGGCAGTCGTCTCCGCGCAGCAGGTCACCGGTGAGCGCAGCGCCGGCGGTTTCTGGGCCTGGCTGATGGCGCCGGAGCGCCGCGGCCCGCTCCTGGTGACCCCGGCTCTCCTCGTCCTGTTCGTGATGAACATCTTCCCGCTGCTCTGGTCGTTCGGCCTCAGCTTCTTCAACTACCGGGCCAACCGGCAGACGGTGCCGACCTTCGAGGGCCTGCAGTTCTACCAGCGGGTCCTGACCGACGAGAATGTCTGGGAGCGCTTCCAGACCACGGCGATCATCGTCGGCTCCTCGGTCCTGGTGCAGCTGATCGTGGGCTTCCTCCTGGCCTTGATGTTCGCCCGCAGCTTCCCCTTGCGCCGCATCCTGTTGATGCTGGTGCTGACCCCGATGATGCTGTCCTTCGTCTCGGTCGGCGTGTTCTTCAAGCTCTACTACGAGCCGACCTTCGGGCTGGTCAGCTGGGCGCTCAACCACTTCATGGACGAGCGCTTCGTGCTGCTGGCGACGCCGGCCGGCGCCATCGCAGGCATCGTGTTCGCCGATGCCTGGATGTGGTCGCCCTTCGTCATGCTGCTGGTGCTGGCGGGCCTGGTCAGCGTGCCGAAATATCTCTACGAGGCCGCCGAGATCGACCGCGCCTCCTGGTGGCGCCGGTTCTCCACGATCACCTTTCCCTACATCAAGAGCCTGCTGCTGCTGGCGGTGCTGTTCCGAACGATCGAAACCTTCAAGCTGTTCGACATCGTCTACATCATCACCGAAGGCGGCCCCGGCAGCGCCACCGAGACCATCGCGGTCTATGTCTATCGCCAGGCCTTCCAGTTCTTCCGGACCAGCCAGTCGGCAGCACTCGCCTACATCATCCTGTTCGTCGTGATCGTCCTGACCAATCTCTATCTGTACGCCGTGCAGCGGCGCGAGCAGGAGGTCACCTGATGGCAGCAGCCGCACGGCGCGGCCGGCAGCGCGAGCTGGGCAAGGCCGGCTGGGGCTGGACCGCCCTGGTCGCGGTGGTCAGCATCATCTACTTCTTCCCGGTGCTCTGGATCATCCTGACCGCCTTCAAGACCCGCACCGACGCCTTGGCCATCCCGCCCAAGCTGTTCTTCACGCCGACCCTCGACAACTTCATCGGCGTGTTCTACCGCGCCAGCATCAGCGCGGGCGGCGCCCAGGAGACCAACTTCCCGCTCTACTTCTTCAACTCGATCTTCATCGCCGGTACCAGCGTGCTCCTGGCCCTGATCGTCGGCACGCTCGCCGCCTACGCCTTCTCCCGCCATCCCTTGCGCGGCAACGACACCTATCTGTTCATCATCCTGACCACCCGGATGATGCCGCCGATCGTGGTGATCATCCCGATCTTCCTGATGTTCCGGCTGTCTGGCCTGGCCGGCAGCTATTGGGGCATCATCCTGCTCTATACCGCCTTCAACATCCCGTTCTCGGTCTGGCTGGTGAAGAGCTTCTTCGACGAGCTCAATCCCGAGATCGAGGATGCGGCGCGCATGGACGGCGCCACCGAGCGTCAGGTGTTCTTCGGCATGTGCCTGCCGCAGATCCTGGCCGGGCTTGCCGCCACCTTCGTGTTCGGCCTGATCCTGACCTGGAACGAGTTCCTGTTCGCGCTGCTCCTGACCGGCGTCGACACCCGGACCGTGCCGGTCGCGATGGCGCGCACGCTGGGCGGCGAGGTCGGGGTCGACTATGGCCTGCTGGCCGCGATCGTGACCTTGTTCCTGATCCCGATCTTCTTCGTCACCTTCCTGCTGCAGAACCAGCTCCTCCGTGGCGTCACCTTCGGCACGGTGAAGCGATGACAATCGAGCTCCTGCAGCTCACCAAGCAGTTCGGCAAGCTCACGGCGGTCGACCGGATCGATCTCAAGATCGGCGAGGGCGAGGTCTTGTGCCTGCTCGGGCCGTCGGGCTGCGGCAAGACCACGACCTTGCGCATGATCGCCGGCCTGGAGTTCGCCAGCGACGGCGAGATCCGCTTGGGCGACGTCCGGGTCAACGAGCTGGCGGCGCGCGAGCGCAACGTCGCCATGACCTTCCAGTTCTACGCGCTCTATCCCAGCCTGACCGTCGCCGAGAACCTTGCCTACCCGCTCCATGCGGAAGCTTTGTCGGCGGGCGAGATCGCGAGGCGGGTCGACCAGATCGCGCGCATCCTGCAGCTGGGGCCCGTCCTCAAGCGGCGCCCGGGCCAGCTCGCCGAGGGCGAGAAGCAGCGGGTCGCGGTCGGCCGCTCGATCATCCGGGATGCGGTCTGCTTCCTGTTCGACGAGCCGCTCTCGCGCCTCGACGTGCAGCTGCGCGAGACCATGCGTGGCGAGATCAAGGCGGTCCTGGAGGGCCTGAACAAGCCGACCGTGATCGTCACCCACGACCAGCTCGAGGCGCTCACCATGGCCGATCGGATCGCGGTGATGCGCGACGGGCGGATCGAGCAGGTCGCCTCGCCGCACGAGATCTTCGCGCGGCCCGCCAATCTGTTCGTGGCCGGCTTCATCGGCACGCCGCAGATGAACCTCTTGCCGGTCAAGCTGGTCGACCGGACCACCGATGGCGTGCGTTTCGCGCTCGGCGAGGCGACCGTCATCCTGCCGGTCAACGGCGCCACCTCGGCCTTGCGGCCGAGCGCCGCGCTGACCATCGGCGTCCGGCCGCGCGCCTTCGATCTGGCGGCGCAGCCCGCACCGGACACGATCGCCGCCCGGGTCGACATCATCGAGCCGATGGGCGCCGAGACCCTGCTTCACCTGCTGGCCGGCGAGCATGAGCTCAGGGTGGTGGTCGACCGGCGCACCCGGCCGGCGATCGGCAGCACGGTCCATCTGCGCTGCAAGCCGAACCAGCTGCATCTGTTCGGCACCGACGAGCAGCGGCTGGATCTGCGCACCGTGCCGGCGGGCGTGCCGGCATGAGCCCGCCCGAGCCCGAGATCCTGGCACCGCCGCGCGGCATGACCGCGGCCCAGGCCCGGCGGGTCGAATATGGCATCATTGGGCTCTGCGGCCTGGCGCTGCTCCTGATCTTCCAGCCCTTCTCGCTCACCCTCTACAGCATCGGCGCCGGCCTGGTCGTGCTGGGCGGGCTCGCCTTCAACCTGATCCCGTTCTGCCGGCGCGGCGTGCCGGCGCGCACGCTGGCCAAGGTCGCGGTGGTGGTGCTGGTGATCCTGGCGATCGTGGCCCTGCTCGGCTTCCTGACCGCCCAGGCCTATGTCTGGTATCTGGCGAGCCTGCGGCCCTAGCGCCGTCCGCTACAGCCAGCCGCGCCGCTTGAAGAACCAGTAGGTCACGGCCGCTGAGGCCACCATCAGGCCGAGCGCCAGCGGATAGCCGAGCCGCCAGTGCAGCTCCGGCATGAGATCGAAGTTCATGCCGTAGATGCTGGCGACCACGGTCGGCGGCAGGAAGATCACCGCGGCAACCGAGAAGATCTTGATGATCCCGTTCTGCTCGATGTTGATCAGGCCGAGCACAGTGTCGAGCTGGAAGGTGATGTTGCCCGACAGATAGCCAGCATGGTCGGCGAGCGAGCGCACGTCGCGGGCTAGCGTCTTCAGGCGCGCCCGGCTCGCCTTATCGCCGAAGCCCTGGCCAGGCTCGGCCAGGAAGGTGACCAGGCGCTGGATCGTGACCAGGCTCTCGCGCGCCTTGGCGGTCAGGTCCTGCTGGCGGCCGATCCGGCGCAGGATCTGGCGCAAATCGACATTCTGCGCCTGGCCGGAGCCGAGCGCCGCGTCGCGAAAGATCTCCCTCGAGATGCCGTCCAGGCCGAGCCCGACATCTTCCAGCACGTCGGCGGTGCGTTCGATGAAGGCATCCAGCAGATCGACCAGGATCGCCTCGCCGCGCTGATGCGCCTCCGGCCGCCGCTGCGCCCGCTCGGCGACCCAGCGGAACGGCTTGGGGTCGACGTAGCGCAAGGTGATCAGGGTGCGCGCGGTCAGGATGAAGGTGATGGCGCTGGCGACCGGCTCTTCGGTATCGGCCTTGGTCAGGAAGTTGGCGGTCAGATAGAGCGTGCCATCCTCGCGGTGGAGCCGGCTCGAGACCTCGATCTCGCGCATCTCCGCCTGGGTCGGCACATCGACGCCATAGGCCGCCTCGACCCAGGCGGTCTCGGCCGGCGCCGGGTCGGCGAGGTCGAGCCAGACCGCGCCCTCGGGCGGGCTAGGGTCGGGGCCAGGCGGACCGCTCTGCCAGCGGCCGGCTTCGATCCGGTAGATGGTCAGCATGACCGACCTCCTCGTCCGCTGCGCCCACGCTGTCGGAGCGACTTTGTCCAGCGCCGACCGGGTGCGGCTGTCGGCGCGCTCGGAATAGCCGGACCCTAGGGCGGTTCGTCAAGCTATCCCAGCTCGATCGTGATCGATTCGCAGCCTGATGCGGCCGGAGCCAGCACGGCCAAGCGCAACCGCATGCGCCAGCAGCGAGGATCCGCCGCCAAGCAGCTTGGCCGGGGCGCGCCGGCACGCCATCATCATCCAATGGCGGCAGCGCGGCCTGGCGGCATGGTGTCGGGGGCTGCCGCCTCAGCCCCTCGCAGGAGCGGCGGCATGACGGATCTTGGCGGCTGCATGGTGGCACTTCTGGCCTGCGACGGGTTCGAGCAGGCGAGCCTCCTGCACATCCTTTCGTGCCTGTCCGAGCATGACGCCACGGTCCTGCTGGTGGCGCCCTCGGAAGGCCGGATTCGCGGCTGGGACGAGGCGGATTGGGCCGATGAGATCGAGGTCGATGTCGATCTCGCGAGCGCCGAGCCGGCGGCTTTCCATGCCTTGGTGATCCCGGATGGCGGCCACGCAGTGCAGCCGCTGCAAGCCGATCCGCGCGTGCTGACGCTGCTGCGGGGCCTGGCCGCGGCCGGCCGCCCGATCGCGGCGCTGGGCTCAGGCGTCAGCCTATTGATCGCGGCGGGGCTGGTCCAGGGCCGGCGAATCGCGGCCCCCGCTGACCTGCAGCCAGATCTTCTGGTCGGCGGCGCCGACTGGATCGACGCCGAGGCCGTGATCGATCTGGGCTTGGTCACGGCCCGCGGGCAGGGTGACCTCGGCGCCTTCTGCGAAGCGCTGATCCAGCTGCTGAGCCAGCAGAAGTCCGGCCGGCGCCGCAAGCCGTTGCCAAGCCAGCCCGGCTGACCCGCCGCTGCGCCTGGTCGAGCGCGACCGGGCGGAACCACCGCGCGGTCAACGCGTTCTAGCCGATAGTCGAATTTTGCAGCGGGTCGCGGTGGCATCGAGCAGCGATCCCGGCAATCGGGACTGGGATTGCCCAGCGATCCCGGTAATCAGGAGAGGCGTCATGTTGCTCAGCGTGAACGACACGCTTGGCTATCGCATCCAGGCGGTCGACGACGACGTGGGCACGCTCGACGACCTCTTGTTCGAGCGCGCCACCTCGCGCATCCGCTATCTCGTGATCGACGCCGGCAGCTGGCTGACCGACCGCGTCGTGCTGCTGCCGCCGGCAGCCTTCGGCACGATGCAGCCAGGCGAGCGGCGGATCCCCACCGCGCTGACCAAGCAGCAGGTCAAGGACAGCCCGCCGATGCAGACGGCGCTGACCCTGTCGCGCAGCGAAGAGGAGCTGCTGCATAGCTACTACGGCTGGACGCCTTATTGGGAGGCGACCTTGCCGACCGACGGTCTGGCGCCCGGCTATTGGGGCGTGCTGCCGCCCGAGAGCGCCACGATGCCGCCGGAAGCGCCCGCTGGCGACGCGCCCGCCGAACCGCCGTTGCGCAGCGCCAAGGAGCTGATCGGCCACTATGTCCAGGCCACCGACGGCGAAATCGGCCACCTCTCGGATCTGCTGATCGACGAGCATGACTGGACGATCCGCCTCCTGGTGATCGACACGCGCAACTGGTGGCCGGGCAAGAAGGTCGTGATCGCGCCGGACTGGCTGGAACAGGTCGACTGGATGGGCCACCAGATCACGGTCGGCCTGACCCGCGAGCAGATCAAGGGCAGCCCGGAATATGATCCGGCGCGCACGCTGGATCGCAGCTACCAGGAGCACTTGTACCGCCACTACGGCCGCAAGCCTTACTGGTCCTGAGCCATGGCGCGAGCTCTGACCCCATGCCGTTCGAGCCCCATTCGCGCCGGGCTGCCGCCGGCCATTCGCGCCGCCGTGCCAGGCAGGCGGCGCAGCGGATCATTTCGACCAGAGCCTTTGCATAGGAGCCACGATGCGACGCGCAATAGCCATGGCGAAGGCCGGCGCTTGGCCGGATGCCGAAGCGATTGGGAACGTCACTCTAGCCTATGAGGATCGACACCGGCGCCGTTTGCGCACCAGCACCGATGAAGGCGAGCCGGTCCTGCTCGATCTGAGCAAGCCGCAGCCTTTGGATGATGGCGATGGCTTGGCGCTCGAAGCCGCCGGCGGCTGGCTGCGGGTACGGGCCGCGGCCGAGCAGGTGCTGGAGGTGAGCGCCCAGGACCAGCAGCACCTGATCCGGCTGGCCTGGCACCTGGGCAATCGCCGGCTGCCCACTCAGGTCATGGGCGACGGCCAGCTGCGGGTGCGCTTCGATCCGGTGATCGCCGACATGCTGTTCAATCTGGGCGCCCGCTGCGCCCGCGCGGAAGCACCCTTCCAGCCGCATAGCGGCGCGATGCTCGGCCGCTATCAGCATAGCTAGGCAGCATAGCGGCCGGCAGCGCCCGAACAAGGGACGTGGCCGGCCGGGCTGCGGGGCAATTCAAGCGGCCTTGGTCACCACGACTTCGAGATAGTCGCTCGGCACGGCGAGGGCTTGATCGCCGGCTCGGTTGAAGCTCGCCAGCAAGCTGCGCAGATCCTGCTCCAGCGCTGCCTGCCCGGCCAGATCCAGCGTGGCGAAGGCCTTGAGCATCGGCCCGTAATAGCCCTTGAAGAACTGCAGCCAATGGTCCGCTGATCGGTAGCGAAACACGAACTGCCGGACCGTGGTCTGGACCGTCGCCGCCGATCCGAACAGCTCGGTGAGCCGCGCCTGCGTGCCCCAAAGCGCTGGCGAGCGCAGCCCTGCCGGCGGCGGCACATGCCGGCCGATGGTCTTGAAGATCTGGCCGATGAAGCCGCTGGGCGTCCAGTTGGCGAGACCGATCTTGCCGCCCGGCCGGCACACCCGGAGCAGCTCGGCGGCGGCGCGCTCCTGGTCAGGCGTGAACATCACGCCGAAGGTCGAGACCACGGCATCGAAGCGCGCATCCGCAAAGGGCAGCGCTTCGGCATCCGCCTCTTGGCATTGGATGTCGAAGCCGTCGGCGGCCGCCCGCGCTTGGGCGCGCTCCAGCAGCGCTGGCACGTAGTCGCTGGCGGTGACCTCGCACCACCGCCGGGCGGCCGCCAGGGCGGCATTGCCATTGCCGGCGGCGACATCCAGCACCCGCTGGCCGGCTTGCAGATCGAGCGCCTCGCAGAGCTGTTCGCCAACGATCTGCAAGGTGCTGCCGACCATGGCATAATTGCCCGAGGCCCAGACGCCTTGCTGGCGGGCTTTCACGGTCTTAAGGTCGAGCGCATCGGTCCGAGGGCTTGGGTCGAGCGCGACGGCGGCGGAAACCATGGGCGTTCTCCGGACGAGAGGTGAGGCTGGCCGGCGCGCGCGGCACCCGAGCGGACACTCGATGCGCCATCAGCGCTGCGCCATCGTTCAGCCTGGCCAGGCTAGCCGCCAGCCGTGGCCTCGGGCGTGGTAGCCAGCGTGGCACCGGCCGTGGAAAATGTCGGCGCCGGTCCTGCAACCGTCGGGCTGCCGATCGCGGTGCAGCTGCTTGGGCCGTTTGCGATCAGGCGCGGCAATCAGCGCCTGGCGTTGCCCTCGTCCCGCAAGGTCCGCGCCCTCCTGGCCTACCTGCTGCTGGCCACCCAGCCCGTGCCGCGCAGTCGCCTGTGCGAGCTCTTGTGGGACCTGCCCAACGATCCGCGCGGCGAGCTGCGCTGGTGCTTGAGCAAGCTGCGCAGCCTGATCGACGAGCCCGGCCGCCGCCGGCTGATCAGCCAGGGCGACGCCGTGGCGCTCGATCTGGCCGATGGCACGGTCGATGCGCTGACGGTGGGCCGTGCGGTCCAGGCCGGCCTCGCGGATCTGCCGGTGCCGCGGCTGCGGGCGCTCGCGGAGCTGTGCCAGGGCGAGTTCCTGGCCGGGCTCGCCATGGATCGCCAGGCCGAGTTCGACCATTGGCTGACCGCGCAACGCCACCGGCTGCGCGCCTGCCACGTGGCCCTGCTGGAGCGCCTGGCGGCCAGTTTGGACGGCGAGGAGCAGCTGCGCCATCTGGCCGGCTGGCTGGAGCTGGCGCCGTTCGACCAGCGCGCCCATGCCGCCCAGCTGACGGCCCTGGCCGGCGCCGGCCGGTTGCGCGAGGGCGAGGAGCATCTGGCGGCGACCATCCGGCACTACGAGGCGGAAGGTCTCGATCCGGCGCCGATCCGGACCCTCTGGCGGAGCGTCCGCAGCCAGCCTGGCGCCGCCGCGCGACCGGCCCTGGTCGTGGCCGCCCCACCTGCCCCTGCCGGCTTGGTGCTGCCGGAGCACGCAGCAAGCAGCACCCGCCGGCCGGCGATCGCGGTCATGCCGTTCGTCGAGCAGCCAGGCGAGGGCGTGGTGCCCGGCGGCCCGGCGGACGGGCTGGCCCACGACATCATCACCCGGCTGGCCAAGCTGCGCAGCCTGTTCGTGATCGCGCAAGGCACCATGTTCGCCCTGGGCGAGCGCAACATCGGCCCCCCGGCCGCCGGCCGGATGCTGAACGTCGACTATGTCGTGAGCGGCGCGTTGCAGCGTCCGGTGGGCCGCTTCGTGGTCACCGTCGAGCTGGCCGAGACCCGCACCGCCCGGATCGTCTGGACCGAGCGGTTCGATCAGCGGGCCGATGACGCGTTCCTGGTGCTGGACGAGATCGGCAACCGGATCGTCGCGGCGATCGCCCATGAGATCGAGACCCTGGAGCGCAACCGCGCGATCCTGAAGCCGCCGGATTCGCTCGATGCCTGGGAGGCGCATCACCGCGGCTTGTGGCACATGTATCGCTTCAACCGCGCCGACAACCAGCTGGCGCAGCAGTTCTTCGCGACCGCGGTCCGGCTCGATCCAACTTTCTCCCAGGCCCATGCCGGCCTGTCGTTCACCTATTTCCAGGATGCGTTCCAGGGCTGGCGCGCGCGCGACCCGGCGATCGAGCAGGCCTTCGCCAGCGCCGGCCAGAGCCTGATGGCGGATGAGCGCGATCCGACCGCCCACTGGGCGCTGGGCCGGGCACTTTGGCTGCGGGGCCAGCAGGATCAGGCGCTGGTCGAGCTGACGCAGGCGGTCGAGCTCAGCCCGAACTTCGCGCTCGGCCACTACACCCTGGCCTTCGTCCACGCCCAGGCCGGCGACCCCTCGGCGGCAATTGCATTCGCCGATCATTCCCGCCATCTCAGCCCGTTCGACCCGCTGCTGTTCGGCATGCTGGGCTCGAAGGCGATGGCGCTAGTCCGGCTGCAGCGCTTCGATGAGGCCGCCGAATGGGCGATCAAGGCGGCGGCCCGGCCCAACGCCCATGCCCATATCCTGGCGATCGCCGGCTTTTGCCTGGCCATGGCCGGCCGCCTGGCCGAGGCGCGGCCCTATCTGGCGCGGATCAAGGCGCAGCTGCCGGGCTACCGGATCGAGGATTTCCTGACTGCGATGCGCCTCGCGCCGGACGGGGCCGCCTTGTTCCGGCAGGCAGCAAGCCGGATCGACTGAGCCCGTGGGCGAGCGGGCGGCCGCCCTTGTGGACCGCCCGCGCGCCTGGCAAGCTCATCGGACCAACCGGCCGCTTGGAGCCCTGCGCATGAACGACGAGCTGGCGACTCTGCTGGCCCATGACCCGGAGCTTGGCACCGGGCCGGTGGCGCCGCCGATCGTCCAGACCTCGCTGTTCGTGTTCGCCAGCTTCGAGGCCATGGCGCAGGCCTTCACCGGCGAGACGCCACGCCCGATCTACAGCCGGGGCGCCAATCCCACGGTGCGCGCCTGCGAGCAGAAGCTGGCCGCCCTGGAGCAGGCCGAGGCGGCGCGCGGCTTCGCCAGCGGCATGGGTGCGATCAGTGCCGCCGTGCTGAGCCAGGTGAAATCCGGCGAGCGCGTGGTCTGCGTGCGCCAGGTCTACCCGGACACCTATCGGCTGCTCCTGAAGCTCCTGCCGCGGCTTGGCATCGAGACCGTGTTCGTCGACGGCCGCGATCTCGGGGCGGTTGAGCGGGCGCTGCCAGGGGCTGCCTTGCTCTATTTGGAAAGCCCCACCAGCCTGCTGTTCGAGTGCCATGATCTGGCGGCGCTGGCGGGCCTTGCCCGGGCCGCGGGCGTCACCACGATCGCCGACAACAGCTGGGCGACGCCGCTGCTGCAGCGGCCGCTTCAGCTGGGCGTCGATCTGGTCGTGCATTCGGCGTCCAAATATCTGGCAGGCCACAGCGACGTGGTCGCCGGCATGGTCGCCGGCAGCGGCGAGCGGATCGCCCAGATCGACGATCTGACCTACCCCTATCTCGGCGCTCGCCTGTCGCCTCTGGACGCCTGGCTGCTGTTGCGCGGCATGCGCACGCTCGCCTTGCGCATGCCGCGCCACCAGACCTCGGCGCTCTGGCTGGCCCGTCAGCTGGCCGCCCATCCCGATGTCGCGGTGGTGCACCATCCGGCTTTGGCCGGCGACCACGACATGGCCGGCACCTCGGGCCTGTTCAGCATCGAGCTGGATCCGGCGATCGACATTCCGCGCTTTTGCGACGCGCTCACGCTGTTTCGCCTGGGCGTCAGCTGGGGTGGCTATGAGAGCCTCGCCTTTCCCGCCATGATTGGCCTGCGCCAGAAGGCGGGGGCCAATTCGCTGCAGGCGTTCGGCGTGTCGGCGCGGCTGGTGCGGCTCAGCATCGGCCTCGAGTCGCCGGCCGACCTGTTGCGCGACCTCGACCAAGCCTTGGCTGCGGGCAAGCAGCCGGCCTAGGCGACCAATCGCCGGGCTGACCATAACCAAGCAGGGAGGAACCAGCATGATGCGCCAGATCTACCTGTCGAGCGCGCTCGCCACGGCGCTGCTCGCGACACCGGCAACGGCGGACACGACGTTGCAGCTGGTCGAGGTGATCACCAGCCCGCAGCGCACCGAGGTGCTGGAGGGCATGATCAAGAAGTTCGAGGCGGCGCATCCCGGGGTTACGGTCGAGGTGACCTCGCTGCCCTGGGGCCAGGCCTTCGAGAAGCTGGCGACCATGGTCCAGGGCGGCCAGATCCCGGACGTGGTCGAGATGCCGGACCGCTGGCTGGCGCTCTATGCCGGCAACGACCAGCTGGTCGATCTCGGCCCCTACATGCAGAGCTGGGATGGTGCCGCCGAGCTCAACGAGCGCGCTGTCCAGTATGGCAGCTACGTGCGCGACACCATGTACATGATCCCCTACGGCTTCTACTTGCGCGCCATGTTCTGGAACAAGAAGCTGTTCGAGCAAGCCGGCCTCGACGGCCCGCCCGAGACCCTGGAGGAGTTCGTGGCCGACTCGGCGGCGATCTCCAAGCTCGAAGGCAAGTACGGCTATTGCCTGCGCGGCGGCACGGGCGGCGCCAATGGCTATGTCATGATGATGGCCAACATGATGGGCCATGACGACTATTTCGACGCCGAGGGCAACAGCAGCTTCGCCAGCCCCGAGGCGGTCAAGGGCCTGCAGCTCCTGGTCGACATGTACCAGCAGGGCTCCGTGCCGCGGGACAGCGTCAACTGGGGCTTCAACGAGATCGTGGCCGGCTTCTATTCCGGCACCTGCGCCATGCTCGACCAGGACCCCGATGCCCTGATCGCGATCGCCGAGCGCATGGACAAGGACGACTTCGCGGTGGCGCCGATGCCGCTCGGGCCGGCCGGCAAGTCCTTCCCGACCATCGGCTATGCCGGCTGGGCGGCGTTCAAGGCGAGCGCCCATCCGGAGGAGAGCTGGCAGCTGATCGCGCATCTGTCCTCGCGCGAGAGCAATCTCGAATGGGCGAAGTTCGTGGGCGTGATCCCGATCCACAAAGGGGCCGAGCAGGATCCGGCCTTCCAGGGCGAGCAGTTCGCGGGCTGGTTCACCGAGATGAACGATGCCCGCTGGAAGCCCACCGTGATGCCGACCTATCTCGAGGAGTTCGCCTATTTTGCCGACGTGATGGCGGTCCAGAACGGCCAGGAGATGCTGCTCGGCCAGCGCACCGCCGAGGAGGTCGCGACCGAATGGGCCGACTACTTCACGGCGGCGCAAAAGAAATGGCTGGAGGCGCGCTGAACCAAGTGGACGAGCGCGCGGGCAGCCAGTCCGCGCGCCGTCGCTTCCGGCCATCGCGGGTGGCGCTCGAGCCCTATTTCTATCTGAGCCCGGCCGTGCTGATGATTGTGCTGGTGATGATCCTGCCGCTGATCATCGGCCTGTCCTATGCCTTCCAGAACATCGCGATCCTCAATCCCTTCAAGACCGGCTTCGTCGGCCTCGACCATTTCCGCACGCTCCTGTTCCGCGACCGGGTGTTCTGGCAGGCGATCGGCAACACGCTCTGGTGGACCGGCGCCTCGGTCACGCTCCAGTTCTTCCTGGGCCTGGGCCTGGCGATGCTGCTCAACCGCCCCTTTGCCGGGCGGCGGCTGGTCCAGGCGCTGGTGTTCCTGCCCTGGGCCGTGCCGACCTTCCTGTCCGGCCTGACCTTCGCCTGGCTGCTCAACCCGGTGATCGGCCCCCTGCCCCACTGGCTGGCGGCAGCTGGCGTGCTGGCCACGCCCTTCAACATCCTGGGCGATCCGGCGCTCGCAATGTGGGGGCCGATCCTCGCCAATGTCTGGTTCGGCGTGCCGTTCTTCGCGATCACGCTGCTCGCCTCGCTCCAGGCGATCCCGATCTCGCTCTACGAGGCCGCCGCGATCGATGGCGCCACCGCCTGGCAAGGCTTCGTCCGGATCACCCTGCCGTTCCTGGCGCCGATGATCGCGATCACCGTGCTGCTGCGCACGATCTGGATCTCGAACTTCGCCGATCTGATCGTGGTCATGACCGGCGGCGGCCCGGCCAGCGCCACCCAGATCCTGCCCAGCTACATCTTCACCACCGCTTATCGCAAGCTCGACTTCGGCTATGCCTCGGCGATCGCGACCGCCTTGCTTCTGCTCCTCCTGGCCTACGCCCTGATCCTGCTCCGCCTGCGCCGGCGCCTGCCGGAAACCGCCTGACCATGAGGACCCTCGGCCACCGCCTCGCCATCCTCGCCTATGTCCTGTTCGCCCTGTTTCCGCTGTTCTGGCTGATCAAGATCGCGGTCACGCCCGACCAGCTGCTCTACAGCGAAGGCATCAGGCTCTGGCCGTCGCGGGCGACCTTGGCCAATTTCGACTTCGTATTGCTGCAGAGCGACTTTCCGGCGTTCTTCGTCAATTCGGTCCTGGTCTCTGCCGGCACGGCGCTGATCGTGACCTTGTGCGCCAGCGCCGCCGGCTACGCCTTCTCGCGCTTTCGCTTCCCGGGCAAGGCAGCGATCGTGTTCCTGCTGCTGCTGACCCAGATGTTCCCGCTGGTGATGCTGATCGCCCCGATCTACCGCCTGCTCACGCCGCTCGGCCTGACCGACAGCCTGGTGGGGCTGATCGTGGTCTACACCGCCTTCAACGTGCCGTTCGCGACCTTCCTGATGCAATCCTTCCTCGACGCGATTCCAAAGGAGCTTGAGGAGTCGGCGATGATCGACGGCTGCACCCGGCTGGGTGCGCTGCGCCGGGTGATCCTGCCTTTGACCCTGCCGGGCATCGCCGCGACGCTGGGCTTCGTCTTCACCGCCGCCTGGTCCGAGCTGCTATTCGCCTTGATGCTGATCAATAGCGAGGAGAAGATGACCTTCGCGGTCGGCCTCCTGACCTTCGTCTCCAAGTTCTCGGTCGACTGGGGCCAGATGATGGCCGCCGCCGTGCTGGCGCTGATTCCGGCCTGCCTGTTCTTCGCCTTCATCCAGCGCTATCTCGTCCAGGGCCTGACCGCCGGCGCGGTCAAGGGCTGAGACGTCAGATCCAGCCGCATGAAGCAGCTATAGGGATCTTCCCGGTAGTCGGCGAAGGGCGGGCAGTCGACGAAGCTGAAGTGGCTGTACAGGGCACGGGCCGCCGCGAAGGCTGCCATCGAGCCGGTTTCCAGGCTGAGCCGCCGATAGCCCCGCTCGCGCGCGGCCGCGATGATCGTTTCGAGGATCATCGCCGCGACCCCTTGGCGCCGATGGGCCGCGGCCGTGCGCATCGACTTGATCTCGCCATGACCCGGATCGAGCTGCTTGAGCGCACCGCAGCCAAGCAGGCTCGCCCCGTCCCAGGCGGTCCAGAAGGTGATCTCCGGCCGCCGCAGCCGGGCGAGATCCAGCGCATGCACGCTCTCGGGCGGCGAATGGCGCGCGGCGTCCTCGAGATGCTCCGCCAGAAGGGCGGCAATCTCGGCTCCCGACAGGTCGTCCAGCCGGATCAGCATCGCCCGGCGTGGTCAATCATGGTGGAACACCTCCGTCATCATCGCCCACCACTCGCCCTTGGCGCGGCTCTCGAGCGGCCGCTGGCAGGGGCCGCACAAGGCCCACCACGCCCTGGTCCGCGGATTGGCCGCCATCCGCGCCATGTCGCCCGCAAAATCGCTGCCAGCATACTCCCAATAGGCGAACATCAGATTCTCCGGCTGGCGCAGGAAGATCGAGTAGTTGGTGACGTGGCACGCGCTCAGCTGCGCCAGGATCTCCGGCCAGACCGCCGCATGCAGGCGCTTGTACTCTTCGATCCGATCGGGCTCGATGCCGATCACCATGCCCATGCGCTGCACCATGGCCGGCCTCACGCTGCGAAGTTCTGGCTGAACTCGCCGATGCTGCGCCGGCTGATCGCAGCCCAGTCCCACTCGATGCCGAGGCCGGGCGTGGTCGGCGCCAGCGCCTGGCCAGCTTCGATCGCGAGGCGGCTGGTGGTCAGATCGTCCAGCTGCGGGATGTACTCGACATATTTGCCGTTGGGCACGGCGCAGACCAGGCTGACATGCAGCTCCATCAGGAAATGCGGGCAGACCGGCAGATCGAAGGCTTCCGCCATGTGCGCGACCTTGAGCCAGGGCGTGATGCCGCCGATCCGGGCGACGTCGGTCTGGACGATCGAGCAGGCGCCTTGCTGCATGTATTCGCGCAGATGGCGGATCGAGTAGAGCGATTCGCCGACCGCCACCGGGATCGCGGTCGAGCGGGCCAAGCGGCGATGGCCGTCCAGATCGTCCGCCGGCAGCGGCTCCTCGAACCAGGCGAGATCGAGCTCCCGGAACCGCTCCGCCCGCCGGATCGCCTCGTCGACCCGGAAGCACTGATTGGCATCCGTCATGATCTCGAAGCCGTCGCCGACCGCGGCCCGCACGGCGCCAAGCCGCGCCACGTCCTCGGCCACATGCGGCCGGCCGATCTTGATCTTGGAGCCGCGAAAGCCGTTCGCCTTGGCGGCCTGCGCATCCTCGACCAGGGCGGCCGTGTCGATATGCAGCCAGCCGCCCTCGGTGGTGTAGAGCG